>NZ_JBWKPP010000017.1:0-170545 GCF_059418305.1 Acidovorax sp. GW821-FHT09B03
CTTTCTTTTGGGTACTTTTCTTTGGCGAAGCAAAGAACAAGTACCTCGGCCGCCGGGCCGAGACCCGGCTCCCGCCCTCAAGCAAGGCATGCAGCAACCTTAGCCAACGAGCAGAAGCCATCACTCCTGCTCCAACGCATACCCCAACCCCCGCAAGGTCGTGATGCGTACCCCACTCCCATCCAGCCTCTTGCGAAGCCGATGCACAAACACCTCGACGGCTTCAGGATGCACATCCTCCTCATCCGAAAACACCCGGTCCAGTATCTGCTGCTTGGAAAACGGCTCCCCGCTGCGCTGCACCAGCACGCGCAGCACCGCCTGCTCCCGCGGCGACAGGGCCAGCGGCTCGCCGTGCAGCACGAACTGCTTGCGCGCCCCGTCGTACACCAGCGGCCCGCAGGCCAGGCGCGGGTGCTCGGTGCCGCGCGCGCGGCGCACCAGGGCGTGCAGGCGGGCCTCCAGTTCGGCCAGCTCGAAGGGCTTGGCCAGGAAGTCGTCGGCCCCGGCGTTGAGCGAGCGCACGCGCTCGTCGAGCGAGTCGCGCGCGGTCAGGATCAGCGCCGGCAGGCGCTGGTCGCGCGCGCGCAGGCGCTGCAGCACGGCGTGGCCGTCCAGGCCGGGCAGGCCCAGGTCGAGCACCAGGGCGTCGTGGTCGCGCTGCTGCAGCGCGCGGTCGGCCAGGCGGCCGTCGGTCACCCATTCGACCTGGATGCCGGCGTGCTCCAGCGCCCGGCTCAGCCAGGTGCCCAGGGTGTGTTCGTCTTCGGCCAGGAGGATGCGCATGGTGGTGGCTGGATGCTACCCGCGCGCCGACAGGGCGGCGAGTGGCTCAGAAGGTGTGAATGGATCCGGCGTGCCAGAGCAGGCCGTCAAAACGCGTGCGATCTAGGCGCAAAGCGCAGCCATAGCTCGGGCTATGGCGAGCATTTGCAACGACGAGCGCGCGTGTTTTGGCGGGATGAGCGGGCATGGCGGGTTCGTTCACACCTTCTTAGTCCGGTTTCACCTTGGCGCGCAGCAGCACCTTCTTCCAGCGCGCCTGTTCGGCCGCGATGAACTGCGCGAACTGCGCCGGCGTGTCGCCAATGGCCTCGGCGGCATCGGCATTGAGGCGCTCCAGCGAGCCCTGCGATTTGACGGCCTTGGCGGTCTCGGCGGCCAGCTTGTCCAGGTTGGCGGGCGCCAGGTTGGCCGGGGCCAGCATGCCGTACCACTGTGTCATCTCGAAGCCGGGGAAGCCCTGCTCGGCCACCGTGGCCACATCGGGCAACTGCGGCAGGCGCTTGGCCGAGCCGGTGGCGATGCAGCGCACCTTGCCCGACTTGATGAACGGCAGGATGGCCGCGGCGC
Source organism: Acidovorax sp. GW821-FHT09B03 (assembly GCF_059418305.1). NCBI lineage: Bacteria > Pseudomonadati > Pseudomonadota > Betaproteobacteria > Burkholderiales > Comamonadaceae > Acidovorax > Acidovorax sp. GW821-FHT09B03. The sequence goes on from NZ_JBWKPP010000017.1 coordinate 1,354, forward strand.
CCACGGCCGAGGCATCCACGCGGCCCGAGAGCAGGTCGGTCAGCATCGGGCCGGTGCCGCGGTAGGGCACGTGCAGCATGAACAAGTCGGCCGTCATCTTCAGGTACTCGAAGGCCAGGTGCCCGGCGCTGCCGTTGCCAGCGGAGCCGTAGCTCAGCTTGCCCGGTTTGGATTTGACGTAAGCCACGAACTCGCGCAGGTTCTTGGCCGGCACGTCGGGGTGCACCACGTACAGGCTGGGCACCTTGGCCAGCAGGCTCACGGGCTTGAAGTCCTTGTTCGGGTCGTAGGGCAGCTTGTCGAAGATGAAGGGGTTCACCGCCAGCGTGCCGATGTGGCCCAGGATCAGGGTATGCTGGTCTTCCGCGCGCGCCACCTCGGACATGGCGATGTTGCCGGCCGCGCCGGGCTTGTTGTCCACGAACACGCTCTGGCCCAGGGTCTTGGTCAGCTCGGCCGCCGTGGAGCGTGCCACGATTTCGGAGCTGCCACCGGGCGCGAAGGGCACCACGAAGCGGATGGACTTGGCGGGCCAGGCGGCCTGCGCCCGGGCCATGCCGGGCAGCAGGCCCGCAAGGGCGGCGGCACCGCCGGCGGACAGCAGCTGGCGGCGGCGCGCGTCCAGAGAGGACAAGGGGGAGGAAGAGGGGGCGTGGGGAGTGAGGAAGGGATGCATGGGGTTGTCTCCGTCAGAAGCGGCTCGAAAGAAAAAAATGGCCTGCGCCGATGGTGGCGCGGGCCTGCTTTCGGAATGCTGTCAGTCGGGGCCCATCCTGTGCCTTCGGGGGCCTGAAAGCCTCGGGGTTTACCCGAGGCGGGCACTCAGCACGCCAGCGCAGCAGCCGCTGCCGTGCCGCACAGCACGGCGCCTTCCAGCGTGGCCGGGTAGGGGCCGTCCACATAGTCGCCGCAGGCCACCAGGCCGGGTGCCACCTGCATGCCGGGGCGCGCCAGGCCGGGTGTGCAGGCAAAGGTGGCGCGCTTTTCCACCACGGTCTGCAGGGCCTGCAGGCCGGGCAGAGCCAGTTGCTCGGCGGCCTGGCGCAGCACCTGCTCGGTGACCACGGCGCGCTCGCCGGTGCTGGCGCTCACCACGAAGGCCAGCACGCCGTGCAGTCCGTCGAGCTGCCCGCGGTCGAACACGAACTGCGCGGGCATCTCTGCCGTGTTGCGCAGCGCCAGCATGGGCTGGGCCAGGCGCGCGCCCGTGCCATGGGCATACACGGTGGTGATGGCTTCGAAGCGCAGCGCATCGGCGGTGGCGCACCACTGCTGGCGCGTGGCATCCTGCCCCGCCGGCAGGCCCGTGGCGCCCGCGATCAGGCGGCTGGCCTCCCACGGTGGGCAGGCCAGGGTGATGTGGTCGTAAGGGCCTGCGAAGTCCGTGCCCTGCAGTTCCCAGCGCCCATCGGCCTGCTGCGCGATGCCCTGCACGCGCTGCCCGGCATGCACCGCACCGCCATGCTGCGCGGCCAGCCAGCGTGCCGCCGCCTCGGGGAACAGGGCGCCCAGGTTCACGCGCGGCAGCAGCAGGTTGGAGCCGCCCCGTCCGCTGAACAGGCTGTCGCGCAGCACGCGCAGGAACACCTGGCCGCTGGCCTCGTGGGCAGGGGTGTTCAGGGCCGATACGCACAGCGGGTCGATGAACTCGGCCACCAGCCGCTTCGGCAAGCCGGCGCACAGCTGCGCCACCGAGGTTTCGGGCGCGCAGCGAAAGCCGCCCAGTTGCCAGCCGCTGGCCGCGCGCAGCAGCGCCAGCTTGTCGCGCCAGCCCCAGCCGCGTGCGCGGGCGATGCCCAGCACGGCGTCGAAGGGGGGCGGCAGGTCGGGCAGGGCCAGACCCGTGCCGTCGGGGAACTGCAGCGTGAGCGGCAGGCGCAGCAGTGCGGACCCCGCATCCACCCCCACCAGGCGCATCAGGCGCAGGCTCTCGGTGTAGGCGCCAATCAGGATGTGCTGGCCGTTGTCCAGCGTGGCCGCCGTGCCGTCAGGCAGGGTGGCCTGCACCGCACGGGCGCGGCCGCCCACGGTGCGCGCGGCCTCCAGCACGGTGACGGCGTGGCCTGCCTGCGCGTGCGCGATGGCCGCGGCCATGCCGGCCCAGCCGGCGCCGATGACGGCGATCTTCTTCATGTGGCCGCAGGCCGGGGCTTGGCGGGGGCGGAGGTGGAGCTGGAAGCCGCGGCCTTGCAGGCGGCCTGCACATCGGCCGGTGCGGTGCGCAGCACCGCGGGGTCGGTGCAGCGATCGCGCAATTCCTGCCGTGCCGCGCGGTGGCCGGCCGATGCGGCATGCGCCAGCAGGCGCAGCCCGGCAAGGCTCATCTCGGCGGCGGCCGATGGAGAAGGGGCCGCTGCGGCCGGCGATGGCTGGGCTGTGGCGCCGGCCTTGACCGGTACTGAAACGGGTTGCTGCGGCAGCGTCTTGGCGCCGTGCACCTGGGGCATGCGCTCGATCACGCTGAAATCGCCGGTCTTGCCGGCCTGCGCCACCATGCGCTGGTACAGGCCCATCATGGCCGCCGTGTCGCTGCCTGTCAGGCTGGCGGCGGGCTTGGCCAGGTACACGGCCACTTCGGGGGGCAGCGCGGCGTTGACGGCGCTGAAACCATGGGCCGCACCGCCTGCGGCGTCGGCGGTGCCGGCCGCCTTGCCGCCGGCCCGGGCCGCATCATCGGCCAGCGTGGCGGCGCCTGCCCCGGCCGCGGCAGCCTTGCCGGCCGTACCGGCCGCGGTGGCTGCTTCGCCCGCCACCCCGGCGGCCCCGGCCGCGCCTGCAGCCCCGGCTGCCTTGCCCGCGGTGCCCCCGGCTGCCTTGCCGGCCCCGCTGGCGGCCTTGCCCAGCAGGCCCCAGAAGGCGTGTGCGGGCTGGGGCAGGGCGGCGGCGCCCAGGGCGAGCGCCAGCACGGCGGCACCGGCCAGGTGCGGGAGGGGCGAAGGGCGCACAGAATGGTTCATGGCGGGTTTCCCGGGGGACGGACTACATGCGCCCCAGCGCCTGCACCTTCCACGCCAGCCAGAACTTGCGCAGCGGGGTCAGGCGGATGCGCTGGTGCAGCACCTGGAAGTTGTCGCGTTCGATCTCGCGCAGCAGGGTGCGGTAGATGCTGGCCATCATCAGCCCGGGCTTTTGCGCGCGGCGGTCGGCGTCGGGCAGCAGGGCCAGGGCCTCGTCGTAGGTGCGGTGCGCGCGCTCGGCCTGGAACTTCATCAGCGCGGTGAAGCGGTCGGAGTACTGGCGCTTGAGGACCTCGTGCGCCTTCACGTCGAACTGCTGCAGTTCCGACACGGGCAGGTAGATGCGGCCCATCATGGCGTCCTCGCCCACGTCGCGGATGATGTTGGTCAGCTGGAAGGCGCGGCCCAGGGTGTGGGCGTACTGCGTGGTGCGCTCGTCGGTCTGGCCGAAGATGCGCGCCGTGACCTCGCCCACGATGCCCGCCACCAGGTGGCAGTACTGGGTGAGGCCGGCGAAATCCAGGTAGCGCGTCTGCTCCAGGTCCATCTGGCAGCCGTCGATCACGGCCTGCAGGTGGCGCTGCTCGATGCCATAGTCGGCCGCAAGCGGCATCAGCGCCTGCATCACGGGGTGGGTGGGCTGGCCGGCGTAGGCCTTGGCCACCTCGGCCTGCCACCAGGCCAGCTTGGTGCGGGCCACGCCAGGGTCGCTCACTTCATCGACCACGTCGTCCACCTCCCGGCAGAACGCGTAGAACGCCGTGATGGCCGCGCGCCGCGGCGCCGGCAGGAACAGGAAGGCGTAGTAGAAGCTGCTTCCTGAGGCGACGGCTTTTTGTTGTACGTACTGCTGCGGTGTCATGGGGGGCGATTGTCCCATGTCCGGGCCCCCACCCGGTGGCGGGCGGGATTTGCCTGTGGGGCAGTCAGCCGCCTGTCACAAAGGATGGGCAGCTATGCTTTTTGATGCGGCTTACAGCCGCTCGGCAGCCCAGTCGCACCAGTTGGCCACGGCTGTGTCGCCCGGCGTGGCGCGCTGGGCGAGGTCGGGCCAGCGGCGGTGGCAGGCATTGAGCACGCTCTGCAGCTGGAAAATCGCTTCGCGTCCCACCAGAGCCACCTCGGCCAGGCCCATGGCGTCGCCCTGCAGCTGGGCCATCAGGTCGGCCTGGTGCTGCGGGTGGGAGCCGGCCTCCACCAGGGCCTTCTGCAGCGCCATCAGCCGCGCATCGGCAAACACGAAGGCGCTGGAGGGGGGCATGGCCTTGAGCAGGGCCGGAGGCAGGGCGGTCTTGAGTTCGTCCCATTTGATGAAGGCGTCGGCCAGCAGCTCGGCCTGGCGCGGGGCATCGTTGCCCAGCGGCATCAGCGCCGATTCGCGTGCCACCTCTTCCTGCAGCAGCGGGAGGATGTGCCCCACCAGCGCAGACGGGAACTTGCGGTGGTTCAGCCGCAGCACCAGCGACAGGCGCTGTGCCGGCATGTCGTCGTATTTCTCGAAGAAGGCGGCCACCACTTCGGCCAGCATCAGGATGCGGCCCATGGGCGAGATGTCGGCCCCCGCCAGGCCGCGCGGGTAGCCGCTGCCGTCCATGCGCTCGTGGTGTTCCAGCACGGCGGTCTCGGCCGCTTTGGGGTAGGCGTTGGTGTCGCGCACCATGAGCATGCCGGTGATCGGGTGCGCCACCAGGTGCTTGCGCTGCACGCCCACCGCCTTGAAATCGGGGTCGTTCCAGGCCGGGTCCATGTGCAGCACGCCCAGGTCATGCAGCAGGGCGGCAGCGGCCAGCGTGGCGCAATCGCGCTCGGGCATGCCGGCTTTGAGGCCCAGGAACACGGCCACCATCATCATGCGCAGGCTGTGCTGGTACAGCTCGGGCCGCTTGTCACGCATCACCGTGAGCTTGCAGGCCACGGGCCCGGGCAGCGGCAGGGAGCGCAGCGGGGCCAGCAGGCGCACGGCGGACCCGATGGCCTCGGCCAGCAGATTGACCAGGACATCCTGCGCCGCCAACTCCTGGCCGGTGGCAATCAGGACCTCCACGGTCACGGGGTTGTCGATGGTCAGGTGCTTGTCGATGGGCTCGCGCAGCTTGTGCTGCACCAAGCGGTCGTACAGGCGGCTGTCGATGCGCGCGCCCTTTTCCACCAGCTTGATGCCGTTGTCGGTGTAGATGGCGGCGCCCGCCACCACCGTGCGCTCGTCGGCCATGTCGGTCAGCGCGCGCAGGTAGTGGGGGCTGTCGGTACCATCCAGGCCAGCAGCCATGAGAGGGTCTGTCGTCGTCATGCAATAGCTACAAATTATTACTATCGACTATAAAACGACTACGGTCCATCACCGACGGGAATTCGGCTGGATTTCAGGAAGCGAAAGGGGTCGTCTTGATGCAGGTCAAGCCCCTTGCCGTTCGCAGGGGCTCAAAACGCGATCTGCTCGACCCCGATGTCGCTGGGCCGGCGCAGCGCTTCCTTCATGAAGATGCTCATCGGCAGGGTGCCCTGGTCCGAGCTGAACCAGCGCTTGTACAGCGTCAGCATCTCGCCCCCCTGGATCATGCGGCGCGTGACGCGGTCCACCAGCTCCTTGAACTTGGGGTCTTCGCGGCGCAGGCCGATGCTGTAGGGCTCCACCGAGAGGCGCTTTTCCAGGAACAGGTAGTCGTCCATGGACTTGCCCAGGCGCGTGAGCGGGATCCAGATGCCGGCGTCGTCGGCAAAGGCGGCGTCGGCCTCGCCCTTGGCCAGTGCGTTCACGGCGTCCAGCGTGCTGTCCACCGCCACGTAGTTGAACTTGCGGTTGAAGGTGCGCTCGTTGGCCTTGAGCAGGTTTTCGTTGGTGGTCTTGCCCTGCACGGCGATTTTCTTGTTCTGCAGGTCGTCGAGCGTCTTGATGCCCGAATTCTTGCGCACCAGGAAGGCCGAGGACGCCACGAAGATGTGGTGGCTGAAGGAAATCTCCTTTTGCCGCGCCGCCGTGTTGGCCGTGCCGCCGCATTCCAGGTCCACCACGTTGTCCTTCACGTCGCTGATGCGGTTCTTGCCGTCCACCAGCAGGTACTTGAGCTTCAGGTCCGGGCGCTTCAGCTCCTTCTTGATCTCCTCGAAGATCTGCAGGCAGATGTCCACGGTGTAGCCCTGCACCTTGCCGCTGCTGGCGTCCTTGTACGAGAAGGGCAGCGATTTTTCGCGGTGGCCCAGGCGCAGCTCGCCCGAGCTGGCAATGCGCGCCAGCGTGTCTTCGGCCCAGGCGGGGGCGTTGGCCAGCAACAGCGCCGCCATCAGCGCCACGTGGCGCAGCATCGAAACAGATTTCATGGAAGGATGAAAAGAAAAGGAGCCGGGCGGGTGCCCGATGAAAAAACGCCAGGGACCATGCCTTGTGGGCCGTCCTGGTCGATGCGCGGATTGTGAAGGGGCCTTGCCCGCTTTGCCACTGTCTCGCCCTTGGGCGTCGGCATTCCGCCACATTCACCGGCCGCGGCGCGGGGCGGCAATCATGGGCATGATCCACGGGACTGCCTTTTGCTGCCGCCTTTGAACGCACGCCCTGTTCCATGGAATCTCCCGCTCCTGGTTCTCCTGCCTCCACGCCCGCCACGCTGCACCTGGCGGTGGACCGCAGCGCGCGCGAGCCGGTCACGGAGCAGATCCGCAAGGCGCTGCATGCGGCCATTGCCCAGGGGCGGCTGGCCCCGGGTGCGCGCCTGCCGTCCTGGCGCGACCTGGCCTCGCAGCTGGGCGTGGCGCGCGGCACCGTGCGTGCGGCGTACGAGGCACTGATCGATGCCCAGCTGATCGTGGCCCTGGGCGCGGCGGGCACCTTCGTCGGGCGCCATGTGGCGCCTGCACCGGTGGCACCGGCTGCGGGCCCGGCTGCCGCCGTGCTGCGCGACCCGGTGGCCAACTACCCGCGCAGCGTGAGCGGCATGTTCCAGATGGGCGTGCCCGCGCAGGATGCCTTCCCGGCCAAGGTCTGGGCGCGCACCGTCACGCGCGCCGCGCGGGCGTCGGCCGAGGCCCCGCTGCGCTACCCCGACCCGCGTGGCGAGGCGCTGCTGCGCACGGCCATCGCGGCCTACCTGGCCGTGGCGCGCGGCATGGCCAGCAGCGCGGCGCAGGTGTTCATCACCAGCGGCCACACGGCCGCCATCGCGCTGGCCGTGCAGGCGCTGGGTCTGCGAGGCGGCCAGGCCTGGTGCGAAGACCCGGGCTATCCGCTCACGCGCCGCACGCTGGCGGCCCTGGGCGTGGCCGGCGTGCCCGTGCCGGTGGATGCGATGGGCCTGGACGTGGCGGCCGGCTTGGCGGCTGCGCCCCAGGCGGTGCTAGCCGTGGTCACGCCGGGGCAGCAGGCGCCGCTGGGGGCGACGCTGTCGGTGGAGCGCAGGCAGGCCCTGCTCGGCTGGGCAGCGCAGGCCGGCGCCTGGCTGCTCGAAGACGACTACCTGGGCGAGCTGCAACTGCCACCGGGCCGCGCCATGCCGGCCCTGGCCGCGCAGGATGCTGGCGGGCGCGTGCTGCACGTGGGCACCTTCAGCAAGACCATCAACCCGTCGCTGCGCCTGGGCTTCCTGGTGGTGCCGGCCGCGCAGGTGGCGCGCTTCGACGAGGCGGCGGCCCTGTTCGGCTCGGCCCCCGCGCCGCTGCTGCAGCAGGCGGTGGCCGAGTTCCTGCAAGCTGGCCACCTACTGCGGCACCTGCGCCGCATGAAGCAGCTGTACGCCAGTCGGCGCGACGCCATCGTGGCCAGCCTGCAAGCGCAATCGGCCACCTGCCGCACGGCGGGGCTCTCGGTGCTGCTGCGCCTGCCTCCGGGGATGGACGACGTGGCGCTGGCCCTGCAGGCACGCCAGCACGGCCTGGCCCCGGTGCCGCTGTCGCCCTGGTATGCCGACCCGCAGCCCCACCATGCCGGCCTGGTGCTGGGGGTGGCCAATGTGCCCGAGGGCGAGGCTGCCGCGCACTGCCGGCAGCTCCTGGGCCTGGTCGAGGGCCAACAGCGCGGCTGAGCGCTCAGGCGGCCGCTGCAGCCGCTGCCGCTGCCTGGGGCACCAGGCGCATGCCCACGCCCAGGCGGTTGAAGGCGCTCATGAGGCAAATGGCCATGGTCAGGTCCACCACCTCGCGTTCGCTGAAGACGCGGGAGACGGCGGCAAAGTCCTCGTCGGGCGCACCCGTCTGGTCCACGCGCGCCAGCACCTCGGCCCATGCCAGCGCGGCGCTTTCGCGCGCATCGAACAGCGCGCCGGCCTCGCGCCACACAGGCACCAGCACCAGCTTGTCCACGCTGACGCCGTGCTTGAGCAGGTCGCGCGAATGCAGGTCCACGCAGTAGGCGCAGCCGTTGATCTGGGACACGCGCAGGTAGACCAGGTCGATCAGCACGGTGGGCAGGCCGCACTGGGATAGGTAGGCACTGGCGGCGTAGAAGCCTTTGGCGGCGTTGGGGGCGATCTTGCTGTGGTCAAGGCGTTGGGACATGGGTACTCCTGGATCAAAAAAAGAGAAGGGGGAAAGGCGCTCAGGCGATCGCCGCGGCAGCGCTCGCAGGGGCCAGCACGGCATCCAGCGCCGCTGTGGCCTCGCTCCAGGCCTGGGCCACGCGCTCGGGGCCGAAGACCAGGCCCTGCAGGGCAAAGAAATGCAGCGTGCGCAGGCCCATGGTGTTCAGGGCGGCTTGCAGGTAGGGCGTCACGAAGTCGGGCTGGTTGGCCTTGGCCCCGGTGAAGAACCCACCCGAGGCCACTGCGATGTACACCGGCCGGTCGCGCAGCAGCCCGCGCTTGCCCTCTGGCGAGGGCGCGAAGGTGTGGCCGATGCGCAGCACATGGTCCACCCAGGCCTTGAGGCACGAAGGAATGGTGTAGTTGTGCATCGGCAGGCCGATGACGATGGCGTGGGCAGCGTCCAGTTCGGCGATCAACTGCTCCGACCGGGCCAGGCTGTCCAAGTGGGGCGCGTTATGCTCCCCCGGCGGCCGGCCCGCCAGGGCGTGGGCATAGGCGCTGTCCACATGCGGCAGCGGGGCCCAGGTCAGGTCGCGCAGGGTGACGCCGGCCGGCTGCAGGCGCTCCACGATGCGGTAGGAAAAGCGCGTGCTCTGCGACTCCTCGGCCCGGGCGCTGCAGGTGATGTGCAGGATGTTCGCGGTCATGCCCCGGCCCCCTGCGGTGCGGCCTGCAGCGGGCGCCCGAAGCGCAGGGCCTGCGTCAGCAGCCCCTGGCGAAAGTAAAAGCGCTGGGCCAGCGCGTTGGACAGCCCGGTGTCCAGCACCAGGCAGCTGCAGCCTTCGGCCTCGCCAATGCGCGCCATCGCATCCATCAGTGCCTGGCCCCAGCGCGCGCCGCGCGCGGTGTCCAGGGTGACCAGGTCGTCCACGTACAGAAAGCGCCCGTAGATCAGGTTCTCCGCCACGCGGTAGCCGGCCAGCGCCACGGCGGTGTGCCGGTCCTGCCAGGCGGCCAGGATGCGGTAGCGGTCGGCGCGCATGCGGTGCACACGGGCGATGAAGTCCTCGGCGCTCTGCAGCCGCGGGCGCAATTGCTGCACCACGGGCCAGCAGGCCACCAGGTCGGCATCGGTGTCGGCATGGCGCAACGCCGGGCCATAGGGTGCATGGCTGGCCGCCGATGGCGGCAAGGTGCTGGGGAGAAGGGGTGGGTGTGGGTCCATGGGCTGGACTTTAGGGACGCGAGCGGCGGGGCGGTAGCACCAAGAATTGGCGATTGGCATGGACCATGCAGGGCCGGGGAGGGCCATCTGCAATGCGCCGCCAACCAGGTTTTTGCTTCCATCCATCGGCCAGGCACTGGGAACGGCGGGCTGTCGCATGTAACATGCTCGGCTGCGCGCATTTTTTGACAGCCATGCCTTCCCCCCCAGCCAACCGCCCCGATGCCGGGGAGGGCACTGCCGATCTGCCAATGCCGCACGAAGCCATACAAGGTCCGAGGGAGGTCGTCCATGCCACTGCCGCAGAACAGGAACATCGCCCGCCAGCCCGTGCCGTGCCGGATGGCCGGGGCAGCCCGCCGGTCGATGGCGACCTGCGCGCGCCGTCGCTGAACGGGCTGGCAGGTACCGTGGACCGCGCACCGTTTTCCCTTTCGCTGCCTTCCGCGATGCCGCGGCCGGCGGGCGCACGTGCCGGCCAGGCCACGGCCCCGGCACCCGCCGCGCCGGGCGCTGCCCCGGCTTTCGTGCCCGTGCCGGCACCGGGGCCGATGGTGGCAAGCGCCGTCGGCGATACCGAGGCCCGGGACGCCCTGGCCGCGCTGGAGTCGGTGACCCCCGCCAGCCTGCATGCCGCGCAGGACTCGGCCCACGCCATCCTGTCCGCCTGGCTGTCGCTGGAGGTGCTGGCCCCCCTGGCGTACACCGACCCGGCAACGCTGGTCGGTGGCGACCGTGCATCCATCGCCAAGGTCGATGGCGAACCCCTGCCGTGGCAGCGGGGCGAGCAGTCCTACAAGCCGCCGTTCCGGTTGTTCTACCTGGTCGTGCTCGGCGAGGTGAGCATGGAAATGTGCATGACCGATCTGCTGTCCTCGTTCGGCAAGGACGAGGAGACGCGCACCTACCAACGGCACCGGGCGCCGATCGCCATGGCCATCGTGGACCAGGATGGCCTGCTCGCGGGCCCCGAAACCGTGGCCATCTCCAGCTTTGCCTGGGGCGTTCCGGCGGTGCTGCGCGGCAAGGCTGGCGCGCTTGCGCGCTGGCCCGATGCCGAAAGGCTGCTGCGCGAGCAACTGCACCAGCGCCTGGCCCGGGTGGACGGCGAAGGCCGGCCCCTGCCGCTGGACCTGAAGGCGATCAACGACAGCCACGCCTGGCTGTGTGCCACCCTGGGCCTGCGCCCCGACCATGTGCTGCCACCCAGTTTCGTGGCGCGGCTGTACCGCCACCCCAAGCTGGAAGGGGCGCCCGATTCGCCGCCCATCAACTCCTTCTACCTCGATGACCTGGCCAAGGCGCGCGCCATGGTGGACTCCGGGGCTGCACCCGAGGCCCTGCTGCGCTACCTGTCCGTACTGAAGTCCGGGCCCGCACGTGACCTGCTCAAGGACACTGCAGGCATTGCCGATCTGATTGCTCCCGCGCGCTTTCCGCCCGCACGCTGGCCCAGCCGGGGCAGCCACCCGGTGGTGACGCTGCAGCAGGCGGCCGTGAATGCGGCGCGCGCCGAGTTCGCGGGCGACAGGCAGGGCATTCTGGCGGTGAACGGCCCGCCAGGCACCGGCAAGATCACCCTGCTGCGCGACCTGGTGGCGCACTGCGTGGAGAGCCGCGCGGCCCGGCTGGTGGAGTTCGACGATCCGAACAAGGCGTTCATCCCGACGGGGCAGCGCTTCCAGGTCGGCGAGGGCGAGTTCCTGCACCTGCATGGGCTGGCCCCCCGGCTCAAGGGCTTCGAGGTGCTCGTCGCCTCGAGCAACAACAAGGCGGTGGAAAACGTCAGCCGCGAGCTGCCTGCGGGCCGCAGCGTCGAGCCCGGCCCGCGCTACTTTGCCGCCACCGCCCGGGCCCTGCTGTATGGCGAGGAAAAGAACTTCCCTGCCGACCCCGCCGACCAACCCTGGGGGCTGATGGCCGCCGCACTCGGCAACAGCCGCAACCGCCGGGATTTCCGCCAGCGCTTCTGGCTGCACGAGGATTTCGGTTTTTGCACCTACCTCAAGGCCGCGCGCGGGCTGGACGTCTCGCGCCCGGAGCCTGCCGCCGAAGGCCAGCCGCCGCGGATGGTGGCGCCCCGCATCGTCGCCGCCGAGCGGCCGCTCAGCGGCGATGCCGCCCTGCAGCAGTGGAAACGGGCGCGCAAGTCCTTCATCGAACTCAAGCACTCGGTCGAGGCCATCCTGGCCCGGCTGGAAGAGACGCGCACCCTGGCACCCCGGTTGTCGCGCCTGCGCGATGACATCAACCAGCTGCATGGCAAGCACAAGGCCATCGCCCGCTCGCTGAGCGCGGCCTCTGCGGCCTATGCCCAGGCCATCGAGGGATCGAGCAAGGCGCGCGCCGCCGTCGTGGCGGCCGAGCGCGAGCTGCAGGCCCTGCAGGCGGCCCGGCCTGGCGTGTCGGCGCGGGTGTTCGTCTCCGAAGCCTTCCGGCGCTGGATGTCGGAGGCCTCGGCGCGGGAAGGTGTGCACCGCGAGGCCGTGCGTGCCGAAGCGCAGGCACAGGCCACGCTGGAGACCGCCGCGCAGCGGCAAAAGGGTTTTGCCGAGGAGCTGGGCGCCACCAATGCCCAGCTGGAAACCGCCCAGCGCGAGGCCGAGAACCTCGGTGCCATGCTCAAGGAGGCCTACGCCCGCATCGGTGACCGCTTCGTCGACGAGTCCTTCTTCGACCGCGGCCACGAGGCCTGGAACCTGGCCGTGCCCTGGCTCGACGACCAGGTCCACCAGCAGCGCGAGAAGCTGTTCGTCGCCGCTCTCGATGTGCACAAGGCCTTCGTCACCGTGGCGGCCCACAAGATGGAGCACAACCTGGGCGTGCTCATGGCGGCCCTGCAGTCGGGTACCTTCCCGGATGCGGCGCGGCGCCAGCTGCTGCCGGACCTGTGGTCCAGCCTGTTCCTGGTGGTGCCCGTGGTGTCCACCACCTTTGCCTCCATCCACCGCATGCTGGGCGACCTGCCGCCGGCATCGTTCGGCTGGCTGCTGGTGGACGAAGCCGGGCAGGCCACGCCCCAGGCCGCGGTGGGCGCGCTGCTGCGCGCCCGGCGTGCCGTGATCGTGGGCGACACGCTGCAGATCCCGCCCGTGGTCACCATCCCCGAAAACTTGGTGAACCAGATATCCCTGCAGCAGCGCGTGGACCGGGGGCTCTGGTGTGCACCGCAGGCCTCGGTGCAGACCCTGGCCGACAGCGCCAGTGTCATCAAGGCCCAGTTCAGCACGCCAGACGGCACGCGCGCCGTGGGCCTGCCGCTGCTGGTGCGCCGCCGCTTCCAGGAGCCCATGTTCGGCGTGTCCAACGCGATTGCGTACGACAACCGCATGGTGCCGGCCATGGGGCCGGACAGCGTGGGCGACGTCGCCGACGTGCTGGGCCCCTCCGCCTGGTTCGACCCCGACACCAGCTCCACCGCCAGCGCCCCCAAGTGGAGCGCCGAAGAGGGCCAGGTGGTCATGCGCATGCTGCGCAAGCTGGCCCGCGCCGGCGTGCAGAACCCGGACATCTACGTGATCTGCCCGTTCCGCGTGGTGGCGCAGGAAATGCGCCTGCTGCTGCGCGCCGAACCCCAGCTGTTCGAGCTCTTCGGGGTCGATGCGCGCAAATGGCTCGACGAGCGCGTGGGCACCATCCACACCTTCCAGGGCAAGGAAGCCGAGGCCGTGATCGCCGTGCTGGGCGCGCCCATGGCGGGTGAGAAGGGCGCCCGCCAGTGGGCCGGCGGCGTGCCCAACATCCTCAACGTCATGGCCTCGCGCGCGAAGTCGCGGCTGTACGTGGTCGGTTCGCGCACTGCCTGGGGCAGCGTGGGCCACTTTGCGGAGCTGGCCCGGCAGGTGCCCAAGCGACCGTTCGGGTGAATCGGGACGCGGGCGGCGGATTGATCGCCTGCCTCGCCTATTTCTCTTTCGCCGCTTCCTTGAGCGCGACCTGCACGGTGTGCAGCATCTCGTCCAGCGGCGACGGCTCCTCGCCTTCGTACGACACCGCCGCGCCGAAGTCCTGGGCCAGTGCGCAGCTGACCATCATCACGCAGGCCAGGTCCTTCATGCGGCCACCCCAGCACATGGTGATGCAGTAGTCACGGCCATCGGCAATGGCGGCGAAGTTCTCGTCGTCAGCCACCACATCCTGCGCTTCGCTGTAGTGGATCTCGAAGCCCGGGCCTTCCACGCCGTTGAGCGTGAAGGGCAGAAACCCCGAGTCGTCGAAGCGGGTGAAGTCCGGGTGCAGCTTGAGGTCGAAGCCGAGCCGGTCCAGCGAGGCCTGCAGCGTGGCGCGGTCGGGGACGGATGAGCGGTGGAGGAAGGCGAACTGGCTATTGGACATAGGTTTCCTGGAGCGGTGGCGCGGTAGGGAAAATGCGCGGGGGCTGTTTTTGAGCGGCCTTCACCAGCAGGAGCTTCCACGCAAAACCTCGGTGAAAAAGCAGGCGCCACCAGTCTACAGCGCTGGCTGCCTGGCGGCTTGGCCGACAGGAGGCCAGTGATCTCTTGCGTCCGGTGTGGACTGCCCCTACGCTGTGCCCATGGCCTCCACCCGCATCTCCGTGCACATCCCTGCCCCCCGCCCGCGCGTCTATGCCGCACTGGTCGATGCCGAGGCCATTGCGCAATGGAAAGTGCCCGATGGCATGGCCATGGTGGTGCATGCCTTCGATGCGCGCGAGGGCGGGCGCTTTCGGATCTCGCTCACCTACGAGGAGCCCGGCCTGGCCGGCAAGACCTCGGCGCATACCGACACCTACCACGGCCATTTTCAGGAACTGGCCGTGAACGAGCGGGTGGTCGAGGTGATGGAGTTCGAAACCGTCAACCCCGCCATGCAAGGCCGCATGACCTCCACGGTGGAGCTCTCGGACGAGCCGGGCGGCGGTACCCGGCTGGTCGCGCTGCACGAAGGCCTGCCGCCCGGCGTGGCGCCCGAAGACAACGAGGCCGGTTGGCGCATGTCGCTGGCTAAGCTGGCGGCGCTGGTCGCGGAGGGTTGAGCGGGGGCTCGCCGGGCAGCGGCCTATGCGGGCACGCGCGTGTAACAGGCCCTGCGCTGCAGCATCTCGTCGGTCTGGCGTGTGGCGATTTCCAGGTCGTAGGAGGTGTGCGGAGGTGGCGGCGGTGGCGGGGGGAAGATGCCCAACACGACAGCGTAGAACACGGGGCACATGAAATCTCCCTTGAGCGCCCAGCGGCCATAGGGTGTGCTGTCGACCGAATCCTGCGTCCAGTGTGCCCAGAAGACGGCAAGGGAGCCGGTGGAGGCTGTGCGCCGTACCACGAGGGGGGTGGCCGTCTCCGGCGGGAGAAGCCGCACCGTGCCGTTGCCAGTGCAGTCGCCGTTGGCATAGACCACTGCCCCATAGGATTGGGTGAACAGTGTGGCGTCCTGGCGCACCAGGCGCAAGAGGCTGCGTTCGCTCAGGCGGCTGCCGATCACCGTGCAGCCCTGGGACTGCCAGTCGCCCGCGAGCAGGGCCACGTCCTGCGGGGGCGGGTCATCACTCCCGCCGCCGCAGCCGGCCAGTGCGGCGGCGAGGGTGAGCAGCGAGAGCCGGGTGAGCGGGGCGGTCGGTGAAGTCGCAGGGAACAGTGTGGTCATGGCAAAAAGCCCGATTCTGTGGGCCTGGCCGGCCCGTGAGAACCCTACCGGAGTAGGGGGCTCAGCACTCGACGACGTTCACCGCCAGCCCGCCGCGCGAGGTCTCCTTGTACTTGACCTTCATGTCCGCGCCGGTCTGCATCATGGTCTTGATCACCTTGTCGAGCGAGACCACGTGCTGGCCGTCGCCGCGCAGGGCCATGCGGGCGGCGTTGATGGCCTTGATGGCGCCCATGGCGTTGCGCTCGATGCAGGGAATCTGCACCAGGCCGCCCACGGGGTCGCAGGTCATCCCGAGGTTGTGCTCCATGCCGATCTCGGCGGCGTTTTCCACCTGCTCGGGGCTGCCACCCATCACGGCAGCCAGGGCACCGGCGGCCATGGAGCAGGCCACGCCGACCTCGCCCTGGCAGCCCACCTCGGCGCCCGACAGCGAAGCGTTCTCCTTGTAGATGATGCCGATGGCGCCCGCAGTGAGGAGGAAGGTGGCGATGCCCTCCTCATCGGCGCCGGGCAGGAAGTTCACGTAGTACTGCAGCACGGCAGGGATCACGCCGGCCGCGCCGTTGGTGGGAGCGGTCACCACGCGGCCACCGGCGGCGTTCTCCTCGTTGACGGCCATGGCGTACAGGTTCACCCAGTCCATCATCGACAGGGGGTCGTGCCGGGCGGCCTCGGACTGGGTGTTGAGACTCCGGTGCAGCTCTGCCGCGCGGCGACGCACGCGCATGGGGCCGGGCAGGGTGCCGGTGGCCGCGCAGCCGCGCTGCACGGCGCCGGCCATGGTGTGCCAGATGGCCAGCAGCTGGCGGCGCAGTTCGGCGGCGCTGCGCCAGTGCAGTTCGTTGGCGGCCATGAGCGCACCCACGGTCATGCCGGTGGCCTGGCACTGGGCCAGCATGCCGGCGCCGGTGCTGAAGGGATAGGGCAGGCCGTTGCCATGCCCGGCGGCGTCGGGCCCGGATGCCGCTGCCGAGTTCAGCACCCGCTCGCCGGCCGCGTTGGTCACGAAGCCGCCGCCCACAGAGTAGTACTCGCGCTCGGCGATCTTGATGCCCTGGGCATCCAGCGCATGGAAGGCCATGCCGTTGGGGTGCAGCGGCAGGCTGCGGCGGCGGAACAGCAGGTGTTCCTTTTCCACGAAGGGCACGCTGTGCTCGCCCAGCAGGGCCAGGCTGCGGCTGGCGCGGATCTGGGCGATGGCGGGGCCGATCTGGTCGGGGTCGATGCGGTCGGGCTCATGCCCGGCCAGGCCCAGCAGCACGGCGGTATCGGTGCCGTGGCCCACGCCCGTGGCCGAGAGCGAGCCGAACAGCTCCACCACCACGCCGTGCACCGCCGCCAGGCCCACCGTGGCCTGCAGGTGGCAGGCAAACTGCCGCGCCGCGATCATGGGCCCCACGGTGTGCGAACTGGAGGGGCCGATGCCGATCTTGAAAAGGTCGAAAACGCTGACGGACATGGGGACTGTGCTCGCGGTGGGGGATAGGGCCGTGGGGTTCCGTGGATGACGGGGACAAGGACGCATTCACCATGCCGGCCGATGGCCGACAACGGCGATGGCGCGGGTAGCGCCATCGCTGGCCGGTCATGGAACCACAGGCGTCCTTCGCACTGCCAGCACTCTTGGTGCGGCAGTGGGCCTGAGGCTAACCGCGCAGCCGGGCCCCGGTACGGGCGTTATCCCTGAGTGACCGTGCCAGGCCGCCGGCCGGGTACGCGAAGGGCTCGGGTTGCTATTGATTGAATAGCGTAGTGCCCTTTGCTGGTGGCTTTTGTGGCGCTGGGTCGGCGATCTGCTGGCCTGGCTTGCCGCCCATGAATGTTTCTTACATTCGCCGCCTTCAGCGCGCCTTGGCCACCGCGATGTTCCACAGCGCCACGAGCTGCTCGTACTCCTGCGAGGCCTTGTCCTGGTCCAGCGGGAAGATCTTGATCGACTTGAGGTCGGGCAGCGCGGTGAGCTTGGAGACGGCGATGTCGGTGCGCGTGGGGCGGCGGAAGTTCTTGACCAGCAGGGCCTGCTGCACCTCCTTGCTCAGGAGGCCGTTGTACAGCGCCTTCGCGGCTTCCATGTTCTTGGCGCCCTTGACGATGAACATGCCTTCGGGCGCCAGGTAACTGCCTTCGGCGGGGTAGACCAGCTTGATCTCCTTTTGCCCGCCGGCCACGTATTCCTGCGCGGCGTACTCGATGGTCAGGCCCACGGGGTACTCGCCCGAGGCCACGCCCTTGTAGGTGGTGCCCGAGGACGAGGTGACCACGGCGTTGGCCGCGATCTTCTCCAGCCCGTCCTTGCCGAACTGCTTGAGCAGGCCGTAGACCAGCATGTAGGCGGTGGCGCTCTTGCTCGGGTCGGTGATGGCGAACTTGCCCTTCCACTCGGGCTTCATCAGGTCGGACCAGGTCTTGGGTGCGGCCAGGCCCTTGAGCTGGCGTTCATTGACCATGAGCACCATCACGTGCAGGTTGGTGCCCACCCACAGGTTGTCGGGGCCGCGGAACTCGGCGGGAATGGCGGCCAGATCGGGCGACTTGTAGGGCTCCAGCAGGTCCTTGTAGGCGCCCATGGTGCCGAAGCCGCCGCTCCACAGCACGTCGCCGCGCGGGTTCTTGGCCTCGGCCTGGATGCGTTTCATGAGCGAGCCCGTGCCGCCGGTCACCTGCTGCACGTTGAGCGAGCCGGCCTTCTGCTTGACCACGGTGAGCGCGGTCTCGATGGTCTCGGTGTTGTTGGAGGAGTACAGCACCACGGTCTGGGCCTGGGCCAGGCCAGCGGCCAGGCCGATGGCGGCCAGCGTGCATTGCAACAGGGTCTTGATCTTCATGGAAGGCCTCTTGGGTGGTGGGTAGGGATTACTTGCTCGAGAACAGGTTGATGCGAAAGACCTTGATGGCCACCACGATGGGCAGCAGGATCACGCTGACCAGCGCTGCGCCATAGGCCGATGCCAGGCCCAGGCGGCCGCCGTCGACCTGGCGGAAGATGGTGATGGGCATGGTCTCCAGGCCCCCGGTGTAGACCACCACCGACGCCGACAGCTCGGAGATGGTGGTCACCCACATCAAGATGGCGGCCGAGATGAGCGATGCCTTCATGGCCGGCAGGATGACCTTGAAGAAGGTCATGAGCGGCGACACGCCCAGGCTGATCGAGGCCTCTTCGATCGAGTCCGGGATGTTGAACAGCGTGGACGATGCATTGCGCACCGCGAACGGCAGCCGGCGCACCGTGTAGGCCAGCACCATGATGCCCGAGCTGCCCGCCAGGATGAGCCAGCCGGTGTTGAAGGTCTGCACCAGCGCGATGCCCAGCACCGTGCCCGAGATGGTGAGCGGCAGCACCACGATGTAGTCGAGCGCCTGGGTGAAGGTGTTGCGCTTCTTGATGGTCAGGTAGCTCACCAGCAGCGCGAAGGCCACCCCCGCCAGCGTGGCGATGGACGAGAACTTGATGGAGTTGATGATGGGCTCGGGCGCGCCCTGCAGCGCGCGCTGCAGGCTGCCCAGCGACCAGCTGCCCCAGCGCATGACCGGGCCGCTGGTCTCGGTGAAGGCACCCACGAACACGATGACCAGCGGCAGCATGGAGGCCAGGATGACCAGGCCCACGGTGACGGTGAACAGAAGCGCCGCGCCCGAGCGCACGCGCACCGGCGCGGGTGCGCGGCCCTGGGTCATGGTGTACATCTTGCGCTCGACCACGCGCTTCTGGAAGAACAGCACGATGGCCACGATGGCGATGGACACCACCGACATGGCGCTCTGCAGTGCCGGGCTGCCGCCCATCTCGCTGACAAAGGTGTTGTACGTCATCACCGACAGCAGCGGCACGCGGCTGCCCAGCAGCATGGACAGCGCGAAGTTGCCGACCACCAGCGTGAACACCACCAGCGCGTTGACCAGCACGGCCGGCAGCATCACCGGCACCAGCACGCGCATCTTGGTCACGAAGGGCGAGGTGCCCAGGCTCAGGCCGGCTTCCTCGAGCTGCCCGTCGAAGCCGCGCAGTGCCGCCAGCACACCGAGGTAGATGTAGGTGTAGTACACCAGCGTCATCGAGAAGACCATGCCCGTCCAGCCGTAGAACGAGGGCAGCTCCACCCCCATGTCGGCGAAGAAGTTGGTGAGCAGGCCGTTGTTGCCCAGGACCAGCAGC
This sequence comes from Acidovorax sp. GW821-FHT09B03, assembly GCF_059418305.1. Classification (NCBI taxonomy): domain Bacteria; kingdom Pseudomonadati; phylum Pseudomonadota; class Betaproteobacteria; order Burkholderiales; family Comamonadaceae; genus Acidovorax; species Acidovorax sp. GW821-FHT09B03. Next base: position 20,746 of record NZ_JBWKPP010000017.1, read on the forward strand.
CAGGACTGGCCGACGATGATCTCGGGGATCACGATGGTCAGGATGGGCAGCACGGCCACCAGGTTCTTGAGCGGAAACTCGTAGCGCGCCACCATGTAGGCGAACGGCACGCCCACCAGCACGGTGCAGGCGGTGACGGAAAAGCCCAGCACCAGCGTGTTTCTGAAGGCCAGCAGGTACTGGCTGTCCTTTGCCAGTGCGGCGAAGGCAGCCAGCGAGTAGCCGCCACCGTCGTCCACCACGCTGTTGCCGAACAGCACCGCCAGCGGGTACAGCACGAAGAAGGAGAGCAGGACCAGGCTGACCAGCGTCAGCACGCCCCAGGGCCACCAGTTGATTTTCATGGCTTGCTTTCGGGGTGTGCGGTCATGCGCTCACGACACGGCTGTCGGCGGGCACCAGCACCTGCACGGCGTCGCCGGCCTGGAAGTCGGCCACGGTGTTGCCCGCATGCAGCTCGACGCGGATCTCGGGGCCGTCCTGCAGCTGGATGCGGTAGGCCGTCTTGAAGCCCAGGTACTGGCGGCGCAGCACCTGGCCGTGCAGGGCATTGGGCACGTGCGGGGCCGGGGCCATGAGCGACAGGTCTTCGGGCCGGGCGATGAGCACACTCTCGCCGCCCAGCTGCGGGCTGCCCTGCACGCCATCGAGCTCCTGGCCGGCCAGCTGGTAGCGCACATGGGCGGGCGTGCCTTCGTCCATGCGCCGGGCCGCCACGGGGATCACGTTGGCCGAGCCGATGAAGTCGGCCACGTAGGCATTCACGGGGGTGCCGTACAGCTCCTCGGGCGTGCCCAGCTGCGCGATGGAGCCGCGGTCCATGATGGCGATGCGGTCGGACATGGCCAGGGCTTCCTCCTGGTCGTGGGTGACGAAGACGGTGGTGATGCCGGCCTCGCGCACCAGGTCCAGGATCACGTCGCGCATCTGCAGGCGCATCTTGGCGTCCAGGTTGGACAGGGGCTCGTCCATCAGCAGCACGCGCGGGCGTATCACCAGGGCGCGGGCCAGGGCCACGCGCTGGCGCTGGCCGCCGCTCATCTGCGCTGGGTAGCGGTCGGCCAGGGCCGACAGACCCACCTTTTCCAGCGCCTCGCCCACGCGGCGCGCGATCTCGGGTTTGGCCACCTTGCGGGCGCGCAGGCCGTAGGCCACGTTGTCGAAGGCCGACTTGTCGGGGAACAGCGCGTAGTCCTGGAACACCATGCCGATGTCGCGGTGGTGGGTGGACACGCGGGTCACGTCGTCCTTGTCGAACAGCAGGCGCCCGCCATCGGGCTCGTAGAAGCCCGCGATGCAGCGCAGCAGCGTGGTCTTGCCGCAGCCGCTGGGGCCCAGCAGGGTGTAGAAGGCGCCGTCGGGGATGTGCAGCGAGAGGTTTTGCAGCACGGTCTGGCCGCTGAACTGCTTGACGATGCCGTCAATGGTGATGGATGCCATGGCGTGTGGGGGTGGGTGCGGTGACCGGTGGTGGGCCATGATAGGGAGCGGGGCGGCACCGCGACCAGCGCTTTTTTATGGGGTATGCGGTTAGTTTTTCTAATGGACGCGTCCCCTAAGATGTAAGCGCCTGTTTTGCTGATTCCCTCTTGAAAGACACCCTGTTCTTCATGCCATCCGTTGTCGTTCGCCAGATACTTGCGTGCATGTGCCCTGCGTTGCGCGGGCAGGATTGAGAGGGCGACGGCATGGCGACGCGTGTGCTTCCACCGCTCAAGGCCTTGCGTGCCTTCGAGGCGGCGGCGCGCCATGCCAATTTCACGGCGGCGGCGGAGGAGCTGAGCATCACCCACAGCGCGGTGAGCCAGCAGATACGCCTGCTGGAGGACTACCTGGGCCAGCCGCTGTTCACGCGCGAGGCCCGCGGCGTGGTGCTGCTGCCCCATGCGCGCGAGTACTTCGCCGAGGTGCAGGCCAGCCTGGACCGCATTGCGGCGGCCACCGGGGCCGTCAAGTCGCCGGGTGGGCGGCGCACGCTGCGTGTATGCACCTCGCCATCGCTGGCCATGAAGTGGCTGATACCGCGGCTCGGCGGCTTCCAGGCGCTGGTGCCGGGGGTGGATGTGCAGCTGTCCACCATGGGCCGCCAGTTCATCGAGCGGGCCGATGCCAGCAACGATGTGGTGGTGCAGCGCATGCCCATGCAGCGGCCCGAGCACACCTGCACGCGCGTGCTCGACGACTACCTGCTGCCCGTGGCCTCACCGCGCTTCATCCAGAACAACCGCGTACACACCGTGGCCGACTGCCTGGGGCACCCGCTGCTGCAGGTCAGCGGCGGCATGGACGCCTGGCCGCAGTGGTTCGGCCTGGCCGGGCTGCAGGTGCCCCCGCAACTGCCGGGCCCCGTGTTCGACCACCAGTTCCTGTGCATGCAGGCCGCCATGAACGACCTGGGCATTGCCCTCGTGCCCTGGTGCCTGCTGCAGGAGGATGTGCACGCGGACCGGCTGCGCCCGCTGTTCGCCCGACCGCGCCTGCAGGGCCCGGGCGTGTATGCGCAGTACCGCACGGACAACCCGCTGGCCGGGCTGGCGCGCCAGTTCATCGACTGGCTGGGCCAGCAGGGACATGCGGGTGTCTGATCGCTTCGTCGTCGTCTTTACCGAACCCTTGAAGGCATGACCCATGCTTGACTTTGCCCCCGGCCTGCAAGTGCGCGGCACCGTGCTGCCGCAGCGCCTGTTTGACTACCGCCTGATCGCGTTCGACATGGACTCCACGCTGATCTCCATCGAAACCGTGGACGAGCTGGCCGACCTGGCCGGTTGCCGCGCGGCGGTGGAAGCCATCACCGAGGCGGCGATGCGCGGCGAGATCGGCGACTACAAGGAGAGCCTGCGCCAGCGCGTGGCGCTGCTCGCCGGCCTGCCCGAGCAGGCGCTCGATGAGGTGTATGAGCGCAGGCTGCGCCTGAACCCCGGCGTGCAGGCGCTCATCGGCGCCTGCAAGGCGGCGGGCCTGCGCTGCATCCTGGTCACCGGCGGCTTTACCTGCTTCACCGACCGCCTGCAGGCGCGCCTGGGCCTGGACGATGTGCGCGCCAATGTGCTGGAGGTGGCCGATGGCCGGGTCACGGGCCGACTGCTGCCCCAGCCCTGGGGCGACATCGTCGATGGCGAGGAGAAGAAGCGCAAGCTGCTCGCGGTGTGCGCGCAGATGGGCATTGCGCCTGCGCAGGCCATCGCCATGGGCGATGGCGCCAACGACCTGCCGATGATGGGCGCGGCCGGGCTGGCCGTGGCCTACCGGGCCAAGCCCGTGGTGCGCGCGCAGGCCCACGTGGCGATCAACGAAGGTGGGCTGGACCGCCTGCTCGAAGTGCTGCGCTGACTGCCGGCCTGCTGCTGCTACAGGGCGGTGCCTGCGCCTGCCCGGTGCGCCACTACCAGCGCAATTTCCACCAGGGGCGTGGCAGTGGCCTGGCCCGCCGTGCCCGGCAGGGGCCGCACCAGCGAGTGGGCATGCACGGCCGGTGGTGCCACCTGCTGGCGGGCCAGGCCGCCGGCCATCCAGCCGCACAGCATGCGCCGCGCATCCGCCGTGTGCGTGGGCTCGCGCACGAACAGCTCGCACGAGAGGATGCGGTGCTTGTGGCTGCCGGCCTCGCGCAGCAGGCGGTCGGCGGCGGCCAGCAGCTGGGCCATGCCGTGCTCCAGACTCTGGTTGCCCAGGGGGGCGGCGGCGGTGGTGTTCAGGCACGCGACGCGCAGGCACAGCGAGCTGGCCGCGTGGCGCACACCCACGCGCAACCGGGCCACCACGCGCGGTGCTGCAGCCGCGGCAGGGCCGGCGGTGGGCGGGGCGGTGCTGCAATCGGTGGCCATGGGGGTGTGACTCCCGTCGTGCGGCGTTGTTCCGTCAATCCAGGTGGCCAAGCCGGCGGGCGCTCGCGGCCACGCCCACGAGCAGGGCCACCAGCACCAGCATGGCCGCCACCAGGCTGGTGCCATGGGCGACGAAGCCGATCAGCGCCGGCCCCATGAGCACGCCGGCGTAGCCCATGGTGGCGATGGCGGGGACCGCCAGGCTTTCGGGCATGGCATGCTGCCGACCGGCCAGGGAGAACAGCACGGGCACGATGTTCGAGCAGCCCAGGCCGACCAGCGCAAAGCCGGGCAGGGCCAGCAGCCAGCCGGGGGCCAGCGTGGCCAGCGCCAGGCCGGCGGCCGCCAGCAGGGCGCCCGCCAGCACCGCGCGCTGCGGGCCGATATGGCGCACCCAGCGGTCACCCGTGAGGCGGCCCACGGTCATGGCCACGGCAAAGGCGGCGTAGCCCAGGCCCGCGCGCTCTGCGGGCAGGCCCTGCACCTGGGTGAGGAACACGGCACTCCAGTCCAGCATGGCGCCTTCGGCCAGGAAGAGGATGAAGCACAGCGTGCCGATGAACAGCACCACTCCCGTGGGGCGGGCGAAGGCCGGGCCGCTCTGCGCACTGCCCTGGGCCAGGAAGTGCGGCCCCGCCAGCACCAGCAGTGCCAGCACCACGGCCGCCACGGCGCTGGTGGCCTGCCACAGCGATGCATCGAGCAGGCTCAGCAGTGCGATCATGCCGCCGGCCCCTGCCACGCCGCCCAGGCTGAACAGGCCGTGAAAGCCCGACATCATGGGCCGGCCACTGGCCCGCTCGACGACGATGGCCTGGATGTTGCCGGCGCAGCCCAGCCCCCCAATGCCCGCACCGAAAAGGAACAGCGCAACGCCCAGCCACGCCACCGAAGGTGCCAGGGCCAACAGCGGCAAGGCCAGGCCTGCCAGCAGGGCCGAAGCCACCAGCACACGCCGGCAGCCCCAGCGCGCGCTGAACGCACCGGCCAGCGGCATGGAGACGATGGAGCCGGCGCCCATGCACAGCAGCAGCAAGCCCAGCGTGGCCTCGTGGATGGACAGCCGTGCCTTGGTGAACGGCACCAGCGGCGCCCAGGCCGCCATGGCAAAGCCGCTGATGAAGAAGGCCACGCGCGTGGCGTGCGCCGCCGCCCGGCTGGAGGCCGTGGCGGGCGCCACCGGCCGTGCCGGGGCTGCGGCAGAGACGGGAGCTGCGGTGCTGGAGGTGGTCATGGTGCTCTGGAAGGGGGCCAGTGTGGCGCTGCCCGATGTCGCCGTCATGGCGGGGTGGCCATGCCCTCGGCCGGCGGGAGGGCTTTGCTCCGGACACGCCCGGGAGGGTCGCGGTGCGGGCATTTCGCCGGCCCGGCACATGATGAGCAAATCTAACCAGTTGTGTCCTTGCATGGGGCCGATGCTACGCAGTGGCGGTGCGCACGACTATCGATAATAATTTGCACACCCATGAAATCAGCTCATGCCAAAAATGGCCCGCCCGTGTCGGGTGCACCTCGCCGTCTGCCGCCGTTGAACATGCTGCGCGCCTTCGAGGCGGCGGGCCGGCTGCTCAGCGTGACGCAGGCCGCGCACGAGCTCAGCGTGACGCAAAGCGCTGTCAGCCACCAGATCAAGGCGCTGGAGGAATGGCTGGGCGTGGCCCTGGTGCAGCGCGAGGGGCGGGGCCTGGCGCTCACTCCCCCGGGTGCGGCCTACCTGCCGGGGCTGACCAGTGCGCTGGACCTGATGGCCCAGTCCACCGCCGGCATCGAGCGGCCCACGCGGCGCAACACGCTGGCGGTGAATGCCACGTCGACCTTTGCGACGCAGTGGCTGATCCCGCGCCTGGCGGCGTTCTGCGCGCAGATGCCGGGGCTGGCCGTGCAGCTCGTCACCACGGTAGGCCACCTCGACTTCGAGCCGGCGGACTACGACGTCTCCATCCGCTGCTTTGCCGATGGCGAGCTGGCGGTGCTGCAGCAGCGCACGCCCTGGCGCGGCATCAGCGCGGGCACGTTTCTGCCCGATGTGCTCACCCCTGTGTGCAGCCCCGCGCTGCTGGCAGGGGGCAAGGCCGTGCACCGGCCGCAGGATCTGGCGCGCCACACGCTGCTGCACAGCCGGTCCACCCCCCTGGTGTGGCAGCAGTGGCTGCAGGAGGCGGGCCTGCAGGGCATCCAGCCTGCCGGCGACCTGGTGTTCGACCATGCCCACCTGAGCGTGCAGGCCGCCATCCAGGGCCTGGGCGTGGCCCTGGGCAACCCGCGCTTCCTGGGCGAGGCGCTGGCCAGCGGGCTGCTGGCCATGCCCTTCCCGGAGCTGCTCTCGGGCGACAAGAAGTACTACTGGATGCTGTCCCCGCGTGCCACGCAGGACGCGGCATCGGTCGCGTTCTGCGGGTGGCTGGCGGTGGCCTGAGCCGCGGGGCTCAGCGGCCAGGCCGCTGGCGCGCCAGGTGGCTTTGCAGAAAGTACGCCGCGGCCGTGAGCAGCATCCACGCGATCAGCACGTCCCAGAACGCCATCACCAGCCATAGCGGCGCCAGCAGCGGGCCCGCGAGCGGGATGAGGTAGAGCGCCAGCCGGTGCGTCCAGAAGCCCGGGGCCGACATGCAGGGCGATGAGAAGGGGTCGAACGTGCCGGGTGAGCAACCCAGTGCGCCCAGCACCTCCCGGGCCACCTGGTTGCCCAGGATCGGCGTGCCAAAGGCGATGCAGAACCCGACGAGCCCGAGCAGCAGCGCCCAGAAGCCGGCACGTGCCGCCCAGCGGGCCATGTCGGCGCTGTTGATGGCGGGGCGGGCGGGCGGGCCGCTGCCCGGTGCCGCCGCTGAGGCGCTGGCAGCGTTGCGTTCAGCCCTGCGCAGGGCCACCAGGGCCAGAACCCACACTGCAATCAGCGCCCAGAAGTTGCGCAGCAGCACGAAGGGGTAGTCGGCCACGCCCACGGCCGTGAGGAAAGGGGCAAGGCGCATGCCCAGTGCGTTGGAAAGCCAGGAGCAGCTGCGCAGTGCGGGGTTGGCATGCGGCTGGCATTGCAGCAGCTCCAGTGTGCGTTCGGCCACTATGCCGCCCACGATGGCAAAGCCCAGGCAAAAAAGGATCAGCCCCCATTGGAGGATCTTGAAGAGATGCCTGTAAGACATGGAGCGAGTCCTCCCCCCCCCGGTAGTGTGCAGGTGCCGCGTTCGCGGTCGTTCGGTAGGTCCGCAAGTGTGCCCGAGCGCGGGTGGAGAGGGCTACATCACCAGCGCCCGCCCCAGCATCACGCACCAGTCCCAGGGGTTGAGCCGGGGGCGCGTGTGCAGGCTGGCCCCTTTGAGGGCCTGCACCTTGTCCAGGATGCGCAGGCCACCTTGCACCACCAGGCGCAGCTCCCAGCCGGCACGGCCGGGCAGGCGGTGCACCAGCGGCGCGCCGCGCAGCATGCTGGCGCGGGCCCAGGCGGCCACGCCCATGATGAGGCGGGCGTTCTCTGGCGTGCTGCGCAATTCCAGCAGCTCCGCTTGGCAGGCGCCGTGGGCAGCGCAGTCCTCGCGCGGCAGGTAGTGGCGCCCGCGCGGGATGTCCACGCTCAGGTCCTGCCAGAAGTTGGCCAATTGCAGCGCAGTGCAGATGTCGTCGCTCTGCGAGAGGGCCTGGTCGCCGTCCACGCCATACAGGTGCAGCAGCAGCCGGCCCACGGGGTTGGCCGAGCGGCGGCAGTAGTCGAGCAGTTCGGTGCGGTCGGCGTAGCCGTCGGCATCGCGGGTCTTTTCCACGTCCTGGGCGAAGGCGCTCAGGAGGTCGGCCAGCAGCGGCACGGGCAGGTGGTGGCTCACCAGCACGGCCTGCAGCGGCATGAATACATCGGCCCAGCGGGGCGAGGGCGCACGGCCTTCGGCAATGGCGGTGAGGTCGGCGTCGAACGCGGCCAGGTCGGCCAGGCGCTGGGCGGGCAGGGCATCGCCCTCGTCGGCGATGTCGTCGGCCGTGCGCGCAAAGGCGTAGATGGCGGCGATCACCGGGCGCAGGTGGGGCGGGCACAGCAGCGAGGCGACCGGGAAGTTTTCGTAGTGCGTGACCGGCGGGGCCACCGCGGGCGCACCCTGCAGGGCAGGGGAGACCGGTGTCGCGGCGCTGGCGGGCGGGGTGGGCAGGTTAGGGTTCACGGGCGTGATTGTCGCTTGACAAGGCGGGGGCGTTTCTCATAGATTACTAACCAGTCAGTCAGTAACTTTGTGGTGCCAGTGTTAACCCTGATGCAGTTCGCAGGCTGCGGGGCGTTGCGCTGGCTGTTTCCCGTGTCGGCTTTTTCACTCACCGGATTTTCCATGCGCACACCCTCCGCCTCGCGGCCCATTCACCGGTCATCCAGGTTTTTGTTGCTGGCGGCCTCGGCCCTGGTGCTGGCCGCCTGCTCGCAGCCGGCCCCGCCCGAGGAGCCGGTGCGCTCCGTCAAGCTGATGACGGTGGGCGTGGGGGCCCTGCAGTCACAGGTGGAGTATGCGGGCGAGGTGCGCGCCCGGGTCGAGTCGCGCCTGGGCTTTCGCGTGGCGGGCAAGATCGTGCAGCGCCAGGCCGAGCTCGGCCAGCGCGTGAAGGGCGGCGACGTGCTCGCCCAGCTCGACCCGCGTGACTACCAGCTGGCGGCCGACTCGGCGCGTGCGCAACTGGCCTCGGCCACCACGCAGCGCGACCTGGCGGCAGCCGACTACAAGCGCTACCAGACCCTGAAGGACCAGAACTTCATCAGCGGCGCCGAGCTGGAGCGCCGCGACGCGACCCTCAAGGCCGCGCAGGCCACGCTGGACCAGGCGCGCGCGCAGCTGTCCTCGCAGGGCAACCAGGCCACCTACACGCGCCTGGTGGCCGACGTGTCGGGCGTGGTCACGGGCATCGAGGCCGAGCCGGGCCAGGTCGTCTCGGCCGGCACGCCGGTGGTGCGCATTGCGCAGGACGGCCCGCGCGACGTGGTGTTCGCCGTGCCCGAGGACAAGGTGGCCCAGATCGCCGTGGGCTCCGACGTGGCCGTGCGCGGCTGGTCGGGCGGGGCCGTGCTGGCGGGCAAGGTGCGCGAGGTGGCGGCCAGTGCCGATGCGGCCACGCGCACCTTCCAGGTCAAAGTGGCCATCGAGGGCAGCGACGTGCCGGCGCTGGGCGCCACCGTGTACGCCCAGCCCAAGGCCCTGGGCCATGCCGGCGTGGCCGCCATCAAGCTGCCCACCAGCGCGCTGCGCCAGGAGGGCCAGGCCACGGCCGTGTGGGTGTACGACGCGGCCACCAGCACCGTGAAATCGCAGGTGGTGCAGATCGCCACGGCCGACGGCAACGATGCCGTGGTGGCTGGCGGCCTGACCCCCGGCATGCAGATCGTGGCCACCGGCGTGCACGTGCTCTCGCCAGGGCAGAAGGTCATGATCTACCAGCCCAAGTCGAACGGTGCCCCTGCGGCCAAGGCGCAGACGGCGGCCGGCAATGTGGCGCTGCCTGCTGCAGCTGCCGCGGCCCCCGCGCCGGCGGCGACGCCCGTGGCTGCGACCCCTGCTTCCAAGTAAGGGCCCGCCATGAGCCAGATCCAACCGAAAGAGGGGTTCAACCTCTCCAAGTGGGCGCTCGACCATCCGGCGCTCACGCGCTACCTGATGGTGGTGCTGATGCTGCTGGGCTTTGCGGCCTATTTCCAGCTGGGGCAGGACGAAGACCCGCCCTTCACCTTCCGCGCCATGGTGGTGCGTACCTACTGGCCCGGCGCCACGGCGCAGCAGGTGGCCGAACAGGTCACCGACAAGCTCGAGCGCACGCTGCAGGAGGTGCCCTACGCCGACAAGATCCGCAGCTACTCCAAGCCCGGCGAGTCGCAGATCATCTTCCAGATCAAGGACTCGTCCAAGGCCAGCGAGGTGGCCAACGTCTGGTACACCGTGCGCAAGAAGATCGGCGACATGCGCTACACCCTGCCCACGGGCATCCAGGGGCCGTTCTTCAACGACGACTTCGGTGACGTGTATGGCGTGATCTACGCGCTCGAATCCGAAGGCTTCAGCTACGCCGAGCTCAAGAACTTTGCCGACGACGCGCGCCAGCAGCTGCTGCGCGTGCCCGACGTGGCCAAGGTCGAGCTGTTCGGCGTGCAGGACGAGAAGCTGTTCATCGAGATCTCGCAAAAGCGCCTGTCGCAGCTGGGCCTGGACATGAACCAGGTGCTGGCCCAGCTGGGCCAGCAGAACGCCGTGGAAGGCGCAGGCGCCGTACAGACGCCGCTGGACCAGGTGCAGGTGCGCGTGGCCGGCCAGTTCAGCGCGGTGGAAGACCTCGCGGCCATGCCGATCCGCGGCCCCTCGGGCGCGCAGCTGCGCCTGGGTGACATCGCCGAGATCAAGCGCGGCTATGTGGACCCCACCGCCGTGAAGGTGCGCCACCAGGGCAAGGAAGTGATCGCCCTGGGGGTTTCCATGACCAAGGGCGGCGACATCATCGCCCTGGGCAAGGCGCTGCACACCGCCACCGACCGCATCGGCGCCGCACTGCCTGCCGGCGTGAAGCTGGTGAATGTGCAGGACCAGCCCAAGGCGGTGGCCACCTCGGTCAACGAATTCGTGAAGGTGCTGATCGAGGCCGTGGTCATCGTGCTGGCGGTGAGCTTCGTCGCGCTGGGCTTTCATAGGCGGCCCGGCAACAACCCGCTGTGGAAGCGCTGGTACATCGACCCGCGCCCGGGCCTGGTGGTGGGCATCACCATCCCCATGGTGCTGGCCGTGACCTTCCTGGGCATGTGGTACTGGAACATCGGGCTGCACAAGATCTCGCTCGGTTCGCTGATCATCGCCCTGGGCCTGCTGGTGGACGACGCCATCATCGCCGTGGAAATGATGGTGCTCAAGCTCGAGGAGGGCTATGACAAGGTGCGCGCCGCCACCTTCGCCTACGAGCTCACGGCCATGCCCATGCTCACGGGCACGCTGATCACGGCGGTGGGCTTTTTGCCCATCGGCATCGCCAAGTCGACCACCGGCGAGTACACCTTCGCGATCTTCGCGGTGACGGTGCTCGCGCTGGTGCTCAGCTGGATCGTCTCGGTCTACTTCGTGCCCTACCTGGGCACCCTGCTGCTCAAGGTGCCGGCCCACGTGGCCCATGCCCAGGAGCACCACGGCGTGGAGGCCGGCGGGCACGAGGTGTTCGACAGCCCGTTCTACAACGCCTTCCGCCGCCTGGTGACCTGGTGCGTGCGCCACCGCTGGATCACCATTGCCCTCACCGTGGGCACCTTCGGCCTGGGCATCTTCGGCATGGGCAAGGTGCAGCAGCAGTTCTTCCCCGATTCGAGCCGGCCCGAGATCATCGTGGACGTGTGGTTCCCCGAGGGCACCTCTTTCGCGGGCAACGAAGAGGTCACCAAGCGCGTGGAAGCGCGCCTGCTGGCCGAGCCGGGCGTGAACACGGTGAGCACCTGGGTGGGTTCGGGCGTGCCGCGCTTTTACCTGCCGCTGGACCAGGTGTTCCCGCAGAGCAACGTGTCGCAGTTCATCGTGGTGCCGCAGGACCTGAAGCTGCGCGAGAGCCTGCGCATCAAGCTGCCCGCGCTGCTGGCGCAGGAGTTCCCTGAAGTGCGCGGCCGCGTGAAGCTGCTGCCCAACGGGCCGCCCGTGCCCTACCCGGTGCAGTTTCGCGTGGTCGGGCTGGACCCGCTGGTGCTGCGCGCCCGCGCCGACGAGGTCAAGGCCGCCCTGCGCGAGAACCCCCAGATGCGCGGCGTGAACGACAACTGGAACGAGTCCGTGAAGGTGCTGCGCCTGGAAGTGGACCAGGCCAAGGCGCGCGCGCTGGGCGTGACCAGCCAGTCCATTGCCCAGGCCAGCAAGACCATTCTCTCGGGCACGCAGGTGGGCCAGTTCCGCGAGGGCGACAAGCTCATCGACATCATGCTGCGCCAGCCGCTGGACGAGCGCAATGCCATCACCGACATCGCCAACGCCTACCTGCCCACGGCGTCGGGCAAGTCGATCCCGCTCACGCAGATCGCCAAGCCGGTGTTCACCTGGGAGCCGGGCGTGATGTGGCGCGAGAACCGCGACTACGCCATCACCGTGCAGGGCGATGTGACCGAAGGCGTGCAGGGCGCCACCGTCACCGCGCAGCTGCTGCCCAGCCTGCGCGCCATCGAGGCCAAGTGGCGCGAGGCCGGGCAGGGCGGCTACCGCATCGAGGTGGCCGGTGCCGTGGAGGAAAGCTCCAAGGGCTCGGCCTCGATCGCGGCCGGCATCCCGATCATGCTGTTCGTCACCTTCACGCTGCTCATGCTGCAACTGCACAGCTTCAGCCGCGCGATGCTGGTGTTCCTGACCGGGCCGCTGGGCCTGGCCGGCGTGGCGGGCGCGCTGATCCTGCTCAACCGCCCCTTCGGTTTCGTGGCGCTGCTCGGCGTGATCGCGCTGATGGGCATGATCCAGCGCAACTCGGTGATCCTGATCGACCAGATCGAGCAGGACCGCGCCAAGGGCATTCCCGCCTGGGACGCCATCGTCGAGTCGGCCGTGCGCCGGCTGCGCCCCATCGTGCTCACGGCCGCCGCGGCGGTGCTGGCCATGATCCCGCTGTCGCGCAGCGTGTTCTGGGGCCCGATGGCCGTGGCCATCATGGGCGGGCTGATCGTGGCCACGGTGCTGACCTTGCTGGCCCTGCCGGCGATGTACGCCGCCTGGTTCCGCGTGAAACGGCCCGAGGACGAGCGGCTGGCCGCGGCCTGAGCCCCCGGGGCAATGCCCCTGCCGTGGGCGGGGGCAGGGTGAACCCTTGCATGCCATGGGCGTGCGGAAATCGGGGAGCCCTGCTTCTCAGGTTAAAATCTAAGGTTGACCGATTTCACACAGGCGGCGGGCATAGCTTGCCGCCTGTTTGTTTGTTGTTGAACCGCGCGGGTGGCGAAATTGGTAGACGCACCAGGTTTAGGTCCTGACGCCAGCAATGGTGTGGGGGTTCGAGTCCCCCCCCGCGCACCATCCATGTGAGACCTTGCGGAACACTGCGCAGCAGCGAGCACGATCACATTCTTAGAGTCTTAGAGGAATAGCCATGTCCGTTACTGTTGAAACCCTTGAGAAGCTCGAGCGCAAGATCACGCTGAGCGTGCCCCTGACCGCGATCCAGACCGAAGTCGACACGCGTCTGAAGCGCCTGGCGCGCACCGTGAAGATGGACGGCTTCCGTCCCGGCAAGGTGCCCATGAACGTGGTCGCCCAGCGCTACGGCTATTCCGTGCAGTACGAAGTGCTCAACGACAAGGTCGGTGAAGCCTTTGCCGTGGCTGCCAACGAAGCCAAGCTGCGCGTGGCCGGCCAGCCCCGCATCACCGAAAAAGACGGTGCTCCCGAAGGCCAGGTGACCTTCGACGCCATCTTCGAAGTGTTCCCCGAAGTCAAGATCGCCGACCTGTCGGACGCCGAAGTCGAGAAGCTGTCGGCCGATGTGACCGATTCGGCCATCGACAAGACCATCGACATCCTGCGCAAGCAGCGCCGCACCTTCGCCCAGCGCGCCCAGGGTGCCGCTGCCGAAGACGGTGACCGCGTGTCCGTGGACTTCGAAGGCAAGATCGACGGCGAGCCGTTCGACGGCGGCAAGGCCGAGGACTTCCAGTTCCTGGTCGGCGAAGGCCAGATGCTCAAGGAATTCGAAGAAGCCGTGCGCGGCATGAAGACCGGCGAAAGCAAGACCTTCCCGCTGGCTTTCCCTGCCGACTACCACGGCAAGGACGTGGCCGGCAAGACGGCTGACTTCCTGGTCACGGTCAAGAAGATCGAAGCCGCCAACCTGCCCGAAGTGAACGACGCCCTGGCCAAGTCGCTGGGCATCGCCGACGGCTCGGTGGAAGGCCTGCGCGCCGACATCAAGAAGAACCTGGAGCGCGAAGTCAAGTTCCGCCTGCTGGCCCGCAACAAGCAAGCCGTGATGGACGCCCTGGTGGCCAAGGCCGAGCTGGACCTGCCCAACGCCAGCGTGCAGGCCGAAATCGCCCGCCTGCTGGAAGGCGCCCGTGCCGACCTGAAGCAGCGCGGCCTGAAGGACGCCGACAAGGCCGAGATCCCTGAGGACGTGTTCCGTCCCCAGGCCGAGCGCCGCGTGCGCCTGGGCCTGGTGGTGGCCGAGCTGGTGCGTGCCAACGAACTGCAGGCCAAGCCCGAGCAGCTCAAGGCCCACATCGACGAGCTGGCCGCCAGCTACGAGAAGCCCGAAGACGTGGTGCGCTGGTACTTCGGCGACCGCCAACGCCTGGCCGAAGTGGAAGCCGTGGTCATCGAGAACAATGTGACCGACTTCGTCCTGGGCAAGGCCAAGGTGGTCGACAAGGCCGTGTCCTTCGACGAACTGATGGGCCAGCAAGGCTAAAAACCTGGGGCACCCCCTGAGTCGCTTCGCGCCTTCCCCCTTCTCTCATATTGCTTCGCAATCTGGGAGGGGGACGCCCCCGGTGCGGCGGGGCGGCCCTTGCACGGGGGCGCTGGCCTGGGTTGCGCCAGTTTCATGCCACGCAGGTGGTGTGCAGCGTTGGGGATAACTAAGATGCGCATACGGGTCGTCCTTTGCTGACGGCTCGGCATCGGTCTGATACAGGGGCTTGTGCTTTGGTGCACAAGCCCCAATTCATTTCTGGGTACAGTACGTGCCTGACTGGAGAAATAATGAGTTCACTGGATACACAAGCCCTGGGCATGGTCCCCATGGTCATCGAGCAGTCCGGACGCGGTGAGCGCTCCTACGACATCTACTCGCGCCTGCTCAAGGAGCGCATCATCTTCCTGGTGGGCGAGGTCAACGACCAGACCGCCAACCTGGTGGTGGCGCAGCTGCTCTTTCTGGAGAGCGAGAACCCCGACAAGGACATTTCGTTCTACATCAACTCGCCTGGCGGCAGTGTGACGGCCGGCATGGCCATCTACGACACCATGCAGTTCATCAAGCCCGACGTGTCGACCATGTGCGTGGGCTTTGCGGCCAGCATGGGCGCCTTCCTGCTGGCGGCCGGCGCCAAGGGCAAGCGTTTCTCGCTGCCCAACTCGAAGATCATGATCCACCAGGTGCTGGGCGGCGCGCGCGGTCAGGCGACCGATATCGAGATCCACGCCCGCGACATCCTGCGCACCAAGGACCAGATGAACCGCATCCTGGCCGAGCGCACGGGCCAGCCCCTGGAAAAGGTCAAGAACGACACCGAACGCGACTACTTCCTCACGGCCGACGAGGCCAAGGAATACGGCCTGGTGGACCAGGTGATCGCCCAGCGCCCCTGATCGGGGCCGTGCGATCGCGCGGCGGCGCTCGTTTCCCTGGCTTGCCTTGGCGTTGCGCCGGGGTTAAGTTATGAAAACTGCCCGCGGCCCGGGATGGATGCAGTGCATTCACCCCCGGTCGCAAGGGCGGTTTCCCCGGGAAAGAGCGCCGTTTTTTATTTGGTTATCATCCCGACAACTTTCCGTAACAAGGCATTGCCCCCATGGCCGAGAAAAAAGGCTCCTCCAGCGAGAAAACCCTCTACTGCTCTTTTTGCGGCAAAAGCCAGCACGAAGTGAAGAAGCTGATCGCCGGACCGTCCGTCTTTATCTGCGACGAGTGCATTGACCTGTGCAACGAAATCATCCGTGACGAGCTGCCCTCGGGCGAGCTGGCCAAGGACGCCAAGAGCGACCTGCCCACGCCGCTGGAGATCAAGACCAACCTGGACAACTACGTCATCGGCCAGGACCAGGCCAAGCGCACGCTGGCCGTCGCGGTGTACAACCACTACAAGCGCCTGCGCCACAAGGACAAGGCGCACAAGGACGACATCGAGCTGTCCAAGAGCAACATCCTCTTGATCGGGCCCACGGGCTCGGGCAAGACGCTCCTGGCCCAGACGCTGGCGCGCATGCTGGACGTACCCTTCGTGATGGCCGACGCCACCACGCTGACGGAAGCCGGCTACGTGGGCGAGGACGTGGAGAACATCGTCCAGAAGCTGCTGCAAAGCTGCAACTACGAGGTCGAACGCGCCCAGCGCGGCATTGTGTACATCGACGAGATCGACAAGATCTCGCGCAAGTCGGACAACCCCTCCATCACCCGCGACGTGTCGGGCGAGGGCGTGCAGCAGGCGCTGCTCAAGCTGATCGAAGGCACCATGGCCAGCGTGCCGCCCCAGGGCGGGCGCAAGCACCCGAACCAGGACTTCCTGCAGATCGACACGACCAACATCCTGTTCATCTGCGGTGGCGCTTTCGCGGGCCTGGAAAAGGTCATCGAGAACCGCACCGAGGCGTCGGGCATCGGCTTTGGTGCATCGGTCAAGAGCAAGAAGCAGCGTTCGCTGACCGAGGTGTTCACCGAGATCGAGCCCGAGGACCTGATCAAGTTCGGCATCATCCCCGAGCTGGTGGGCCGCATGCCCGTGGTGACGGCGCTGGCCGAGCTGAGCGAGGATGCGCTGGTGCAGATCCTGACCGAGCCCAAGAACGCGCTGGTCAAGCAGTACAGCAAGCTCCTGGCCATGGAAGGCGTGGACCTGGAGATCCGCCCCGCCGCGCTCAAGGCCATTGCCCGCAAGGCACTGGCCCGCAAGACCGGCGCGCGCGGCCTGCGCTCCATCCTGGAGCAGTCGCTGATCGGTACCATGTTCGACCTGCCCAACCAGAGCAACGTCGAGAAAGTCGTGGTGGACGAGTCCACCATCGAAGAAAGCAAGCCGCCGCTTCTCGTGTACCGAGAGGCTGCCAAGAAGGCCTAGGGCCCTGAGAGCGCAAGCCCACGCGTTCTGAGCGTTCCAAGATGTCCCGGCGGTGCCTGCAACTGACTGCATGCGCCGCGCCGGGCAGCCCTCGGTGCTGCCCTTCAACCCTTCTTCCAGCGCGGCTGGGGGAGGGGGTTGAAAATCCCCACATGTGGACCATCTGCCACAGAGTTAACTGAGGATTTCCATGTCCGGACATACCCCCCTGCCAGCCACCCCCATCGACCTGCCGCTGTTGCCCTTGCGTGACGTGGTGGTGTTCCCCCACATGGTGATACCGCTCTTCGTGGGCCGCCCCAAGAGCATCAAGGCGCTGGAGCTGGCCATGGAGGCCGACCGCCGCATCATGCTGGTGGCCCAGAAGGCCGCCGCCAAGGACGAGCCCTCGGTGGCCGACATGTTCGACGTCGGCTGCGTCTCCACCATCCTGCAGATGCTCAAGCTGCCCGACGGCACCGTGAAGGTGCTGGTCGAGGGCCAGCAGCGTGCGCTGGTCTCGTCCATCGAGGACGGCGAGACGCACTTCACCGCCACCGTGACGCCCGTGGAACCTGCTGCCGAGGCCGCAAAGCCCAGCGAGATCGAGGCCCTGCGCCGCGCGGTGATGCAGCAGTTCGACCAGTACGTCAAGCTCAACAAGAAGATCCCGCCCGAGATCCTCACCTCCATCTCCAGCATCGACGATCCGGGCCGCCTGGCCGACACGATTGCCGCGCACCTGCCGCTCAAGCTCGAGAACAAGCAGATCGTGCTCGACCTGTCGGACGTGAAGGCGCGCCTGGAAAACCTGTTCGAGCAGCTCGACCGCGAGGTCGACATCCTCAACGTCGACAAGAAGATCCGCGGCCGCGTGAAGCGCCAGATGGAGAAGAACCAGCGCGACTTCTACCTCAACGAGCAGGTCAAGGCCATCCAGAAGGAACTGGGCGAAGGCGAAGACGGCGCGGACATGGAAGAGATCGAGAAAAAGATCAAGCTCGCCAAGATGCCCGCCGAGGCGCGCAAGAAGGCCGATGCCGAGTTCAAGAAGCTCAAGCTCATGTCGCCCATGTCGGCCGAGGCCACCGTGGTGCGCAACTACATCGACGTGCTCACGGCCCTGCCGTGGAGCAAGAAGACCAAGATCAAGCACGACCTGGTGAATGCCGAGGGCGTGCTCAACGAAGACCACTTCGGCCTGGACAAGGTCAAGGACCGCATCCTCGAGTATCTTGCAGTGCAGCAGCGCGTGGACAAGGTCAAGGCACCCATCCTGTGCCTGGTGGGCCCTCCTGGCGTGGGCAAGACCTCGCTGGGCCAGTCGATCGCCAAGGCCACCGGCCGCAAGTACGTGCGCATGGCCCTGGGCGGCATGCGCGACGAGGCCGAGATCCGTGGGCACCGCCGCACCTACATCGGCGCACTGCCGGGCAAGGTGCTGCAGAGCCTGTCCAAGGTGGGCACGCGCAATCCGCTGTTCCTGCTGGACGAGATCGACAAGCTCGGCACCGACTTCCGTGGCGACCCGTCGAGCGCGCTGCTGGAGGTGCTGGACCCCGAGCAGAACCACACCTTCGGCGACCACTACGTCGAGGTGGACTTCGACCTGTCCGATGTGATGTTCGTCGCCACGTCGAACTCGATGAATATCCCGCCGGCCCTGCTCGACCGCATGGAAGTGATCCGCCTGTCGGGTTACACCGAGGACGAGAAGACCAGCATCGCCATGAAGTACCTGCTGCCCAAGCAGCTCAAGAACAATGGCGTGAAGGACGAGGAGCTCGAGATCACCGAGCCCGCCGTGCGCGACATGGTGCGCTACTACACGCGGGAAGCCGGCGTGCGCTCGCTCGAGCGCGAGCTGTCCAAGATCTGCCGCAAGGTGGTCAAGGGCCTGCAGCTCAAGAAGCTCGAGCCCAAGGTCATCGTCACGGCCGACAACCTGCCCGACTTCCTGGGCGTGCGCAAGTACACCTACGGCCGTGCCGAGGCGCAGAACCAGGTGGGCCAGGTGGTCGGCCTGGCCTGGACCGAGGTGGGCGGCGACCTGCTGACCATCGAAGCCGCCGCCATGCCCGGCAAGGGCGTGATCACGCGCACCGGCTCGCTGGGCGATGTGATGAAGGAGTCGGTCGAGGCTGCCCGCACGGTGGTGCGCAGCCGCTCGCGCATCCTGGGGATCAAGGACGAAGCGTTCGAGAAGCGCGACATCCACATCCACGTGCCCGACGGCGCCACGCCCAAGGACGGCCCGAGCGCGGGTGCTGCCATGACCACGGCCTTCGTCTCCGCGCTCACGGGCATCCCCGTGCGCGCCGACGTGGCCATGACCGGCGAGATCACGCTGCGCGGTGAAGTCACCGCCATCGGGGGCCTCAAGGAAAAGCTGCTAGCGGCCCTGCGGGGCGGCATCAAGACGGTGCTGATCCCCGAAGAGAACGTCAAGGACCTGGCCGAGATTCCGGACAACGTGAAGAGTGGCCTGGAGATCGTGCCCGTGCGCTGGATCGACAAGGTGCTGGAAGTGGCCCTGGCCAGCCGGCCCGTGCCGCTGACCGACGAGGAAGTGGCCGTGGCGGCCGCGCCTTCGGCCGAGAAGGCCGGCGCACCGGCGGCCGACGGCCTCAAGCACTGAGAGGGTGCGGGTACAGCCTTGGTGAAAAAGTCGATGGAATGAATTGATTGCAAATTTTTCTGGGGTTTTCCAGAGACCCCCAAAAAATGCGCTACAATTCACTCCATCGCAGCACACAACGTACTAAACGATGTACAATGTGAGGCTTCGGTAAAATGCGGGAATAGCTCAGTTGGTAGAGCGCAACCTTGCCAAGGTTGAGGTCGAGAGTTCGAGACTCTTTTCCCGCTCCATATTTCGCAAGCGGTGTCTTTCACAAGCACTGCAGGCAAGCAAAAAGGATCCTTCGGGATCCTTTTTTGTTTTCTGCCGTCCCTTCGCTCCCATTCATTCCGCCCCATCTGCTTGCGCCCGTTGTCTTACCGCGCGGGCCCGAAGCGCTCCCGGTACTGGCCCGGTGTGGTGCGCACGCGCTTCATGAAGGCGCGCTGCAGCGCGTCCACGCTGGTGAAGCCCGCGCGCTGTGCCACGCGGGCCAGCGGCCAGGCGGACGTTTCCAGCAGCGACTTGGCGCGGTCCACGCGCGCGGCCTCCACGAACTGCGCCGGGGTGAATCCCGTCTCGCGGCGGAAGGTGCGGGCAAAGGTGCGCTCGGTCATGCCGGCGCGCTCGGCCAGGGCCGCGTTGCTGCACGGGCCGGTAGGGTCGGCGATGAGGGCGGCGGCCAGGCTGCGAATCGGCGGCGTGGCCGTGGCCTGCACCGCCAGGCCGGTGCTGAATTGCGACTGCCCGCCGGGCCGCCGCAAAAACAGCACCAGCTCGCGCGCCACGGCCAGCGCCGTGGCCGCGCCGCAGTCCGCCTCCACCAGCGCCAGGCACAGGTCGATGCCCGCCGTCACGCCCGCCGAGGTGTAGACCGGGTGGCTGGCCACGAAGATGGCGTCCGGCTCCACCTCGATGGCCGTGCCCAGCGAGCCCAGCAGCTCGCAGCGGTTCCAGTGCGTGGTGGCCCGGCGTCCGTCGAGCAGGCCTGCGGCGGCCAGCACCAGTGCGCCCGTGCACACGCCCACCACACGGCGCGCGGCCGCTGCCCGGGCCTGCATCCAGTCCCGCAGGGCGGGGTGGCTTGCGGCGGCCAGCAGGGCCTGCTCGCTGCCGCCGGTGACCACCAGGGTGTCGATGCCGGGGGGCGCGTGCTGCAGCGCGACCACCGGGCCCAGCTGCAGGCCGGCGTGCGTGGCCAGGGGCTGGCCGGTGGGTGAGCACAGGGTCAGCCGGTAGGGCGCGGCGCCCGCCGGCAGGTGCTCGTTGGCCACCGCGAACACCTCCATGGGCCCGGCCACGTCGAGCATCTGCACACCGTCGAAGGCGATGAAGACCACCTCGGTACAAGCGGGTTGCGGGTCGGATGCGGTGCTGGGGGGCATGGGCTGGGGGCGTGTGGCAAGGGTGGGGCATGCTATCGCGCGCCGGGGTTGCCGGCCGCGGCGAAGGGTTGGCGGAAAGCGCAGGTGTTTTGTCCGACCGCAGGCGGCGGGGCCGCCTATCGTCACCGCACCGCGTTCGCGCCCCGTTCCTTCTGCTTGCCCATGGTGCCTTCTCCTTCCTCCCTCAACCGCCGCCAGGCCCTGGCCTGCTGCCTGGCGCTGGCCGGCACGGCTGCCTGCGGCTGTGCCGCCACCGCCGAGCGCCCGGCCCCGGGTGCCGTGCCCCGCCAGTCGCGCCAGGCCTTTGCCGACGAGCTGCGGCGCTCCCTGCGTGCTGCGGGCGGCTCCCGTCGGCCCGTGGTCGCCGTGCTCGCGCACAACGCGGGCACGGAGATCACGGACTTCCTCGTGCCGCACGCGGTGCTGGCCCGCTCGGGCGTGGCGCGGGTGCAGGCGGTGGCACTGCGCCGGGGGCCGGTGGCCCTGTTGCCCGCGCTGCAGGTGGAGGTGCCTTGCGGGCTGGACGATTTCGACCGGCAGCACCCGCAGGGGGCCGACTGCGTGGTGGTGCCCGCCATGCAGGTGGACGACGAGCCGGCCCTGCTGGACTGGGTACGCCGACAGTCTGCCCAGGGGGCCGCCATCGTCGGCGTCTGCTCGGGCGCGCGCGTGCTGGGCCGGGCAGGGTTGCTCGACGGGCGCGGCTTTACCGGTCACTGGGCCGACCGGCGCACGCTGCAAGCCCGCCACCCTACGGCCCGCCACGTCCCCGGCCAGCGCTACCTGGCCGACCGGGGCGTGGTGACCACCACCGGGGTGTCCGCGTCCATCCCCGTGTCGCTCGCGCTGGTCGAGGCCCTGGGCGGTACTGCCGCCGCGCAGGCGCTGGCGCGGCAGGTGGGGGCAGCGTCCTTCGGGCCGGAGCATCCGAGCGAAGCCTTCGGCCTCTCGGCACGGCGCGTGGCGGTGTACCTGGCCAACCAGGCCCGGGGATGGGCGGGCGGGCGCATGGCCGTGGGCATCGGGGACGGTGCCGATGACATCGGGCTCGCGCTGGCCATGGATGCGTGGAGCCGCACGCACCGCCTCGCCGGGCTCACGGTGCAGGCCGTTGCGGGCCGTCCTGTGGAGCCGCCCCTGCGCCTGGCCAGCGGGCTGCGCGTGCTGCTGCCGCCGCGCCCCGAGGGCACGCCATGGCCTGCACTGCCCTTGTACGCCGATGCCAGGCCCGCGCAGGTGCTGGACGCCGCCCTGTGCGACATCGGCCGGCGCTATGGCGCGGGCACACGCGACTGGGTGGCACTGGAGATGGAGCACCACCCGCTGGACAGTGCCGGCGGCTGCGCGGAGTCCGACGCAGGGAGCTAGCTATTGCGGGTCCCCGGCCCCCCACTGCTGCACCAGCAGCGCTGCACGGCGCTCGCGGGTCGCGGGGCTCTTGCCCGCGCGGATGTGCTCCATCGCCACGCGCTGCATGGCACCACTGAGGCCCTGCCATGCGGCGGCTCGCCCGGGTGACTGCGTGAGCAGGGCCTGCAGCTCGGCCGGCACGTCGGTGCTCGCGCGGGTCAGTTCCACCTGCAGCGCATCGCCCACGGCCACGCCGGCCGCCTTGCACCATGGGGCGGTGAACTCCAGGAACCAGGGCGACCGCGGGGAAGTGTCCCAGCGCTTGAGCGTGCGCCGCTCCAGTGCATGGCCGTTGGCCGTGCCTTCCACAAGCGTGGTGGCCTGCAGCCCCCAGGGCGCGACCACGGCATGGGGCAGCACCACGTACACGGGCAGGCGCGGGTCCTTGCGGGCCAGGGTGGCGGTGCAGCGCAGGGTGTCGGGTGCGGTGGCGGGCATGGGGATATTTTCAGGGGCCGGGGCCTTGGGGCGATCGATGGTCAGAGGCCGCCCCAGGTGCAGCGGGTGAAGCCGTGGACGGTGCTGATGCGCGCGTGGTGCGAGCCCTGCTCGCAGACGAGGCGCAGGCAGTCCTGGGCGGCGGCCGGCTGCGGCGATGTGGCCCAGGGACCAGGGCGCCGCGCAGGGCCGTGGGGCGGGGCCTTGGCGGTCGGGCGGGTGGCGCTTTTTTTACTTGAAAGTGCTGCTCAGGATCACCCACTCGATGCCGTCACCGTCGCCGCCCACGTCCTCGCGCGTGGCGATGTTGATACCCAGTTCCGGGCAGTCCTGGCCATCACCCAGCCACTGCGTATCGCGCAGCTGCAGTTTGGCTGCCTTGAAGCGCTTCTTCACTTCGGCAAAGGTGGTGCCGCCGTGCAGCGGTGCGCCCTGGTAGGCCAGCGTGCCGCCCAGGAACTCGATGTCCTGCACCTTGTCGCCGGCGTCGTAGCGCACGCGGATGAAGGTGGCCTTGTCGGCGCTCTGGAAATCGTCCTCGTCCTGGTAGCGGTCGGGCTTGGGCGGCACGAAGCCGGCGGAGGCCATGGCCGCACGCAGGGCCGCACGCGGCTGGCCGAAGTCGATCTTCAAGGCGCCGCAGGAGATGCCTTGGCGGGGCAGGAGTTGCCAGGTGGAAGGTGTCATGTGCTTGCTGCAGGGAACGGCCGGGCCGGCGGCGGTGCGGGTGGTGCCCTGCGCTTGTACTCCGGTGCTGCACAGCAGCAGGGCGAAGCAGCACAGCATCGGGGCGCCAAGGCGGGATGGGAGGAGCACGCGGGCCTCTGGGTCGGCGGTGGACTGGGATGGCAAGCATAGCGGCCCTGTCTGATCCCACGGCCTGGCAAAGGGGCTTTTGCGTCAACCCGCGTGGCTGGCAAAGCGCACGATGCGCCACTGGCCCGCCCTCGTGCGCTGCAGGACGATGCCGAACAGGCAAGGGCGGCCCTGGAATTCCACGGTGACCTGGGGCTCGTCAACCTCGCGCCCTGCGAGCCAGCGGCGCAGGCGGTTGCCATGGGACTGGAGGGGCAGGGTGTAGCCCACCTGTGCGGGTGGGCACAGCTGGCGGGCCGCATGGGCCTGGAACTGCTCCAGCGTGGTCCCGGTGGCCGCGTTGCGTGCCGTGCGCGCATGGGCGGCGGCAAAGCGGCCCTGCTCCACATCGCGCACGAAGGCCTGGGCCTCGGCGATGGCGCTGGCGGGCGTGTGCGGCTGGTGCAGCAGCCACCATGCCATGGCCCCGGCCAGTGCTGCTGCGGCGGCCACGGCCAGTGCGGCCCGGGGAGGGACGCTGCGCTTCAGGCCACCCACCAGTCCGCCACGAGGAAGGGGCGCTGCTGCCCCGGCACGCTGACCATGATGTGCCCGCGCCCACAGGTGGGGCCGCAGCGCGTGCCCAGGTAGCGGATGGACACGGCGGCCACAGGCTCCTTGGCGCCCGGAGGCAGCACCGCGGCCTGCCCGCGCTCCAGGTGGGCCAGCAGTACCCATTGGTCTTCACCGTCCAGCGCCTGCGTGACCTGGCTGCAGCCGTGGCCGTCCCGGGCGCTGCCGGCCGCTTCCAGCAGGGCGGCTGCGCGGCGCCCTTCGATCAGCGCCATGCGCTCGGCCTCGGTCTTCCATTGCGTGGGCTTGGCCGCTGCCTGGCGTGCCAGGGCCTCGCGGTCCAGCAGCACGGTGATGCCGTTCAACTGCACCGACAGGCAGGACGCCGCTGCCCGTGGGCGCTGGGCCACGCTGCGGGTCTCGTCCACCTCGGTGCCGGCGGGCGGGCGTTCGGGCGGCGTGCCTGCGCCGTGGGTCGTCATGCCGGCCCCCAGGCCCATGGCCAGCACGAGGTGCGCAAGAAGGCGCCGCGCACGGTGTCGGGTGGGGCGGGCGGGCGGCTGTGTAGCGAATGCATGGCGCATGGCGATGGTGGGTGGTGAGGAGCAGGGGCGGGCTGGATCATTCTAGGGGCCTGCAGATTCGCCGATGGCTGCATAGAATGGCTGCGATGCATGACAAGGACCGCCTGCTGCGCACATTTTTGCTGGTGGCCCAGGGCGGCTCGCTGCAGAAGGCTGCGGACAAGCTCGGCCTCACCCAGCCCGCGGTGAGCAAGCAGATCAGTGCGCTCGAATCCTTTCTCGAATGCGCCCTGTTCACGCGCCATGGGCGTGGCATGGCGCTCACGCCGCCGGGCCAGCGCCTGGCGCAAAGCGTGGCCGAGCAGTTCGCGCTGCTCGATGCCGCGCTGGACACGGCGCGCTCTGCTGCCGATGCCGTGCGCTATGTGCGCATCGCCTCTGTCAACACGCTGGCGGCCTACCTCTTGCCGCCTGTCGTCGCGCAGTTGCGGCAGGCACACCCGGTGCTGGTCGTGCGGCTGGACACGGCCAGCTCTCCCGATGTGGTGGACCAGGTGGTGCGCGGCCACGCGGACCTGGGCATGGTCTACGACCTGGCGGTGAACACCGATGCGGTGCAGGTGCAGCGCCTGTACCACGAGGAGATGTGTGCCTATGGCCTGCTGCCGCCGGGGGCGCAGGCCGTGCCGCTGACGGTGGCTGCGCTGGCGCAGCGCCCGCTGATCGTGCCGCCCCGGCCTTATGCCCTCAGGCGTGTCATCGAACGCGAGCTGCCCGGACCGCTGGCCATCGCCGCCGAATGCAGCTCGGTCAGCGCCTCGCTGGACCTGGCGGCGGCTGGCGTGGGCATGGTCATCCTGCCCAGCGCGCTGCCCGAGCTGGCCGTGGCACCGCGCGGCCTGGCCCGATTTGCCATCGCCGATGCCGATCTGGGCCGGCAGGTGGTGGTGATCCACCGCGCCGGCCCCCAGCCGCCGCAGGCGCTGGCGGCCGCGCTGCAGGTGATCGGTCAGTTCGCGGCCCGTGCCGCCTGGCGTGCCCAGTAGTCGAACGTGCCATTGACGATGGCGCCCTGGAGCAGGAAGTCGTGCGCCTCCTTCGCGGCTGCGGGCTCCACCGGCTGTAGCGGGCCGATGGCCAGGGCATCCAGGCACATGCGTGCGTTGCGCTCGGCAAACACGTTCAGGTAGACGGCCTCCTGCAGCGTGGCCCCGGTGCAGACGATGCCGTGGTTCACCAGCATGGCCGAGCGCCGGCCCGCCAGTGCGCCGGAGATCAGCGCGCCCTCGTCGTCGCCGGTGGGCACGCCCGGCCAGTGCGCCAGGTAGCCGCAGTCCTCGTGGAACACGGCGGCATCCATGTGCGCCACAGGCATGGGGATGCCCAGCATCGACAGGGCCGACAGGGCGGGCGGGTGTGTGTGCACGATGGCACGCACACCGGGGTGGTGGCGGTAGATCCAGCTGTGGAAGCGCACGCCGGGGTTGGCCTTGCCGCGGCCCTCCAGCGTGACCAGGTACTCGTCGATGAGCAGGGTGGAGTCCTCGCCGGCCTCTTCGAGCCCGGTGCCCAGGGCCAGCGTGAACATGCGCGACGAATCGCCATCGCGCATGGTCACCTGGCCGGCCAGGCCGCAGGCATGGCCCTGGTGGGCCAGGATGTGGCAGGCGTCCACGAAGGTGTTGCGGGGGCGGGCGTCGCGCGTGCCGCTGCCCGCGACAGGGTCCAGGTGCAGGGTTTTTTCTTGCATGGCTCAGTTCTCCAGTTTGATGCCGCGCTCCTGGATGAGCGCGCGGTTGGATTGCAGCTCCGTGCGCATCAGCGCGCTGAAGTCCGCAGGGGTGCTGGCAAAGGGCGCAAAGCCCAGGGCCTGCATGCGCGTGGCGAATTCGGCGCTGGTGACGACGGATTCCAGCGCGGCGGCCAGGCGTGCCGCGGCCTCCGCCGGCATGGCTGCCGGCCCCACCACGCCCACCCAGGGCGCGAAGTCGAAGCCCTTGAGGCCCGATTCGTGGAAGGTGGGCACGTCCGGCATCAGCGGGCTGCGCTCCAGCGTGGCCACGGCAATCGCCTTCACCTTGCCCGTCTTCTGGTACTGGCTGGCCAGGTTGGTGTCGATGAAAGTCAGGTCCACATGGCCGGCCACCACGTCGGCCAGCGCCGGCGCACCGCCGCGGTAGGGGATGTGCGTGACGAACACGCCCGAGCGTGCCTTGAAGGTCTCGAAAGCCAGGTGCGGCGGGCTGCCCACGCCCGCCGAGCCATAGGTCAGCTTGGCCGGGTGGGCTTTGGCGTAGGCGATCAGTTCGGCCGGCCGGGGCGCGGCCGCGATGCCGGGCTGGGCCACCATCACCAGCGGGATCCTGGCCACCGTACCGATGTAGCGGAAGTCCTTGGCCACGTCGTAGGACACCTTGGGCTGCAGCACCGGGTTCACGGCCAGCGCGCCGACGTCGAGCAGGCCGATGCTGTAGCCGTCCGGCGCGGCGCGGGCAATGGTCTCGGCTGCCAGCATGCCGCCGGCACCGGGCCGGTTGTCCACCACCACCGGCTGGCCTAGGCGGGTGGCCAGCCGCTCTGCCGCCAGGCGGGCAATGGTGTCCACCGCACCCCCCGGCGCCTGCCCGATGACGATGCGCACGGGGCGGCTGGGGTAGCGGTCTGCAGGGGTGGGCGCTGGCTGCGCGAACACGGACAGAGCGGTGCCCATCAGGCTGGCCAGCAGCAGCGCGGAGAGGGGGCGAAAGCGTGATTTCATCGGTGTACCTCGGGTGGGGAGTGGGGCCGCCGAAGCGGTCCACGCAGTCTAGGTACGGCCTTTTCATCGCGGCAGTGGCCCGGGGGCAACTCCGCCATGACGGGGAGTTATGGCTCGCGCGCCACGGCGCAGGCGCCATGCCGGTCAACGGCTGGTGCGGCTGCGGTAGTCTGCGGGCGTGGTGCCGAATGCCTTGCGGAACGCCGTGCCCATGTGCGACTGGCTGGCGTACTGGGCCGCGGCCGCCACATCGGCCAGCGTGCCCTGCTCCGCCGCATGCAGCAGGTGGCGGGCGCGCTGCAGCCGGCGCTCGTTGACGTAGGCGTGGGGCGTCATGCCGGTGAGCTGCTTGAAGTGGCGCAAAAAGGCCAGCGGCGTGAGCTGCAGCCAGGCGCTCATCGCGGCGAGCGAGAGGTCCTCATCGGGGTGGCCGACCTCGTCGTCGATGCGCTCGAGCACGCGGGCATACAGTGGCCGCAGTTCGGCCAGGGCACTGGGGGTGGCAGGGGCGGCCTGCATGGCATCCAGTCCAGCCAGCAGGCTTTGCGCCAGGGGCTCCAGCGCTGCAGGCGGGGCTTGGCGCACCAGCAGCCCCCGCAGGGCCAGGGCTTGGCGCAGCAGGGCGGGTGGGGCGGTGCACTGCGGGCGCGTGGGCGGGCCAGCTGTGCCATCGTCGGGCGCAGCATTCCAGCGGATCACGAGGTACTCACCGCCTGTGGGCGATTCCGAAAACACGTCCAGGCCCGGCGGCGTGTACGAGAGGGTGCCCATCCAGGTGTCGAAGTCCTCGCGCCGGTCCGTGCCGATGGCGTGTACGCCGGCCTGCCGCTCCAGCGCCATGCCCAGCGAGGCGCGCTGTGGGTTGTCATGGGCGCTGTAGGGCGCGCGCGCGAGCAGTTCCACCGTGAGGCCAGTGGCAGGGGCCGCTGAAATTCCGTGATAGACGATGGACTGCACGGCACGGATCATGGCATTTTTTTGCGAAGGAGCTTCGTGTGAAGACCATAGGCCTGATCGGTGGCATGAGCTGGGAATCCACCGCCGAGTACTACCGCCTCATGAACCAGGAGGTGCGCACCCGCCTGGGTCCGCTGCGCTCGGCGCAGCTGCTCATCCACAGCGTGGACTTCGGCCCCGTCGCCCAGGCCCAGCACGAAGGCCGCTGGGACGACGTGGGCGAGCTGCTGGCCGGCAGCGCGCGCCGCCTGCATGCCGCGGGGGCCGACGCCATCGTGCTGTGCACGAACACCATGCACAGGCTGGCCGGCACCATCGCCGCCGCCACGCCCCTGCCGTTCCTGCACATTGCCGCGCCCGTGGGCGAGGCCGCACGCCAGCGCGGCCTGCGCAGGCTGGGCCTGTTGGCCACAGCCTTCACCATGGAGCAGCCCTTTCTGAAGGACAAGCTTGCGCAGGACCACGGCCTGCAGGTCGTCACCCCCGACGCGCCCACGCGCGCCGAGGTGCACCGCGTGATCTACGAGGAGCTGTGCCAGGGCATCGTGCGCGACGCCTCGCGCGGCTTCTACCAGCGTGCCATTGCGCAACTGCAGGCACAAGGCTGCGACGCCATCGTGCTGGGCTGCACCGAGATCTCGCTGCTGGTGCAGCAGGTGCACAGCCCGCTGCCGTTGCTGGACACCACGGCGCTGCACGCCAGGGCGGCCGTGGACTTCGCTCTGGCATAGCGGTGGTTTTCCAGACCTGCCGCAAATTCGGTTAGAATCTGAGGCTCACGGCGCGATAGCAAAGCGGTTATGCCCCGGATTGCAAATCCGGTTAGACCAGTTCGACTCTGGTTCGCGCCTCCAGAATTTTCCAAGCCAGTATTGAAAAGCCTGCTATTTCATCGATAGCGGGCTTTTTTCTTTTGGTCGTTCCATCGCCCGTATTTTCCCGGCTTCAGCGGGCTGTTTCTGGGCTAAGAGCCGCTGGCGTGCTGCCGTTCGAGCAATCCCCTGAGAAACCCCCACGGAAAAATCCCGCGGTCGTGCCCGTCGCTGAACACGAACTGCACCCCGTAGGCTCCCACCGGCTGGATGGCTGCCACCTGGACCGCGGCCTCCGGGGCCAGCCCGCTCAAACCATTGCCGCGCAATGCCTTGCAGTCGGCGCAAGGGCAGTGGGCGCGCAGCACGGGGTAGGCCACCACCTGCCGCTCCCCGTCCGCCCAGAAGAACTCGAGTGCCGCGCGTGCACGGTGGTCGACGATGGAGTCAGGCGCCATGGGGTGTGCCCGACTGCGTTGCTGCTGCGGCAGCGATCTGTGCGATGGCCAGGCGCACGGACTTGCGCACCTCCGGGTCCGGGTCGTGCGCGGCCTGTTCCAGCCCGGGCAGCGCTGCGGCATCGCCGATTTCGCCCAGGGCCAGCGCCGCCTCCTTGCGCAGGTTGCTGATACTGTGGCCCAGTGCCGCGAGCAGCGGGGCCACGCTGTCGGCGCTGCGCAAGCGGCCCAGGCTGCGCGCAGCGCGCAGGCGCACCTGCCAGTAAGCATCATCCAGCGCCACCAGCAGGGCGCCGGTGGCCGCCGGCTGCTGCAGCTTGCCCAGCGCGGTGGCCGCTTCCTCGCGCACCTGCCAGCTGGCATCGCGCAGCGCTGTTTCCAGCGCGGCGCGGGCGCCGGCGTCGCCTGCCGCAAAGGAGAGTGCGCCCACGGCCGCACGGCGCACCTCGTCCACGGCGTCGGTCACCGCGAGCGCGGCCAGGGCGGGCAGCGCGGGCGCATGCTTGAGGTAGCCGAGCACGCCGATGGCTTCGCGGCGCAGCGCCACGGCCTCCGCCGTGTCCTGCCCAGGGCCTGGCTCCTGCAGCACCGCCAGCGCAGGCGCGGCGCTCGCCGGCACGCGCAACTCGCGCAGGGCGCGCAGCACGGCCGCGCGCACCCGCGCAGGCCCTCCATTCGCGTACGGCAGCAGCCATGCCGCGCAGGCAGGGTCTTTCAGCTCGGCCAGGCTGTGGGCGGCGGCCTCACGCACCTGGGCATCGGGGTCGTCGAGCACCTGGGCCAGGCCTTCCACCGCGTCCTGCTGCTCCATGGTTTCCAGCGCCAGCGCGGCCGCGGCGCGCACGGCCGGCGTATCGTCGCGCAGGGCCGCGACCAGCCAGGGCGCATGCGCCTCGTCGGCCAGATCGCCGAGGTCCATCACGGCGATGCGGCGCACCTGTGCATCGGTCGAGGCCAGGCGTTCGGCAAGGGCCTGCAGTTCGGGATCGTCGAGGGTCGAGGGATTCATTGGCGGTGGTCTAGATGGCGAAACGCAGTTGTGCAGCCGTGGGCGCACCCAGCGGCGTGAGGCGTTCCAGCGGCGCGCTGGCCGCCGCATGGGGATGCAGCAGTTGCAGGCATTGCCGCTTGAGCGCGGTGAATTCGGGCGAGGTGACCAGCGAGGGATCGCGCGGCCGCGCGAAGCCGAGCGCGAACTCGGCGACGATGCGGCCCGGCCGTGGCCCCATCACGAGCACCCGGTCGCCCAGGAACAGGGCTTCGTCGATGTCGTGCGTGATGAAGACGATGGTGGTGCGCACGCGCGCCCAGGCATCAAGCAGCTGGCGCTGCATCATGAGCCGGGTCTGGGCGTCGAGCGCGCCGAAGGGCTCGTCCATGAGCATCACGCGCGGACGGTTGATGAGCACGCGCGCAATCTCCGCGCGCTGCTGCATGCCGCCCGACAGCTGCGAGGGGTAGAAGCCCGCGAAGTCGCCGAGGCCGACGACACGCAGCATCTCCTGCGCGCGCGCATGGCGCTCGCGGCGGCCCACGCCCTGCATCTTGAGGCCGAAGGCCACGTTGTCCAGCACCTTCTTCCACGGAAACAGGGTGTGGTGCTGGAACACCAGGCCGCGGTCCGGATGCGGTCCGTGCACCGGCTCGCCGTCCACGCGGATGGCACCGCCGGCGGGCGTGAGGTGGCCGGCCAGCGCGCCCAGCAGCGTGGACTTGCCGCAGCCCGAGGGGCCGAGCAGGCAGATGAACTCGCCGGGCTCGGCGTGCAGCGTGATGTCCTGCACGGCATCGAAGGCCTGGGCGCCCTGGCCCAGGCGCACCCGCAGGCCGTCGATGGCGATGCGCCCGGTGCGCACGTCGGCCTTCATGAGCGCTGCTCCTGCAACGCGCGCCAGGGCATCAGCGCCTGGCCGGCGTGGCGCACCAGCGTGCTGCTGCCCATGCCCAGCACACCGATGCACAGCATGCCGACCACGATGTCGGCGTAGTTCTGGATCGTGTAGGACATCCAGGTGTAGTAGCCGATGCCGAACTGGCCCGAGATCATCTCGGCCGTGACCAGGCAGAACCACGCCGTGCCCATGCCGATGGCCAGGCCGGTGACGATGCTGGGCAGTGCCCCGGGCAGCACCACCTCGCGGAACACGGCGAGGCGGCCCGCGCCCAGGCTGCGTGCCGACGCCACGAGGCGCGCATCCACGCCATCCACGCCGTGCACCGTGTTGAGCAGCACCGGGAACAGCGCACCGACGAAGGTGATGAACACCATCGACGCCTCCGACGAGGGGAACATGAGGATCGCCAGCGGAATCCATGCCACGGCGGGAATCGGGCGCAGGACTTCCAGCGGCGGCAGCAGCGTGTCTTCGGCCCAGCGGGCGCGCCCGATGGCCAGGCCCAGCGCCACACCCACCACGGCGGCCAGCCCGAAGCCGATGAACACGCGGCGCAGGCTGGCCCCGAGGTGCTGCAGCACCAGCGGCGATTGCACCAGGGCCCAGGCGGACGCGGCCACCTCGCGCGGCGGCGGCACGTTCTGGAAGGTGATGAAACCCAGGTTGATGCGCTGGCCGGTGGCCAGATGCCAGGCGAGCACGCAGGCGAGCAGCGCGGCGATGCGCCAGGCCGCGCGCGGCAGGCCGGCGCGCAGGGTCAGGGAGGTGGAACTGGCCATGGTCGGTCAGGAGCGGTTGGCGCGTGGTGCAGTCGGGTGGGAGGGGGCGTCAGCCGGCCAGCGCGGCGCGCACGCCGGCGAAGTCCGCCACCTTGCCCCCGTGCCTGGCGGCCCAGGCATCGGCCTGCTCCTTGAGCAGGAAGGCATCGACCTCGCCCTTTGCGCCCAGCACGAACCAGGCATCGGCCGCGAGCAGCTTGTTGCCGCTGTTGCGGTCCTGGGCGTAGACCACGCGGGCCTTCTTGCCGGCCTTTTCCAGCCTGTTCAGGTCACCCAGGGCATTCTCGGGCGAGGCGTAGTGCCGCACCAGCGGTTCGCCGGCCACCCAGACCTGGGCCACGCGGGCCACGTCGGTGATGGGCTTGCCGGTCACGGCGTCCTTGGCCACCAGCGGTGCGCGGGCGTAGTTCTTGAGCTGGCGGTCGTAGTCGAGGCCCGCCTCCTTGAAGGCCGTGCGGATGTAGCCGTCCTGGACGAAGGCCTCGGCATCGATGTCGTTGTCGGTGCGCTTGAGCAGGCGCAAGGTCTCCAGCGAGGTCTTCACCGCCTGGCGGTACTCGGGCTTCCAGCTCAGGTCGCGCGTCTGCAGGCCCAGCGGGCCGTGGAACAGGTAGTTGACCTCGGCCTCGATGCCGGTTACCTTGGCGATCAGCTCGCTGTATTTTTCGGGTTCGGCGGCCACCAGGCGATCGGCTTCGAGCGCGGCACGCAGGTAAGCGGCGACGATCTCGGGGTACTTCTTGGCGTAGTCCTCATCGACCAGGCTGCCATGGAAGGTCGGCGCATTCGCCTGCGAGCCATCGTAGATCTTGCGTGCGAAGCCGCGGTAGGGGAACAGCTCGGCGAAGGGCACGAAGTCCGCATGCGCCTCGACCTTGCCGGCCTGCAGCGCCGGGCCTGCCACCTCGGGCGCCTGGGTGGTGATGGTGACATCCTTGAGCGGATCCCAGCCCTGTGCCTGGATGGCGCGCAGCAGCATGCCGTGCGAGGTCGACGCGAAGGGCACCGAGATGGTCCGGCCCTTGAGCTCGGCGAGCGACTGCACCTTGGAATCCTTGGGTACGACGATGCCGTTGCCGCTGCCGGTGGTGCTGCCGGAGAGCACCGTGATGAAGATGCTTTTCTTGCCCGCCTTCTGGAAGGCCGCGCCGTTGAAGCTGCCCGGAAAGTCGGCCATGGAGCCCAGGTCGAGCTTGCCTGCCACCATTTCATTGGTCAGCGGTGCGCCGGAGGTGAAGTTCTTCCACTCGATCTGGTACTGCGCGTCCTTGTACTTGCCGGTGCGTGGCAGGTATTTCTCCAGCAGCTTGAGCTCACGGATCAGCAGGCCACCGGTGGCGCAGTTGATCGTGGTGTCCTGCGTGCCGATGGCGATGCGGATGGTCTCGGCCTGGGCAGCCGGAAAGGCCAGCGCCAGGGCAAGGGTTGCGCCCCACAGGGCCAGGGATCGTGCGTTTCTCATCGTGGTTTCCTCCGGTTGGATAGACAGGGCTGCTGCCTCGAACAGGTTCTCAGCGCAGCAGATACGGGATATCGACCGTGACGGCCCCGGTGGGGCAGTCCTTTTCGCAGGGCATGCAGTACCAGCACTCGTCGAATTTCATGAAGGCCTTGCCTTTGCTGAGATCGATGGCGAGCACGTCGAGCGGGCAGACGTCGACGCAGACGGTGCAGCCCTTGTGGGCAATGCACTTGTCCTCGTCCACGCGCACGGGCACGCTGGTGGGGTTGAAGGCGAGTGGCATGGGGTCTTCTTGGGGTGTTGGGGGTGGTCAGGTCTCGGCCGTTTCACGCGCCGTGGCGGGCACGCGCAGGTGCTGGTAGGCCAACATCTCGTGGGCATCCAGCGGCACGATGTAGGGATCGATCGGCCGCTTGAAGCTCACCATGGCCTCGCCCTGCTTTTGCAGCTGCGTGTGGCAGAACCAGTCGCGGTCGTTGCGCTCGGGGAAGTCCACGCGGTGGTGGTACAGACCCCAGCGGCTCTCGGTGCGGTACAGCGAGGCGCGTGCGGCCATCTCGGCGCAGTCGCGGATGGCGTGCACCTCCATGGCGCGCATCAGCTCATGCGGCCCGGGGGCGCTGAGCTGTTCCAGGTCCTCGTGGATCTGCTCGAAACGCGCCAGCCCGATCTCCATCTTGCGCGTCACCTTGGGCGGCTGCAGGTAGTCGTTGACCATGCGGCGCAGCTTGTATTCGACCTGCGCGGGCGGCAGGCCGCCGCTGCCCCGCAGCAGCGGTGCGGTGACACGCGCATGCTCGCGCGCGACCTGCCCGGCATCGAGGGCGGGCAGTTCGGTCTCGGCGCAATGGCGCGCAGCGCTTTCCCCGGCGAGCCTGCCGTAGACGAAGGCGCCGAGCATGTAGTTGTGCGGCACGCAGGCCAGGTCGCCTGCCGCATGCAGGCCCGCCACGGTGGTGCGCGCGTGTTCGTCCACCCACACCCCCGAGGCCGAGTGGCCGCTGCACAGGCCGATCTCGGAGATGTGCATCTCCACCATCTGCGCGCGGTAGTCGGTGCCGCGCCCGGCATGGAAGCGGCCCCGGCTCGGGCGTTCGTTGGTGTGCAGGATGTGCTCGATGGTGGCGATGGTCTCCTCGGCCAGGTGGTTCAGCTTGAGGAAGACGGGGCCGTTGCCGCCCTGGAGTTCGTTGTAGAACTCCATCATCATCTGGCCGCTCCAGTAGTCGCACTCGATGAAGCGATCGCCCTTGTTGTTGGTAGTGTGGCCACCGAAGGGTCCGGTCACGTAGGCGCAGGCAGGGCCGTTGTAGTCCTTGATCAGCGGGTTGATCTGGAAGCACTCGATGCCCGAGAGCTCGGCGCCCGCGTGGTAGGCCATGCTGTAGCCGTCGCCCGCATTGGTCGGGTTCTCGTAGGTGCCGAAGAGGTAGCCCGAGGCCGGAAGCCCCAGCCGCCCGGCGGCGCCGGTGGCCAGCACCACAGCCTTGGCGCGGACCACGTGGAACTCGGCCGTGCGGCAGTCGAAGGCCATGGCGCCGGCAATGCTGCCATCGGCCGCCGTGAGCAGGCGCGTGACCACCAGGCGCTGCGTCATTTCCACCCGCGCACGCTTGAGCCGCCGGTAGAGCACGTTCTTGATGTTGTGCCCCTCGGGCATGGGCAGCACGTAGGTGCCCATGTGGTGCACCTTGCGCATCGCGTAGTCGCCGGTCTCGTCCTTCTCGAACTTCACGCCCCAGCGGTCGAGCTCTTCGATCATCGCGTAGCTGTTGCGCGCATAGGCCATGACCGTCTTCTGGTTCACGATGCCGTCGTTGGCCGTGGTGATTTCCTTCACATACTGCTCGGGCGTGGCGAACCCCGGCACCACCGCGTTGTTCAGGCCGTCCATCCCCATCGAGATGGCGCCGCTGCGCTTGACGTTCGCCTTCTCCAGCAAGAGCACTTCGAGCGCGGGATTGGCCTCCTTGGCCTTGACGGCGGCCATCGGGCCGGCCGTGCCGCCGCCGATGACCAGCACGTCCACGGTGCGGGTAATGGTGTTCATGGGGTGGCCTTTGCGGGGTGGTTGCGGTCGGGGGCCGGCGGCGTGCGCGCAATGCGCAGGCGGTGCTGGAAGGCGTCGCCGCGGAAGTACAGGTCTTCGAAATCCAGCGGCGCGCCACTGGCGGTGTGGGTCAGGCGCTCCACATGCAGCACGGCCGTGCCCTCGGGCACGCTCAGCGCCCGCGCCAGGACTTCGTCGGACAGCATGGCCTCGATCTGCAGGTCGGCGTGGCCGAGTGCGATGCCGTAGTCGTTCTCCAGGATCAGGAAGATGTCGCGCCCGGCCAGGTCCGCCTGGCGCAGGCGCTCGCCGATGGCGTGCGGGAGATAGGTCACCTCATAGGACACGGGCGCCCGGTTGAGGTTGCGCACGCGCTTGATCTGCGCCACGGGTGAACCCTGGTCGAGGCCCAGGCGCTGGGCGACGCGCGGCGAGGCCGGCACGGTCTTGTGGCTCGTGACCTGGTTGCGGATCTCGTAGCCCATGCGCACCATGGCCTCGGCGAAGCCTTCGAGCTGGCCGAGGTGCTGGAAGGCCTTGGGCTTGGTGACGAAGGTGCCCTTGCCCGGGATCTTGAAGATCAGGTTCTCACGCTGGAGGTCGCTCAGCGCCTGGCGCACCGTGATGCGGCTGACCTGGAACAGCGCCACCATGTCACTTTCCGACGGTAGCTGGGCATGGGGTGCGTAGGTGCCATCGAGGATGCGCTCGCGCAAGGTTTCGCGCACCTGCGTGTAGAGGGGAACGGGCGAAAAGGCGATCGGTGCGAGGACCTTGGCTGAAGACATGGGCTGACTTGTTATGACCAGTTGGGTTGGGTCAAATGCTATTCAGCGATGCTTCTTTGGTTAAATAACCAAAACGTGCTTCTATATTTGAAAAATGCTGAGTGTGCGGATGGTCCGCATCGGCATTGGCATCGCGCAGTCCCGCGCGCCATGCCGGTTGTCCAAACCCGTGGCACCGGCCTTGATGTGCGCGGGGTGATCCGCCCCGAACACGTCTCTCTCTCAGGCGGCAGTAGACTTTTGTCAAACCACACCTGGAGTGACTGTGGAACGCTATGTCGCTTTTCTGCGGGGCGTCAGCCCCATGAACTGCAAGATGCCAGAACTCAAGCGCTGCTTCGAGGCGGCTGGCTTTTGCGATGTGAAGACCCTGCTGTCCAGCGGAAACGTGGCCTTTTCTGCAAAGCCCAACATCGTTCCCATCCTGGAGGGCGCGGCAGAGGCCGCAATGGAGATGCACCTTGGACGGATTTTTCAAACCATTGTCCGTCCGTCTTCCTTCCTTGGGCGGCTGTTGGGGCGGGAGCCGTTCGCGGATTTCAAGCTTGCCGCCAACGCGAAACCGGTCATTACCTTTCTTCGCAAGCCCTGCGACGCAGAGATCGCGCTTCCGCTAGGGCCAGCGCACGCCCGCATCCTCAAGCTCGAGCACACGGAAGTGTTTTCAGCCTATGTTCCCGACGAGAAAGGCGCTGCGCTCGGGGCCCTGCTCGAGAAAAATTTCGGCAAGGCCATCACGACCAGAACGCTGGAAACGGTGCGAAAGTGCGCTGCCTCCTAGCGGTGGTGTGGAGCGAACCGATAAACTAGGCTGCGCTGGCTCCAGGTCCGCGAGGGCGTGGTGCGGGGCCAGTGTGCCACCGGTGTTGACGTCGGCCGGAGACGCTTTAGGTCCGCGATGTCGCTCCACACAAGGGTTCCCGGCATGGCCAGATCGAACAAGCGCCTCGTCGAGCTGCCTCCTCCACCTGCCTCCCATTTCGCAGTGCAGGCTTCCGATGGAGTCGCGCTGGACCACCGGGTGGAGACCGCGCGCAGACGGCGGGAAGAAATGCGTGCGCGCATCCTGGCCGCCACCCAGCGGGTGATGGTGCGGATCCGCGACGATGCCCCGGTGATCGAGGATGTCGTGCGAGAGGCCAAGATCTCCCGCGGGACGTTCTATACCTACTTCGACTCGCTGGACAAGGCCTGTCTGGCGGCCGGCCTCCAGGCACAGGACCAGATGATGCGGGACATCGACCAGCTCCACAGCTGCCTGAAGGAGCCCTGGGCACGTGCCGCCGTGGGGTTTCGCGTGTTCATGGTCCGTGCCTGGCAGGACCCGCTATGGGCTTCGTTCGTAGTGCGGCTGGACACCTGGCAGTGCGAGTCGCGGCTGGGCAAGAGCATCCTGCGCGATCTGGAGGACGGCAGGGACGCCGGCTATTTCCACTTCCAGGATGCGATCGCGGCCACCGAGTTCGTGCTGGGTGCTTCCGCCAACACCGTGCAGGCCTGCCGGCGCGGAGTGGCAGACCTGCAGCGGTACATGGAGACTGCACAGCACATGCTGTTCCTCTCGCTGGGTGCCTCGGCGGAGCTGGCCGATCGTGCCGTGGCGTTTTCCCAAAAGCATCTGGAGGCGTGGGAGTCTGGCGAGCTGCAGGCATGGTTGCCGCTGAAGGCTGACTAGCAGGCCAGGCCGGTTGCGCCGCGGCATTCGCAGCAGGCGGTGCAGTCCCGCGCGGGCGCCTGGCCCGCGACACGCATGCCGTCGCCTGGCTGCCGTGCGCCTGCGGCGGATGACAATTCGTCAATTTGACCCAAGGTATCTCTCGATGGTGGCTGCACCGGTCTCTTCGCATACTTCGTGCATTCGCCACGTCGCTTGCTGCGACAGGCTCTGCAAGAGACCGATTCATGAAATTGCTACGACATGGCCCCGCAGGCCAGGAGAAACCCGGTGCCCTGGATGCCGATGGGCAGGCACGCGACCTGTCGCTGCTGGTGGCCGACTTCACCCCCGACTGGCTGGCACCTGAGAAGCTGCAGGCCCTGGCTGCGATCGACCTGGCGCGCATGCCCCTGGTCCCCAAGGGCACGCGGTTCGGCACGCCTGTTGCCGGAACACGCCAGTTCATCGCCATCGGGCTGAACTACCGAAAGCACGCGCTCGAGGCGGGCATGGAGATCCCCAAGGAGCCGGTGATTTTTTCGAAGGCGATCACTTCGCTGTCCGGGCCCGACGACGACGTCACGCTGCCTCCGGGTGCCGAGACCGGTGACTGGGAGATCGAGCTCGGCCTCGTGATCGGCAGCACCGCGCGCCAGGTCGCGGTCGACAGGGCACTGGAGCATGTCGCCGGATACTGCCTCGCCAACGATGTGTCGGAACGCGACTGGCAGACAAAACGCGGGGGCACCTGGAGCAAGGGCAAGAGCTTCGACGGCTTCGGCCCGATCGGGCCCTGGCTGGTGACCCCGGACGAGCTGGAGGGCCTGCAGGGCATCCCGCTGGAGCTGCAGGTCAACGGCCAGGTGCGCCAGCGCAGCAGCACGGCGGACATGATCTTCTCCGTGGCCGAGATCGTCTCTCACCTCAGCCAGTTCATGACCTTGTTGCCAGGCGATGTGGTGATCACCGGCACGCCGGAAGGAGTGGGGCTGGGGACGAAACCGGAACCGGTGTTTCTCCAGCGCGGCGACGTGATGACCCTGAGCGCAGGGCCCCTCGGCACCCAGCGCCAGCGTGTCATTTGAACCAGGAGCAATGCACACCATGTCCACCCCAATTCGCCCGCAGAGCTTCGCGCATGTCGTCTACCGAACCTACCAGTTCCAGCGCATGCTCGACTGGTATGTCGCCGTGTTCAACGGCGAGGTGCAGTACCAGAGCCCGGTGATCGCCTTCGTCACCTACGACCACGAACACCACCGCGTTGCGCTGCTCAACCTGGGGATCATCAAGGGCGAGGGCGAGTCCGGTGCGCGCTCTCCACGTGGCCAGCCCGGCATGGACCACGTCGCCTACGGCTACCGCGATCTGACCGAGCTGCTGGACAAGTACGAGGAGCTCAAGGGCAAAGGTGTGATGCCCTACTGGTGCATCCACCATGGCATCACCATCTCGCTCTACTACGCGGACCCCGACGGCAACCAGATGGAGTTCCAGGCCGATTGCTTTGACGACAACGATGCGGCCAATGCCTTCATGGATGGGCCGCATTTCGAGACCAATCCGATTGGCGTCGAGTTCGACCCCGAGGACCTCCTGGCACAGCTGCGCGCGGGAGCTCCGGCATCCGAATTTCTGCCCCGGCGTGTGCAGCTCCCGGTGTCGGACATCCGCGGATCGCTGATGGGCTGACGCCGAGCCACCGATCTCTCTTCTCTCTTCGTTCGCTGCCACGCGCCTGCGGTCTTGCCGGGGCAGCGGTGGCTGAGGGCGCACTGCGCCACTGACTGGATCCCCATGAAGCCCCTTCCATTGGCATCGGCCCTGTGCCGGGTCGCCCTGTTCGCCGGCATGGCGGCCTGCTCGGCCCTTGCGCTGGCGCAGGACACCTATCCTTCGCGCCCGATCACCCTTGTCGTGCCGTTTGCCGCCGGTGGTGCTGCCG
This sequence comes from Acidovorax sp. GW821-FHT09B03, assembly GCF_059418305.1. NCBI lineage: Bacteria > Pseudomonadati > Pseudomonadota > Betaproteobacteria > Burkholderiales > Comamonadaceae > Acidovorax > Acidovorax sp. GW821-FHT09B03. Next base: position 60,594 of record NZ_JBWKPP010000017.1, read on the forward strand.
ATACGGCACTGCGGGCTTTCCAGCCCGCGCTGCAGCGCAGCCTGGGCCAACCCGTGGTGATCTCCAACCGGGCGGGCGCTGGCGGTGCCATCGGTGCCACGGCCGTGGCCAACAGCAAGGCCGACGGCTACACGCTGCTGTTCACCTTCTCGACCCTGGCCACCCTGCCCGAGCAGGCGATCGTGAACCGGCAGACGCCGCCGTTCACGCTCGAGCAACTGCTTCCCGTGGCGCGCATCACGTCGGACCCGGTGGCCATCGTGGTCCGTGCCGACAGCCCTTTCCGCTCGGCGGCCGAACTGATCGCAGCGGCCAAGGCGAAGCCCGGTGAAGTCACCTACGCCTCCAGCGGGAACTACGGCCCGAGCCACATTCCCGCCGCCATCCTGGCCGATGCGGCCGGCGCCAGGTTCAACCACATCCCCTATACCGGTGGCGCGCCCATGATCACCTCCTTGCTGGGCGGCCAGGTGGATTTCGCGGTGTTCAGCCGCTCGCTGATCTCCGCGCAGGTGGAGTCCGGCAAGCTCCGCTACCTTGCGACCTACGGCACGGAGCGCTGGACCAGGGCCCCTGTTCCCGCGTCGTTGGCAGAGGCGGGCCTGCGCATCGACTATGTCAACTGGCTTGGCGTCTTTGCGCCCTCGCAGACGCCGCCCGAGGTCGTGCGGCGCCTGCAACAGGCACTGCGCGGGGCCGCCGCCGACGCGACCTTCGCCGACACCTACAGCAAGAGCGGCGGCATGGTCACCTACCTGGATGGGCCGGAGTTCCAGCAGTACTGGTCTGCCGAGATCCAGCAGGCCCGGGACATCATCCGCAAGATCGGCAAGGTCCAATGAAACACGCCAGCACCGGCTGAGGCCCGTGCTGCCGCACAACCCCCAACCATTTCAGGAAATCCATGCAAGCCATCGACGTCGCCATCCTCGTGGGCAGTCTGCGCCGCGAATCCATCAACCGCAAGCTGGCCGACGCGCTCGTGCGCCTCGCCCCGGAGAACCTCCGGTTTCGCCATGTCGCGCTCGACGAGCTGCCGATGTACAACGGCGACCTGGAGGCCAACCGGCCCGAAGCGGTGAACCACTTCACACGCGAGTGCGCACGGGCAGATGCCTTTTTGTTCGTGATGCCGGAGTTCAACCGGTCGCTGCCCGCAGTGCTCAAGAATGCCATCGACTGGGGTTCCAAGCCGATGGATCGCAACGTGTGGCGCGACAAGCCGGTGGCCATGACGGGCACGTCGCCGGGCGCCATCGGCACCGCTGTCGGGCAGCAGCACCTGCGCCAGATCCTCGGCATCCTGGGCTCCAGCGTGCTGGGCGGAGAAGCCTATGTGTCTTTCAAGCCAGGATTGATTGACGCGGCCGGGGACATTGCCGTCGAGGACACGCGGGTCTTTCTGGCTGCCTACATGCAGCGGTTTTCGGCATTCGCCGCCAGGTTGGTCCCATGAACACCCATCCCCCTGTGGCCGCGGCAGACGCGCTCGACGAGGCGGCCTGCACGCGCCTGTGCATTGACTTCGCCAACCACATCGATGCGCGCCGGTACGGCGCGTGGCTTGACCTGTTCACCGAGGATGGGGTGCTCGACCGCATGGGCACGCGGATGTGCGGCCATGCCGAGCTGAAGCGCTTCCTGGATGCGCGGCCGGCCACGGTGGCGACCTGCCATCTGTGCACCAACATCCGCGTGGAGCGGGCATCGCACGACGAGGCCACCGGCTTTTGCTATGTGCTGTTCTTCAGCGGCGTGGCGGGCGAGCCGGGCGCGCCCGCCACGGCGGCAGGTGCGCCGTCCGTCGTGATGTACCACGACCGTTACCGGCGCACGGCAGCCGGCTGGCGCATTGCCGAACGCCGCATCGAGATGGCGATGAAGCCCTGACCCACCCCTGCGTTCCGTTTCCCATGGAGTGACCACAGACATGCTGTTCATGCTGTACTGCACCGATGCGCCCAACCAGTCGGAACGCCGGGCGGCGCTGCGACCCCAGCACAAGGCCCAGGTCGCCAAGGTGGCAGACCATCTGGCGCTTGCAGGCCCCTTGTTCGCCGAGGATGGCGTCACCATGATCGGCAGCCTGGTCGTCGCCGATTTCCCGGACCGCGAAGCGCTGGACGCCTGGCTGCGCGACGAGCCTTACACGCAGCAGGGCGTCTACGCAAGCGTTTGCATCCACCCGTTTCTCAATGTGTGGCCGCAGAAGGCGGGGGCGCCGCCGCGTGATCTGGGGCGCATCACCGCGTTCGCGCGCTGACGTGCCCCTCTTGATGGCAGGCGGCTACTCTGCGCAGGTAAATGACGCAGCCAGATTCACGTCGCCCGAGCCTTTGTACTTTGGCCACAGGGGATGGTCGCAAAGGGGCCGGGTCCGCCCGGGGACCCCTGTGGCGTCGGTGGTGATCTGGTTGCCGGGGGCGGTGCCGCTTTCAACCCAGCGCTCCAGGGCCGTCAGCGAGTCCCAGGTGGCATTGAAGGCCGTGCTCACCGCATGCCCGAGGCCGGGGACCTCGTAGTAGCGAGCGAAGCTGCGCACGCGCTCCGGGCCCATCTGGCTCTGAAGACGACGGTAGTAGTCCTCCGTGGCGCGTGAACTGACCAGCACGTCGGCCAGACCGTGCGCCAGCAGGAGTTTTCCTCCCTTCGCTGCGAAGGCTGAGATGTCGGTTGCGGTGTCCAGCTGGCGGCTGAGCTCGCTGATGCGGGGGGCCCAGGGGCCGGGGTTCTCGGGGTCCAGCAGCAGCGAGTTGAAGCTGGCGTCGCGCGTCACCGAGTACTTGATCCACTGGTCCACCAGCACGCTGATGTAGGGGGCTGTGCGGGGCACGGGCATGGCCGGCGCGGTGGTGCCCAGCGCGAGGAAGGTCACCGTGGGTTGCACGGGAGACGGGTTGGACGCGATGCCCAGGTCCGCACCCCAGACGTTGTAGCCCGGGTAGCGTGTTTCGCCGCTGGCCAGCGGAAAATGGAAGACCGTGTCGGTGTTCATCACCTTGAGCGCGCGGATCTGCGCGTCGGACAGGCAGTTGTCACCGGTATCGGCGCCACCTGCGCAGCGCAGTGGCGCACCGCCCGCCGTGGCCAGCACCGGGTCGAAGCTGGCATTGCATTGCCTCTGGTTGCTGATCAGCCCGTCCTGGATGCCGTCGAGCGCGTCGCAGGCCTCCATGGCGGCCTTGTAGACGAGTGCCCGCTTGGGCACATTGGGGTAGGCGCCCGGCTGGGCCAGGGCGATGTTGCTGCGATGCCCACCCAGCAGTGCCGCCGCGTCGTTCCACGCCGGGTACCAGGCAATGGCACCGTCCCAGTCGGCTGGCCAGCGCTGGATGGCGGCGAGCGCTTCGCGGCCGCCCGTGGAACCCCCTGCAAAGTACGATTTCTGTGGATGGGCAGCGTAGCGCGCCTTGACGATGTGCATGGCCGCGTCGCGCGTCTTCTTCAGCGCATCGCCGCCAAAATTGCGCACGGCTTCGTCGCTCAGGCCCCAGGTCCCGTCCTGCGAACCATAGGTGTTGGCCTGGTGGCCCGAGTCGCTGGCAAACGTCGCATAGCCGCGGCCCAGCGGTGTCGGCTGGTCCAGGGGGCCGTTGGAGACATTGCCCCGCACGTTGGGAACCGAGCCGTTGAAGCCGCCGCCGCCAAACATCATGGCCTTGTTGTTCCAGGCCATGGGCAGCGCCACGTTCAAGCGGATATCGGGTGCCGCGGCGTCGACAGGGCCGATGCGTGCGGTGACCAGGCAATGGGCCGGTACCGTGGCGACGCCGCTGCCGCTCGCTTCGACTGGAGTGGCGGTGAGCACGCTGCCGCCCGATGTAGGCAGTTGGATGGCGGATGCCGGGATGGCCAGCCCCGCCAGCTTGTCGCAGGCCAGGGGTGCCGGCGCAGCGTCCGCCGAGCCATTGCCGCCGCAGGCAATCACCGCGGCGCTGGCGAGGGCCAGCACAGCCCACCGTCCGGGGGTATTGAGCGCATAGAACTGTCTCATGCTTGTCTCCTTGTGTTTTTGGATGGAATGCCGGGCAGCGCCTAGGGCCGCCGCCCGAGACGAGTCTCGATGGGCCCGACGGCGCGGGCAATGTGCGCGCCAGACACCTGGGATGCCCGGCACATGTGCGTTGCCCACGGTGTCGGGCGCCAGGCCGCCGTCAGACAGCGGTGGCGATCTGCGCCTGCAAGCCCGCCTTGGCGAGTTCGTGCCGGTACTGCTCCCATCCCGAGGCGGGGACCATTTCCTGCGCACGGGACTGCACCTGCGGCAGCCTGCTGCGCACCACCTCGGCGGCGTCGGGGCCGCCGCTGACATGGATGCCTTGGGTCATGGTGATGTGGGCGCTTTCGAAGCTGCCGGCGCCTGCCAGCAGGATCATGCGGGTGGGCGCATCGTCGGCCACCAGAGCGATCAGCCCTGGGCTGACCCGTTCGGGCGCCAGGCTGTCCAATGCGTCCTGCGGCAGCACGCCATGCGTCATCCCGGTGGCGGCGCTGGGCGCCAGGCAGTTGACCCGGATGCCGTGGCGTTCCCCCTCCAGCGCAAGCGTCTGCATGAGGCCGACCAGCGCCATCTTTGCCGCGCCGTAGTTGGCCTGCCCGAAGTTGCCATACAGCCCCGAAGATGAGGTCGTCATGACGATGCGGCCATGGTCTTGCGCGCGCATGAGTTCCCACACCGCGCGGGTGCAGTGCACGGCCCCCATGAGGTGCACTTCCACCACCAGGCGAAAGTCGTCCAGCGACATCTTGGCGAACGACTTGTCGCGCAGGATGCCCGCGTTGTTCACCAGGATGTCGATCCGTCCCCACAGGCCGGCCGCCTTGTCGACCATGGCCTGCACCTGCTCCGGCTGGGTCACGTCGGCGCCGTCCACCATGGCCTCGCCCCCGGACTGCAGGATCTCCGCGACCACGCGCTGGGCCGGGGAGCCGGTGCGCTCGGCACCCAGGTCGTTGACGACCACGCGTGCGCCATGGCGCGCCAGCTCCAGCGCGTGCGAGCGCCCCAGACCGCCGCCGGCTCCGGTCACGATGGCCACTTTGTTGTGCAACAGCTTGCTCATTGATTTTCCTCTCGCTTCGTTCAGATGAATCAGTTTTTTTCAGGGGCGCACGGGTTCAGATGGCCGTCGCGCTCGCGCCTTTGAGGCCGAGCATGGTCCGCGCCTCGGCGGGGCTGGCGACTTCCAGGGACAGCTCCTGCAGGATGCGCCGGATCTTGTGCACCTGGTCCGCGCAGGAGGTGGCCAGTTGCCCCTTGCCCAGGTACAGGCTGTCCTCCAGCCCCACCCGCACGTTGCCGCCCATCGCCGCCCCGATGGTGAGCAGCGGCATCTGATGGCGCCCGGCGCCCAGCACCGAGAAGCGGTAGCCCTTGCGGCCGAACAGCCGGTCGGCCGTGGACTTCATCACGTATAGGTTCTCCGGGTCGGGCCCCAGCCCACCCAGGATGCCGAAGATGGCCTGGATGAACAACGGCCCCTTCACCAGCCCTTCGTCCACGAAGTGGGCCAGGTTGTGCAGGTGGCCCACGTCATAGCACTCGAATTCGAAGCGGGTGCCGCAGTCCTCGCCCAGCACCTTCAGGATGTGCTTGATGTCGCGGAACGTGTTGCGAAAGATCAGGTCTTCCATGCCCTCGATGTAGGGCTTTTCCCAGCCATGGCGCCACTCGGAGATCTTGCGCGCGGCGGGGTGGATCGAGAAGTTCATGGAGCCCATGTTGAGCGAGCACATCTCCGGCTGGGCGAGCAGCGGATAGGCCAGCCGCTCCTGCAGCGTCATGCGCGTGCTGCCTCCGGTGGTGATGTTGATGACCGCATCCGTGGCGGCCTTGATGCGCGGCACGAACTGCGCGAACACGGCGGGGTCGGCGGTGGGGCTGCCGTCGGCGGGGTTGCGCGCATGCAGGTGCAGGATGGCCGCGCCAGCTTCGGCGGCGTCGATGGCTTGCCGGGCGATCTCATCGGGTGTCAGCGGCAGGTAGGGGGACATGCTGGGTGTGTGCACCGAGCCTGTCACGGCGCAGGAGATGATGACTTTGTTCAGGTGGTTGTCCATGGCGTTGCTCGGAAAACGGGTCGCAAGGAGAGGTGGGGAAAGGAAACAGGGGGCGCAGGGCGCGCTCACACGGCCAGCCAGTCGGCCAGCAACTGCGCGTCGGACGACAGCTCGGCGGGCGTGCCTTCGAAGACGATGCGGCCATGTCCCATCACGCAGACGCGCGTGGACACCTTCAGGGCAATGGCCAGCTTCTGCTCGACCAGCACGACCGAGACACCGCGCCGGTGCATGTCGCGGATGCACTCGCCCACGGCGGTGACGATCTTGGGCGCCAGGCCCTCCGTGGGTTCGTCGACCAGCAGCACCAGCGGATTGCCCAGCAGCGACCGGCAGATCGTCAGCATCTGCTGCTCACCGCCCGAGAGGCTGGCCGCCTTGGTGTTGCGCCGCTCCTTCAGGCGCGGGAAGTAGTCGAACATCTGCCCGACCATCCACTGCACTGCGCCCGGCACGGCGGGCTGTTCACCCATGTGCAGGTTTTCGTCCACGGTCAGGTTGCCGAAGACTTCGCGCTCTTCAGGCACGTAGCCCAGGCCTGCGCGGCAGATGGTGAATGGCCGCTGGCCCGTGATGTCGCGCCCCTGCAGGCGCACGGTGCCCGCAGTGGGGGGCACCAGTCCCATCAGCGCCTTCATGGTGGTGGAGCGGCCCGAGCCATTGCGGCCCAGCAGGCTGACCACTTCATTGCGGCGCACTTCGAACGAGACGCCGTGCAGGATGTGGCTCTTGCCGTAGTGCGCATGCAGCTGGTCCACGCCCAAAAGCGTTGCGTCCGGGCTCATGCCAGCACCTCCTCGCCGAGGTAGGCTTCCTTCACCGCGGCGTTGTCCCGGATCTCGTCGGGGGTGCCCGTGGCGATGACCTGGCCGTAGACCAGCACGCTGATGCGGTCGCTGATCGAGAAGACCACCTGCATGTCGTGCTCGACGATGAAGAGCGCGCGGCCTTGGGTCACCTCGCAGATCAGCTGCGCGGTGTAGTCGGTTTCCTCGTTGGACATGCCCGCCATGGGCTCGTCCAGCAGGATGACCTGGGGGTCCGAGGCCAGGGTCATGGCGATCTCGAGAGAACGCTGCTCCGAGTACGAGAGCTCTGCCGCCATCATCCGTGCGCGGGACTGCAGGCGCACCCGTTCCAGCAGGTGTTCGGTCTGCTCGCGCACGCGCACCGCGCTGTCGATGAATTTCCAGAACGTGTACTGCAGGCCATGCGAGCGCATGACGGCCAGCCGCAGGTTTTCGAACACAGTCAGCTTGGGAAAGATGTTGGTGATCTGGAACGAGCGGGACAGGCCCAAGCGGTTGATCTCCTGGGGCGCCTTGCCCTGGATCTGCGCGCCGTCGAACACGATCTCGCCCGAGGTCGGTGTGAGGTTGCCCGAGATCAGGTGGAACAGGGTGGATTTGCCCGCACCGTTGGGGCCGATGAGCGCATGGCGCTCTCGGGGCCGCAGGTCCAGGTCCACGCCCCGGATGATCTCGGTCGGGCCGAAGGACTTCTTGAGGCCCCGAAGGGAGAGAATGGAGTCGGTCATGCGGGCTCCTGTGTGCGGGTGGTGATGGTGGAAGGTGCGGTGGCCGGGGTCGCGGGCGATGCAGCGGGGCTGTCGCCGCCCTGGCGCTCGTCCTGCAGAGTCCGCAGCTGCCTGCTGGCGACGAAGGCGAGCGCAACGCCTGCGGCCAGCAGCGCGAGCGGCACCAGCCAGGTGGTCAAGGCCAGGGGCACCCAATCCACGCCGAAGAGCGGGATGGCTGGCCAGGGCGCCGAGGGATCGGTGCCGAGCGAGGCACGGTAGTCGCGTGAGAACACGCGGCGAAGCATCTCCACCACGAAGGCCGTGCCACTGCCAAGCAGGACCGTCGCAGCTGTGAAGAGCGCGACCACGGGCGCGAGCCGCAACGGGCCGACCCTGCGCCACAGCAACACCGATCCGCTCGCGAGCCCTGCCAGCCCCTGCGGCATGAACATCATGACCACCACGAAGACGATGCCCTGGTAGAGCAGCCAGGACTGGGTCAGGTCCGACACCGCGTAGCCGAAGAACGTCATCAGTGCCGCTCCCAGAGCCGGCCCGAGGAAGGTGCCCACGCCACCGATATAGGTGTTGAGCACGGCCGCCGCCGAGAGCGTGCTCTCGAACAGCACGTAGTTCGCTGCTTCGTTGTTGATGACCTGCAGGCCGCCCGCGATGCCCGAGAACATGGCCGACACCGTGAACACCAGAACGCTGAGCCGGTGCACGTCGTAGCCCAGGAAGGCCAGCCGGTGGCGGTTCTCGCGCAGGCCCAGGGCCAGCCGGCCCACGGGGGTGCGGGTGTACAGGTAGAGCAGCAGCAGGGAGAGCAGCACCCAGGCCAGCGTCAGGTAGTAGACCTCGGCGGTGGAGCCGAAGCTGAGACCCAAGGAGGGCATGCGCATGCTGGAAACGCCGGCCTCGCCGCCGAAGACACCCTTGATGTGCGGGGCGATGGAGTGCAGCAGCTCTGCGATCGCCAGGGTGATCATGGCGAAGTAGGTGCCCGTGCGCTGGGTGGAGAACCAGCCCGCGATCACGCCCACCGCCAGCCCCCCCAGTGCGCCGGCCAGCGGCAGCAGCGGGGTCGGGACAATGCCGGCGCCCCCGACGGCGTTCATGGCGTGGACCGTGGCGAAAGCACCCACGCCGAAGTAGGCCGCGTGGCCGAACGACAGCATGCCGGCCTGGCCGCACACCACGTTGTAGGCCGAGGCGAACAGCGCCGCGATCAGCATCTGGATGGCTGCGTTGAGCAGGCCCGCGGACAGCAGGTAGGGCAGGCCCGCCAGGATGGCGGCGCCCAGGCACAGGCTGCCAAGCAGGAGATGGCGTGTGGTCATGGCATCAGGCCTTTTCACCCAGGAGACCGGAGGGGCGCACCAGCAGCACCAGCAGCATGAGTGCGAAGGGCAGGGTGGCGGCAAGGCTGGAGAGCTTGAGCGTGAGCAGCCCGCCCATGCCCTCGGCCCAGCCGCGGGCGCCGAACACCGCCAGCAGGTCGGCCAGGCTGGCATCGACGGCCACCGCGAGCGAGGTGATGACGCCGATGAGGAGCGAGGCCAGCATGGCGCCCTCGAGCGAGCCCAGGCCGCCCACCACCACCACCACGAAGACCATCACACCCAGCTCCAGGGCCATGTTGGGATTGGTGGTGTAGAAGGCGCCAGCCACCGCGCCGGCCAGGCCGGCCAGGGCCGCCCCCACGCCGAACACACCCATGAACACCAGGGGAACGTTGTGCCCCAGCGCTTCGGCCATGCGCGGCCGGTAGATGGCCGAGCGCACGACGATGCCCACCCGGGTGCACGTGAGCAGCAGGTAGATCACCACGAACATGGCCACCGCCACCGCCCCCATGAACACCCGGTAGGCGGGATAGCTGGCCGCGCCGATGGAGAACGCCGCGAAGTCCAGCCCGTGGGGAAGGCGGTAGTTGACCGGGAAATTGCCGAAGAACAGCTTGATCAGCTCGGCAATGATGAAGGACAGGCCGAAAGTGAGCAGCAGCTCATGGGCATGGCCGTGGTGGTGCACACGGCGCAGAAAGTACTTCTCCACCCCCACGCCCACCAGTCCGACCAGTACGGTGGCTGCAACCAGGGCCAGGGCGAAGCCCAGTACATCGGTGAGGGCGTAGGCAAAGTACGCACCCAGCATGTAGAACGATGCGTGCGCGAAGTTGAGCACGCCCATCATCCCGAAGATGAGCGTGAGGCCGGCAGAGACCATGAACAGCAGCAGGCCGTAGATGGTTCCGTTCAGCAACGAAACGATGAGGGTGTCCATAGGAGTGTGTGGTTCGCGAGGAAAAAGGCAGACGAGCGACAAACCGCGGCGGGCCGTGGGGCCGCCGGGATCTCGTGGGACGCAAACAGCGAGGGGAGACGTGGCGCCCCGCGCGGGGCGCCGGCCTATCAGGAGGGGCGTTGCATCTTGCAGCTGGCCTGGGCCGGCGTAGCCGCTTCCCGGGCCGAGAATAGCTTCACCGGCTTGAAGCCCATGTCGGTGTTGTCCACCTTGTAGCGGGCCTCCTTGGAGACCGTGGAAACGACCAGAGGCAGCAGGGCCTGGTGGTCGTCCGCACGCATGCTGATCTCGCCGTTCGGTGTCGAGATCTTCGTGGTCTCCAGTGCGCGAGCGAAGGCGTTCACGTTGAACTTGCCACCTTCGGGCTTTACGCGGCCCAGGGCATCGCCCACCATCAGCAGACCGAACACGGTCTGCGGGTCGGTGGCTACAGGCGCGCTGCCGGTCCTGGTGCGGTAGTCGTTGACGAACTTCTCACCCTCGGCCCCGCCGGCCTCGGCATTGAAGGTGTGCGCGATGAAGTGGCCGACGGCCAGGTCCCCGGCATTGGCGATGTTGCCTGGCTGGTCCAGGAAGATGGTGCCAAAGCGTGTCTTGAGGCCGGCGGCGCGCGTGGCCTTCATCAACAGCAGCAGGTCGTTGGACCAGTTGCCCGTGATCACGGTGTCGGCCTTGGCCGCCCCGATCTTGGCCACATAGGGGGCAAAGTCCTGGATGCGGTTGACGTCGTGCAGTGTTTTCTCGACCACTTCGTAGCCGCCCGGCGCTGCGTTGTCTACCGTGGCCTTTTCCATGTCCTGGCCCCAGGAGTAGTTCTGGTTGATCGCATAGACACGGCTGCCCAGGGCGCCTGCCGACTTCATCGCCTGCACGAGTGCCTTGGTGCGCACCTGGGCGTTGCCGCTGAACCGGAAATGGTGGAAGTGGCACTTCTCTCCGGTGAGCTCGAGCGCCTCGGCCCCGACGTTCAGGTAGACGATCTCCTTGCCCGGGTTGCGCAGGTTGTGCTTGCGCACGTCCTCGGTGAGCTGCCCGCCCACGGCGGACGAGGCCCCCTGCACGATGAGGTGCACGCCATCGGAAATCGCGGTCTTGAGCTTGTCGGCTGCTCCGGTGGGGCCGCCCTGGTTGTCGTACTCCACCAGCTGGACGGGCTGGCCGTTCCAGCCGCCCAGGGCATTGATGCGGTCCACGGCATAGCGGGCCGCCGTCCGGTACATCAGGCCCGAAGCTGCCTGCGGACCCGAGAGCGTCTCGATCACGCCGATCTTGACGTTCTGTGCGGATGCGGTGCCGCTGGCCAACACGCCGGCCGCGGCAATGGCGGCAGCGCCGAGGGTGTGGTTGATCATCTTCATACGGTCTCCTTTTGTTGATATGGGCGTACCGGCAGCAGGTGCCTTACAGGTACTCGAGATTTCCGTCCACGCTGATCGCCTGGCCGGTGATGTTGCGGGCCGCAGGCGAGCTCAGGAACAGGGCGGTGGCCGCCACGTCCTGCGGTGTGACCATGCGGCGCAGCGAAATCTTGCGCAGGTATTCCTCGCGCATCGCATCCACGCTGATCCCGGCGCTGGAGGCTCTGGCTGCAATCACCCCCTCCATGCGCTCGCCCTCGACGGTGCCGGGCAAGATGGCGTTGACGCGCACCCCCGCAGGGCCGAGCTCGATGGCCAGCGACTTCATCAGGCCCACCACGGCCCACTTGGTCGAGGCATAGGGCGTGCGCAGGGCATAGCCCAGGCGTCCTGCCACCGAGCTCATGGCGACGATGCCGGGGCTGTGGGTGGACTTGCGCAGCAGCGGCACGGCGCGCCGCGCGAAGAGGAACTGGCTGTTCAGGTTCACGTCCACCGTGCGCTCCCACTGGTGGGCGCTGAGGTCTTCGATGGGACCCGTGGGGCCGGCGATGCCTGCGTTGTTGACCAGCACGTCCAGCCCGCCCATGCTGCCCAGCATGTCCTCGAAGACCAGGTCCACATCGCGTTCGACCGATGCATCGGCGACGCTGGCGGTGATGCCTGGCATGTCCGTGACCAGCCGGTCGATGGCGGAGCGATCAATGTCGCAGATGTGTACATGCGCGCCGGCTTCGCTGAAAGCGCGGGCGACGGCTGCCCCGATGCCGCTGGCGCCGGCGGTCACCAGTACGCGCAGGCCCGGTGTCGGGACCAGAGAATTCAGGATGCTCATAGGACAGGAAGCGGTTGCATTGCGGTGATTGCCGCCCAGCGCCTGCTGGCTGCGGCGAAGTGGTTGGTGGGGACGGGCTGGTGTTGTCCGCCTGGTGACCGAACTGTCCTGGAATGCGGGGGAGATATCTATGTGGGTTGCGCACATTCACGGCAGGGGGCGAATGTGCGCGAACCACTTGGTAGAAACCCGCGATCGCCATGAAAAAGCGCTGCGGGTGGTTCGCCGAGGGCCCACACTCAAGGCTTGCTGGCGCCAATCGGTGCGCGCCACACGCTTTTGTCCAGCCCGTTGGAGAACCCGCGCATGACCCGTGCCGCAGACCTTGTCGAGACCGATGCGAGCGAGCGCATCAGTGAGGAGCTGATCCAGCTGCTGCACCGCGCCGGCTCCTCCGAGGAGCTTGCGGCCTGCCTGGCGCGCGTGGAGTCGCTTCCCGACGCAACGGCCCGCAAGCCAGACCTTCTGGAGCTGGTGCGCATGGCGATGGCCATTCGCAACCGCCTGGACGTGCAGCACCAGCGCGAGAGCGGGATGCTGGCCGTCATCGAGTCCGCGCGCGACCTCTCCAGCCGCCTGGACCTGCCCGAGCTGCTGGCCACGGTGGTGTCGCGTGCCCGCCGGCTCCTGGGGTCGCAGGTGGCTTGGCTGTCGGCCTACGACGCGGGCCTGGACGCCTTTCACGTGCTGACGGCCGATGGCGCGTTGTCGCGCGGCACCGGTGAGATGCTGGCGGGGCGCGACCTGGGTATCGTGAGTGTGGTGGTCCAGACCCGGCTGCCCTTCACCACCGCCGACTACCTGCATGACACCCGCTTCCCCCACGACCCGCAGCTGGACGTGACGTTTCGGGAGGAGGGCATTGCCGCGGTGGTCGGGGTGCCGCTGCTGTGGGAGGACGAGGTCATCGGCCTGCTTTTCGTGGCCGACCGGTACCACCGGACGCACACCGCGCACAACATCTCCATCCTCAGCACCCTGGCAACGCATGCGGCGGTGGCCATCAAGAACGCCATGGCGTTCGAGCAGACCCATGCGGCGCTGCGCAGTGCCGAGATGGCCCATGCGCAACTGGAGCGACATGCCCTGAGCGTGCAGGCTGCGGCCGAGGCGCATGACCAGATGACCACGCTGCTGGCCAAGGGCGCCACGCTGGCCACCATCTGCCAGTCGGTCGCGCAGATCATGGAGGGCGAGGTGCTGGTGCTCGACGAGGTCGGTCAGACCATCGGTCGGGGCGCAGCCGAGGGCTACCAGGGCCAGGGTGCCGGTGCGTACCGACCCCATGGAGAGCACAGCGACGCTCTGTCACGTGCGCTGGGTGACAGCCGCCGCATCGGTCGCTCGGTGGTGGCCTACGAAGCGCTGGGCGAGACCTGCCGCCTCATCACGGTGATCGGTGGCAACGATGTACTCGGAACGATGCTGCTGTTCAGCGGGGCGGCGCTGGATGAAGTGGCGATACGCACGTATGAGCGATGCGCGAGCATCGTGGGCATCGTGCTGCTGTCGCGAGAGCGCGCCGAGGCCTCGCAAAGCCGTGATCTGTCCAGCCTGCTGCGCAGCCTGCTGTCACCCCGCCAGGACGACCTTCACCTGCTCGGCGACCGTGCCGGGCGGTTCGGGGTGGACCTGTCGCGGCCCACGTCCCTGTTGTTGCTGGAAACACGCGCCCCCGAGACCGGGTACCTGGCACGGTGGCTGCGCTCCGCGCAGGTGCTGCCGCACATCCTCTTCGATGAAATCGATGGCGTGCTGACCGTGCTGTGTGCCACGACCCGCGCGGACGATGTCCGGCGCACCATCGACAGCGCGGCCCGGCAGCATTTCGGGGCGGGCTTCCTCGGCGTGGTCTCTCGCCCCATCGCGCAGCCTTCGGAGATCCCCGCACTCCACTCGTCGCTGCGCCGTGCGCTTCCGGTGATGGCCCGCGTGGGCATGCGCGGAGTGATCATCGGCCAGAACGAGATGGCGCTGTACTCCACGCTGTTCGAGACGCATGACCAGGCCAGCCTGCATGCCTATCTCCAGAGCACCATCGGCGCCCTCGTCGCCTATGACGAAAAGCGGGGCTCGGAGCTGGTGGCCACGCTGCTGGCCTACTTTGATTGCAACCAGAACGCCAAGGCCGCAGCCGATCGACTGGGCATCCATGTGAACACCATCCGGCAGAGGCTGGCGACCGCGGAAGGACTGGCCGGACACTGGGGCAACGCGCTGCGCGCGCTGGAGATCCATGTGTCCTTGAGGTTCTGGGTCCTCAGTGGGCGCACGCAGGCCTGACCTGCGCGGGCAGTGCAGGGCAGGGCTTCGCCGCAGGGCGAGCACCGCACCTGCCGCAAGCCGGTGCGATGGTGGTGAGCACGCGGGCTGGCGGCCCCTCAGCCCCAGGACAGCGCCGAGAGATCGTTGGCAAAGATCGGCGCGTCCTTCCACAGCCCGCGCAGGTTGCGCGCCGCCACGGTGATGAACTGCGGCTGGTAGAGGTAGGTGTGCACCGCGTCCTCGGCCAGCAGCCGCTGGGCGTCGCCCAGGTAGCGCTGGCGGTCCGCCGTGCGCAGGCTGTTCTTCGTCTTCTCGAAGATCTCGTTGAACTTGGCCGACTGGTAGCCCCAGTAGTACTCGGGCTTGGTGTAGTTCACCAGGTCGAAGGGCTCGACATGCAGGATCAGGGTGAGGTCGTAGTTCTTCTGGCCATAGGTTCCGCTGATCCACTGGGCCCACTCGACGTTCTGGATCTTGGCGATGATCCCGATCTTGGCGAGCTGGGCCGCGATCAGCTCGCCGCCCTGGCGCGCGTAGGGCGGTGGGGGTAGCACGAAGCTCAGTTCCAGCGGCGTCTTGACGCCGGCTTCCGCCAGCAGGCGCTTGGCCTTCTCGATGTCGAAGGGGTTCACGCCCGTGGTGTCCACGTAGCCGGGCGCGCCGGGCACATAGTGGCTTCCGATCGGTACGCCACGGCCATCCACGGCAGCGGAGATGACGGCCTTGCGGTCGATGGCCGATGCAATGGCCCGGCGCACGCGGACATCGTCCAGCGGTTTCCTGGCGTTGTTGAGGGCCAGGATGGTCTTGCCGCGCGAGGCATTGAAGACCACCTGGAAGCGCTTGTCCCGCTCGAACTGCGGCAGGGTGCGCGACACGGAGGCGTGCGGAAACAGGTCCACGTCACCCGCCAGCAGGGAGGTGGTCTGCGCGGCAGGCTCGGAGATGAAGCGGAAGGTCACGCGCGGGATCTGCACTGCGTTGGCATCGCGCCAGCCCGCCCATTTGGTCAGCGCGATCAGCGAGCCCTTGTTCCAGGCACCCAACTGGTAGGGGCCCGTGCCCACGGGCCTGGTTTCGTTGGTGTCTGCGGTCTTGGGTTCGACGATGATGGCCGTGGCCTGCCCCAGCAGGAACAGCAGGTCGGGCTCGATGTCCTTGTTGAGCACGACCACGGTGTGCTCGTCGACCACGCGCGTCGTGAGGCCGCTGAAGAGGCGCCGGTCCTTGTTGGTGCTCTTCTCGCCGCCCGCGCGGTCGAACGAGAACTTCACGGCCTGCGCATTAAAGGGCTCTCCATTGTGGAACCTGATGCCCTTGCGCAGCCTGAAGGTGGTGGTCTTCAGATCGGGCGACACCTCCCAGCTCTCGGCCAGCAGGGGCTTGACGCTGCCGTCGGACTGGATCTTGGTGAGTGTCTCGAAGATGTTGTAGAGCACCACTTCGGCGATCTCCGCGCCCGCCTTGGCGGTGGGGTCCAGCCCCGTCGGCTCCAAGGTCAGGCCGATAACGAGGCTGTCCTTCTTCTTTTGCGCAAATGCATTTGGCACTGCCAGTGGAGTTGCGGCGGCTGCGGCGCCACTGGCCAGCAAGGTACGGCGTTTCAACAAGTTGGATTCCTGGGGAAGAGGGGACGTTCGATGTCGGGAATGCGCCGCTGCACACGGAGTGCAAGGGCACGCAAGTGCGCCGCATCATCTGCGAGGGGCGGGGCGCCGTGCAACCAGATGCTTATGACCGAATCGTCCGTGAGCGCGCATGCCGGCCCATGGCGATCGGTTGCCCCTGGAGCGCGGTGGTGGAACGCAGGTTTTCACCTTTGCTTCCTCGGAATGGGTCTAAGCGGGACCCCTCGCCGGCCTGGCGATCCGGCCGGGGGCGCATTGCCTACACCGCGCCCCGGTTCCGTAGTAGCATGGAAGCGCCGCAGCACCAGCGGCTTCCTCCCTCGTGATGACCACGAGTTCAAGCCCGCCTCCATACGGGCTTTTTTCCGTGCGGTGCAGGGCGGATCGGGCAGGCTGCCGACCTGCGGCCTGCACCGGGAGCGAGGCTCCGGGCAGGCCTGCACAGGTCGAATGCAAAAAATTTTGGTGCCGAAGTTTGCAAGCCCAAAAAATGGCGCTATAATTTGAGTCTTGCTGATGCAGACTGACGGTAACGACAGCGGTTCAGTGAAATGCGGGAATAGCTCAGTTGGTAGAGCGCAACCTTGCCAAGGTTGAGGTCGAGAGTTCGAGACTCTTTTCCCGCTCCAGATTCAAAAAGGGAAGCTTAGGCTTCCCTTTTTTCTTGGCGTTGCAATGCGCACCCGTGAGGGACGGCTTTGTGACCGGATGCGACAGGGCATTGCACACCCGCACGGCCCACGCTACGCTGCAGCGCAGGTCCGTACCGCGTACGCACCCCGCTGTCAGCCGGCGCCCCGATGGTGAAATTGGTAGACACTGCGGACTTAAAATCCGCCGCTTTCCTGAAAAGGGGCGTGCCGGTTCGACCCCGGCTCGGGGCACCAGATAACGGGTTGTAGCTATCAATTGCATAGCTTCCCTTTCCACCAGTCACTTGGCGGGCCTCCCCGCCTGGCCGCTGTACACCCTGGCTCGCGCACAATGCATGCGGGACCACCCAGGAGTTGCGATGCCCCGCCCCCCGTACCTGTCGACGATCATCGCCCTGTGGCTCTCCTTCGGTGGGGCGGTGTGTGCGCAGGCTGCACCCGACGAGGTGCTGCTGGGCGGCCCCAAGGGCTACCCCCGCGGCGCCAGCGGGCCCCAGGTGCAGCACCTGGTCGGCACGGAGCGGCCGGAGAACCTGGTGGACTCCTTCAGCGGCGGGCTGGAAAAGCTGCTGCCCCACCGCACCGTGCGAAAAGGGGTGTCTGCCTCGGTGCTTGCACGCGCCGAGACGCCGCAGGCGTTCACCTACCTGCACGAGGGCCGGCGCCTGGGCGTCGAGGACTACCTGGCACGCCAGCGGGTAACGGGCCTGCTGGTCATCAAGGATGGCACGGTGGTGCTGGAGCGCTACCAGTACGGGCGCTCGGAAACCACGCGCTTCCTGTCGGCGTCGATGGCCAAGTCCATCGTCGGGCTGCTGGTGGGCATTGCGGTGGAAGAAGGGCGGATCGGTTCGATCGACGACCTGGCCCGGCAGTATGTCCCGGCCCTGGCGGGCCATCCGTATGGCGAGACGTCCATCAAGGACCTGCTGCAGATGTCCTCGGGCGTGGGCTTCGCGGAACAGTACGATGGCCGGGACGACCTGGCCGCGCTGATCCGTGACACCATCGAGCAGCAGTCTGCCGGTGCGGCAGCCGCGCTGCTGCCGTACGCCGAGCGGCGCGCGCCAGCCGGCCGCATGTTCTATTACTCCTCGGCCGACACCCAGGTGCTGGGCCTGGTGCTGCGGGGCGCCACCGGCATGCCGGTGGCCGACTACCTGGGCACGCGCATCTGGCAGCCCATGGGGGCGGAGGACGATGCCAGCTACCTCATCGACGCGGCCGGCCAGGAAGCGACCTTCGCCTTCCTGCATGCCAGGCTGCGCGACTTTGGCCGGCTGGGCATGCTGGCGGCCAACGGCGGGCGCGCCAACGGCCGGCAGATCGTGCCGGCCGCCTGGCTGCAACGCGCCACCGGGGCGGCCGCGCCGCATGCACAGCCGTTCATCGCCAGCTCCTACTTCGGCTATGGCTACCAGGTCTGGGTGTTTCCTGGCGAGCAGCGGCGGTTTGCATTCATCGGCGTGCGTGGCCAGGTGATCTTCGTGGACCCGGCCCTGGGGCTGGTCCTGGTGCAGGCTGCGGTCTGGAAGACGGCGGGTGACCGGGTGGCCCGTGCCGAGTTGCTGGCCTTGTGGCGCGGCATCGTCGAGCACTACGGTCATTGGTAGTGGCGGGGGCCGGGCCTCGGCAGGCCCCGGCAGGCACCTGCTACTGCTTGGTGAGACCGAGCTTGCGGATGGTCTCCCCCCACTGGTCGTAGGTGGTGCGCGTGAGCGCCGCCAGCGCGGCCGGGCTCGACGACTCGGCCTCGTAGGCGCCCTGGCGGAAGAAGTCGCGCGTGGCCGGCATGGCCAGCACCTGGGCCAGCGCGGCGTTGAGCCGCTCGAGCACCGGTGCGGGCATGCGGGCCGGCCCGTAGAAGCCGAGCCAGCTCGCCATGTCGATGCCGCTCACGCCCTGTTCGCCCATGGTGGGCACGTCGGGCAGCAGGGGGCTGCGTTGGGGGGCGGCCACGGCCAGCATGCGCACCTTGCCGGTGGCGGTGTTCTGGATGGCATTGGGCGCCGCGTCGAAGTAGAACTGCACGCGCCCCGCAAGGAAGTCCTTGGCTGCGTCGGCACCGCCCTTGTAGGGCACGTGCACTGCATCCAGCCCCGCCTGGCGCACGAAGGCCTCGCCGTAGATGTGCGAGGAGGTGCCAGTGCCGAAGGAGGCATAGCCGATCTTGCCCGGGTTGGCCTTGATGTAGTCGACCAGCTCGCGCACCGTGCGTGCGGGCACGCTCGCATGCACGGTCAGCACCAGCGGGCCGCGTGCGCCCAGTGATATGGGCGTGAGGTCCTTGAACGGGTCGTAGCGCACGTTGGCCAGCGTCTGCGGGTTCTGCGCCACCACGGAGGAGGGCGCATACATCATGGTGTAGCCGTCGGGTGCGGCGCGGATCACCTCCTCGGTCGCCAGGATGAAGCTCGCGCCCGGCCGGTTTTCCACGATCACCGGTGTCTGCAGCACCTCGCCGAGCTTGGTGGCGACAAAGCGGGCCTGTGCGTCCGAGGCGCCGCCCGCCGCCAGGCCAAGCACGATGCGGATGGTGCGGCCCTTGGCGGGAAAGGGCTCGGCGCCCAGCGCGCCCAGCGGTGCCAGTGTCGTGCCGAGCGCGCCCAGCGCCAACCCGGTGGCAAAGCGCCGGCGGCACAGGTGGAGTGGCATGCCGCTCATTGCTTGGCCAACCCGACCTGCTGCACCATCGCGCCCCATTGCTCGTAGGTGGTGCGGGTGATGCTCGCAAATTCCTGTGGCGTGGTGCTGCCGGCCTCGTAGCCGCCGTTGCGGTAGAAGTCGCGCACCTGCGGCATGGCCAGCACCTGGGCCAGCGCGGTGTTGAGCCTGTCGACCACGGGCTGCGGCATGCGCGCCGGCCCGTAGAAGCCCAGCCAGCTGGGCAGGTCGAGCCCGGCATAGCCCTGCTCGGCGAAGGTGGGCACCTCAGGCAGCGCGGAGATGCGCGCATTGGCCGCCACGGCCAGGATCTTCACCTTGCCCGTGCCCGCCGTGATGATCGCTGACGAGGCCGAGTCGAACATGTACTGCACACGCCCGCCGATCAGGTCCTTGGCCGCGTCCGAGCCGCCCTTGTAGGGGATGTGCACCGCATCGATGCCGGTCTTCTTCACGAAGGCCTCGCCGTAGATGTGCGACGAGGTGCCCGCGCCAAACGATGCATAGCTGACCTTTCCGGGGTTGGCCTTCACGTAGGCGACCAGTTCCTTCACGTTGTTCACCGGCACGCTGGTGCTCAGCGACAGCACCAGCGGCCCGCGCCCGCCCATCGAGATGGCCGTGAAATCCTTGAACGGGTCGTAGGGGACCTGGGTGAAGGTGTGCGGATTCTGCGCCATGGTCGAAGAGGGCGCATACAGCAGGGTATAGCCGTCGGCCGGGGCACGCGCCACCTCGCTGGCGGCCAGCATGGTGCTGGCACCGGGCCGGTTGTCGACGATCACGCTGGTGCCCAGCACCTCGCCCAGCTTCTGCGCCACGATGCGCGCCTGCGCATCGGTACCCCCGCCCGCGGTGAAGCCCACCACGATGCGGATGGGCTTGCCGCCGCGTGCCGGAAAGTCCTGTGCCCGGGCCAGCGGCGCAAGGCCCCAGAAGGCCGCTGCGCCCGCGGCCAGGCCGAAGGCACGGCGGGTGCCGTGAAGTCGCTTCATCGATGTCTCCTTGGTTGTTGTTTGTATTTTGGTCTTTGAAATCATAAAAAGTCCATATAAGCCAGGGAAAACCCTGAAAATACGGCTTTTTATTTTGACAAAATGGAAGATAAAATCATAATTCAACGAAATCGACCACCCAAGGCAGTTATCCATGAAAACAGTCGTCCGTACCGACGAGCGCATCCTGACCTCCGACATCTTCGACCGCGACAGCCGCACGAAGCGGCCTGACCATGGCAGCTGGGCCGAGCCCGGCAAGAACATTCCGGTCTACCACCGCTGCGGCGTGCTGGTGGTCGGTGGCGGGCCCTCGGGCACCGCGGCGGCCGCTGCGGCTGCGCGGGCCGGTGCCGATGTGGCGCTGCTCGAGCGCTACAACCACCTGGGTGGTCTGTCCACCGGCGGCCTGGTGATCTGGATCGACCGCATGACCGACTGGGAGGGCCAGCTCGTGATCCGCGGCTTCGCCGAGGAGCTGTTCGACCGCCTGCCGGCCGACGCCATTGCCGGCCCGGTGCGCGAGGACTGGGGCTCGCAGGATGCGGACAAGGCCGCGCACTGGTCGCAGCGCACGGCCGCCTACCACGGCGTGGTCACCTGGTCGCCCACGGTCGACCCCGAGCGCCTGAAGCTGCTGAGCCAGGAGATCGTGCTGGAGCGCAGGGTCAAGCTCATCTACCACTCGTGGGCCGCCATCCCCATCGTGCAGGACGGCGCCGTCAAGGGCGTGGTGTTCGAGAGCAAGGAAGGCCGCATGGCCATCATGGCCGACGTGGTGGTCGATGCCACCGGCGACGGCGACCTGTTCGCCCGTGCCGGCGCGGCCTATGTGAACGACATCGAAGAGGCCGACGTGCACCACTGCATGAACACCTCCTGGCTGTTCGGCGGTGTGGACATGAACCGCTGGATCGCGTTCAAGGCCGGCCAGCCCGAGGCCTTCTCGGCCTTCATGGCGGGGGGGCGCGAACAGCTCGGCCTGTTCGAGCGGCCCTTCGTCTCCTGGCGCAACGACGTGGCGCTGTTCATGGGGCCGCGCCAGTCGGGCTACTCGGCCCTGGACGTGGACGACCTCACCGCCGTGGAGGTGCGCTCGCACCGTGCCATGGCGGCGCACCTCGACTACTTCCGCGCCCATGCGCCCGGCTTCGAGGACGCCTTCCTGATGCTCAGCGCACCGCAGATCGGCGTGCGCCATGCGCGGCGCCTGACCGGCGTGGGCGCGGTGCTGCGCAGCCAGTGGCCCGATGGCGTGGCGCTGCCTGACGAGATCGGCGTCACGCCCGCGGTGTCGCCCAAGTTCCCGAACATCTCCATCCCCTACGGCGCGCTGGTGCCGCAGCAGCTCGACGGCCTGCTGGCCTGCGGGCGCCACATCTCGTGCGACCGCAATTCGCATGGTTTCATGCGCGAGATTCCGCAGTGCTGGATCACCGGCCAGGCGGCCGGCGTGGCCGCTGCGCTGGCATCGCTGGGCGGCATACAGCCGCGGGCCGTGGACGTGGCGGCGCTGCAGTCCGCGCTGCTGGCGCAGGGCGTGTACCTGCGCCCCGGTGCCGGGCAGGGCGTGCACGACCTTCAGGCGCCCGTGGCGGCCGAAGCCAGTGCGTGAGTGATTTGCCGTGCACCTGACCGATTCTCTTTCGCCAGCCTCTACAGTGCAGAGTCTTGCAAAGGGTTCCTCCATGTCCACTGACAAAAACGACGCCTCCTTTTCTTCCGCCGAATCCGCCGACGCGCGTGGTGACCGCTCCGACACCGTGAGCGCGCTGGAGCGCGGCATCTCGGTGCTGCGCTGCTTCAGCGAGGACCGCCCGGTGCTCGGCCATGCCGACATCGCACGCATGACCGGCATCCCCCGGCCCACGGTGAACCGGCTGGTCGCCACGCTGCTCTCGCTGGGCATGCTCAAGCCTGCGCAGGCGGCCGACCGCTTCATGCTCGGGCCGGGCGTGGTGTCGCTGTCGCGCGTGTTCCTGGGCAGCCTGGACGTGCGCGCCGCGGCACGGCCCAGCATGCAGGCCATGGCGGAGGAGGTGGGTGCCTCGGTCTACCTGGCGATACGCGACGGCATGGAGATGGTGCTGATCGAGGCCTGCCGCCCGCGCTCGTCGATGCTGTCGGCGCGGCTGGACGTGGGCTCGCGCGCGCCACTGGCCAACTCGGCCCTGGGCCGGGCCTACCTGTCGGCCCTGCCCGAGGGGCCGCGCAACCAACTGGTCGATTCCATGCGCCTGCTGCGCGGCCCCGAGTGGGACAGCATTGCCCCTGGCATGAACCGCGCCATCGGCGAAGCCCGGCGCCTGGGCTACTGCCTCTCGCTGGGTGAATTTCACCGCGAGATCAATTCGGTATCGGTGCCCCTGATCGGGCCCGACGGCGAGGTGATGGCGCTCAACGGCGGCGGAGCGGGCTTCGTCTTTACCGAAGAACGCCTGCGCAACGAACTGGCACCGCGCCTGCACGACATCGCGCTCTCCATTGCGCGCGACATCGGCGGCCATGTGCCGTCACCCTCACCGGGCTAGCGGCCCGGCGGGGTCTCTTCCCCACGAACAGAAAAACGGAGACAACAGGCCATGTACCTGAGCGATGAAGAACAAGCCATGCTGGACGGCCGCGACGGGCCGGCCTTGCAGAAGGCGATGGACCTGCTGGTGCGCTATGGCGAAGCCCTGGGGGCCGAGCGGCTGGTGGAGACGCGCAACGTCTGCGCCAGCATCACCTCGACCACACCCTTCCAGCGCGATTTCGCGCTCGCCAAGGGCGGCGGCATGGACGCCGTGTTCTCCGAATTCAGCCTGGACAGCCAGGAGACCGTGAAGATCCCCAAGTTCAAGGTCTTCACCAGCCACCTGCAGCTCGGCTTTGACCCCGGCCAGCCCGAACGCATGGGCGTGAGCGAGGCGGTCGTGAACTTCTACCACCAGAGCGAGCGCCACGCGGCCGGCCTGGGCGCGCAGATCATGAACACCTGCACCCCCTACCAGGTGGGCAACATCCCGACGCGCGGCGAGCACTGCGCGTGGATGGAGTCGTCGGCGGTGGTGTACTGCAACTCGGTGCTGGGCGCGCGCACCAACACCGAAGGCCGCGAGAGCACTGGCGCGGCCATGCTCACGGGGCGCATTCCCTACTGGGGCTACCACCTGGACGAGAACCGCCATGCCACGCACGTGGTGGAGCTCGACGTCGAGGTCGAATCGGTGCAGGACTGGGGCCTGCTCGGCTACTTCATGGGCGAGCACGTGCAGGAGCGCGTGCCCGTGGTGCACCGCAAGGGCGGCATCGGCAGGGTACCCAACCTGCCGCGGCTCAAGCACTTCGGTGCAGCGGCGTCGTCTTCAGGCGGCGTGGAGATGTACCACATCGTCGGCGTCACGCCCGAGGCGCTGACGCTGGAGCAGGCCCTGGGCGGCCGCAAGCCGGTGCAGGTGCTGCGCTACGGCGAGGCCGAACGCCGTGCCACCTACGAAAAGATCAACGCCACCGGCAAGGATGCCGAGGTGCAGTACGTGATGCTGGGCTGCCCCCACTACACCATCGAGCAGATCTGGGAGGCCGCGCAGCTCATCGAAGGCCGCAAGATCCACCCCGACTGCGAGCTGTGGATCTTCACGCCGCGCGCCATCAAGTCGCTGGCCGACCGCAATGGGTACACGAAGATCATCGAGGACGCGGGCGGCATCCTCATGACCGACAGCTGCTCGGCCATGAGCCGTGCCGTGCCCAAGGGCACCAAAACCGTGGCACTCGACTCGGCCAAGCAGGCGCACTACCTGCCCGCCATCCTCGGCGTGCAGGCCTGGTTCGGCAGCACGGCCGAATGCATCGATGCGGCCTGCACCGGCCGCTGGAACGGAGGCCAGGCATGAGCAGCACCGTGATCGAACACACCCTGGTGATCCGCGGCCGCAAGGTGGTGGGCGGCGTGGCCGAGGGCGAGGCCCTGGTCACGCGCGACCGCATCTCGGGCTGGGGCGGGATCGACCCGCGCACCGGCACCGTCATCGAGACCCGGCATGAACTGCGCGGGCAGAGCTTCGCAGGCAAGGTGCTGGTGTTTCCAGGCGCGAAGGGCTCGTCGGGCTGGTCGGCCATGTTCCACATGACACGGCTCATGAACGTGGCGCCCGCCGCCTTTCTGTTCAACGAGATGACGACCAAGATGGCGCTGGGCGCCGTGGTCACGCACTCGCCGGCCATGACCGACTTCGACCGCGACCCATTGGCCTGCATAGAGACCGGCGACTGGGTGTGCGTGGACGCCGACCGCGGCGTGGTCGAGATCACCAAGAAAAATCCCACCGGAGACCACCCATGACCCGCCCCCTGCGCAGCAACTTCCCGCGCGGCTCCTACCTCTGGTCGGTGCGCAACGCGCATTGGCGAGCGCTTGGCATCCCCGAAGAGGATTGCGAGAAGCCCAAGATCGCCATCGTCAACAGCTCCTCGGAGCTGGCCGCCTGCTTCAGCCACCTGGACCAGGTGGCGGCGGAGATCAAGACCGCCATCCGCGCAGCGGGCGGCGTGCCCTTCGAGATCCGCACGGCGGCGCCCAGCGACTTCATCACCGGCGCGGGCGCGCGCGGCGCCTACATGCTCGGCGCGCGCGACCTGGTGACCAACGACATCGAGGTCGCGGTCGAGGGCGCGCAGCTCGACGGCATGGTCTGCCTCACGTCGTGCGACAAGACCGTGCCGGGCCAGCTCATGGCGGCGGCGCGGCTGAACATTCCCACCTTGCTCGTGCCCTGCGGCTACCAGCCCAGCGGCGAGTACCGCGGCAAGCACATGGACATCGAGGAGGTGTTCATCGGGGCCATGCACGCGGTCACCGGCCACCTGCCGGTGGAAGAACTCGTGGGCATGAGCCGCGAGGCGATCCGCGGGCCAGGCGTGTGCTCGGGCCTGGGCACGGCCAACTCCATGCACATCGTGTGCGAGGCGCTCGGACTGGCCCTGCCAGGCAGCGCGCCGGTGGCGGCGCTGAGCGCCAAGATGATGGCCGACGTGCGCGCGGCCGGCGCACGCATCGTGCAGATGGTGCTCGATGACCTCAAGCCCCGCGACATCCTCACCCCCGGTGCCTTTGCCAATGCGGTGCGCGCGGTGCTGTCCGTCGGCGGCTCGCTCAACACCGCCAAGCACCTGCAGGCCGTGGCGACCGAGGGCGAGACCGGGGTCGACGTGTACGGGCTGTTCGAAAGCCTGGGCCCGACCACGCCGGTGCTGGCTGGCGTGCGGCCCATCGGCGAGCATTCCATCGAGGCCTTCGAGGCCGCGGGCGGTTGCCGCGCGCTCATGAAGCAGCTCGCGCCCCTGCTCGATACCAGCGCGCTCACCGTGACGGGTGGCACGGTAGCCGACAACCTGCGCGGTACCGAAGTGGCCGATGCCGAGGTGATCCGCCCCATCGGCGACCCCGTGGCGCCGCTGCCGGCCATCGTGCTGCTGCGCGGCAACCTGGCGCCCGAGTCGGGCCTCATCAAGACCGGCATCGTGGAGCGCAAGGTGCGCCGCTTCACCGGACCGGCCGTGTGCTTCTGGACCTCGGACGCGGCCATCGCGGCGCTCAAGAACGGTGAGATCGTGCCCGGCCAGGTGGTGGTGATGCGCGGCGCCGGTGCCTGCGGCGGCCCGGCCATGGGCGGCGGTGCATCGCGCGTGGTCTTTGCGGTCGACGGTGCGGGCCTGGGCGACCAGGTCGCGATCCTGACCGACGGCCACCTCTCGGGCCTGGTCTGCAAGGGCCTGGTCGTTGCCGAGGTCTCGCCCGAGGCGGCGCTGGGCGGACCGCTCGGCCTGGTGCGCGATGGCGACATGATCACCATCGACCTCGATGCGCGGCGCCTCGATATCGCGCTGACCGACGCCGAACTGCAGGCGCGCCGCGCCGACTGGCAGGCGCCTGCGCCGGCGTTCAACACCGGCTGGCTACAGCAGTACCGGCGCAACGTGAGCCCCCTGTCCAAGGGTGCGGTGCTGGTGCGCACCGAACTGTCCGGCTAAGCCCTTTTTCCCCGGCTTTTCGCCAACCGGTGCGGACCCGTGTCCGCCCCCGGTGGCGCAGCCATGCGCGATTTTCGAGTGAGTGAGTTGTTCAACCAGAGAAGAAAGAAGCAGGAGACAAAACCATGAAGATGAAAAAACCACTGTGGATCTGTTCGGCCATTGCACTGGCCTGTGGCGCGGCGCACGCGCAATCGAGTGTCACCCTGTTCGGCGTGGTGGACCTGGGGGTCCAGTACACCAAGGGCGGGGGCAATGGCTCGGTGCGGGCGCTGTCCAACGGCGGGCTCTCGACCAGCCGCATCGGCTTTCGCGGCACCGAGGACCTGGGCGGCGGCCTGCGCGCGGGCTTCTGGCTAGAAGGTAGCCTGAACCCCGACAGCGGCACCGGCCGGGCCAGCAACACCAACAACCAGACCACAGGCGCGACCACGGCCGGGCCGCTCACCTTCGACCGCATGTCCTATGTGAGCCTGTCGCACGACAGTTTCGGCGAGGTTCGCCTGGGCCGCGACTTCATTCCCACGCACTACAACAGCATCTATTTCGACCCCTTCAACGCCAACGGCGAGGCGCGGGCCGGCAACCTCACCTTTGCAGGCGTGGGCACCGGGCCCTTGCCCACCGCCATCACCGGCAGCAACACGGTGAGCTACTGGCTGCCGGGCAAGCTCGGCGGCCTCTACGGCATGGCGATGGCGGGTACCGGAGAGAACGATTCCAGCGTGGCGAACAGCGACGACGGCAACTTCGCGGGTGCACGCCTGGGCTATGCCTCGGGCCCCTTCGACATCGCGGCGGCCGTCACGCGCTCGCACTTCAGCAGCACCGCCGCCATCGGCAACTACACGCATGCCAACATCGGCGGTACCTGGGATGCGGGCTTTGCCAAATTCTTCGTGCTCTACAACCGCGTGGCGGTGAAGCTCGCCGCCGGTTCCGCGCGCAAGAACACGGCCGAGATCGGCGCGCACATCCCGGCAGGCGAGGTGGGCCGCATCCGCCTGAGCTATGCCATCCTGGACGACCGCAGCGACAGCGGCCTGCGCACCGCCGGGGGCCTGGCACGCAGCGGCGACGACGCGCGCCAGCTCGGCGCCGGCTACGTGCACAACCTGTCCAAGCGCACCGCGCTCTACGGCACCTGGGCACGGATCTCGAACAAGGGCGAGGCGCGCTACGTGGTCAGCGGTGGTGCGGCACCGGCCGGCGGGCGCAGTTCGTCGGGCTGGGAGTTCGGCGTGCGCCACCTCTTCTGAGAAAGGAGCCGCACATGCAACGCAGACACCTCATCACCCTGGCGGCCGGCGCAGCGCTGCCGGCGGTGCAGGCCTTCGGGGCCGAGTCCTTTCCGGACAAGCCCCTGCGCCTGATCGTGGGCTTTGCCCCCGGCGGCGGTGCCGATTCGCTCACGCGCATCATCGCGGAGGGGCTGTCCAAGCAGCTCGGCCAGCAGGTGATCGTTGAGAACCGCCCCGGCGCCGACGGCGTGCTGGCGGCCCAGGCCACCTCGTCCGCCCGGCCGGATGGCTATACGCTGCTGATGGGCACCAACACCGCCATGGTGGCGGCACCCACGCTGCGGCCCACGCCGCCCTACGATCCGTTCAAGGCCTTCACGCCCATCAGCTCGGCCGGACAGTTCTCGATGTTCCTGGTGGTGCCGGCCAGCCTGCCGGCCAGGAGTGTGGGCGAGCTGCTGGCCCTGGTCGCGGCCAAGCCCGGCGCCTACAACTCGGCATCGAGCAACAGCGCCTCCGAACTGGCCATGCTGCAGCTGCTGGGGGAGCAGCGCAAGGTGGTCAACGCGCGCTACAAGGGCGACATGCAGGCCATGACCGACCTGCTGGGCGGGCAGATCCACATGATGTTCACCACCGGCACGCTGGCGCCGGGCTTCGTGAAGGAGGGGCGCATCCGCGCGCTGGCCACGCTGCTGCCCCAGCGCAGCGGCCTGCTGCCCGATGTGCCCACGGGCGCCGAGCTCGGGCTGGGCACGCTCACCATCACGCCGTGGGCGGGCTTCTTCGGGCCGCCAGGGCTGCCCAAGGCCATTGCCGACAAGCTGTCGCAGGAGCTGCAGAACACCCTGAAGCGGCCCGAGGTGCAGGCGCAGCTGGTGCAGCAGGGCTTCGAGGGCTACGGCATGAACCCGGCGAAGTTCGCCGAGTTCTTCCGCACGCAGTACGACGCGTTCGGCGCCACCGTGCGCCAGCACAACGTGAAGTTCGAGTAACCCGCACGGCCCTGTGCCGTGCAAGCGGACGGGTTACAGCCCGGCGGCACCCGCGGCAGCAGCCTCGGGCCCCTCGGTGGGCCTGGCGAGCGGCAGCCGGACGCTGGCGACCAGGCCCGGGCCATGCGGCGCCGGGTCCAGCGCCAGCCGCCCGCCCATCAGTTGCGCGTAGCGCGCCACGATGGACAGCCCCAGCCCCGCACCCTGGCCCAGGCGCATGCCCTGGTCGCCCTGTGCCCAGCGCTGCAGCAGCCGCTGGGCCAGGGCGGCATCCACCCCGGGGCCGTTGTCGGTCACGCCCAGCACGGCATGCCCGTCCTGCACCTGCAGCGCCACGGTGATGCGTGGTGGATGGCCGCGCCCGTAGCGCAGTGCGTTGTCCAGCAGATTGTTCAGGATCCCTTCGACGAGGGCGGCGCTCGCGCGCACCTCCACCGCCTGCTCCAGGCCTTCGGCACCGAGGTCCACGCCCAGGGCGTCTGCGCGCGGCAGAAAGCGCAGCAGCACGTCGCGCACCTGGGTGGAAAGGTCCATGGTCTGCAGCGCCAGCACAATGCCGCCCTCGGCCGCACGCGCCAGGGCGAGCAACTGGTCGACCGTGCGGCTGGCACGCTGTTCGGACGCGCGGATGCCTTCGAGCTCGCTGCGCCAGACGGCGGGGTCGTCCTGCGCCAGCGCGTGCGCGGCCTGCGCGCGGATGCCTGCCAGCGGCGTGCGCAGCTCGTGCGCCACATTGCCGGCGAACTCGCGCTGGGCATGCAGGCTGTGCTGCACCCGCGCCAGCAGGCCATCCAGGGCTTCCCCCAGGCGCTGCACATCGCTGCTGTCCGCCCGCTGCGTCAGTGCCTGGGGCAGGGGCTGCAGGTCGGCCGCGTCGCGTTGGTCCACCGCATCCTGCAGTGCGGTCAACGGCCGCAGGTCGCGCTCGATGCCGCGCAGCAGCCACGACCCCAGCACCACCAGCAGCCACAGCTGGGCCAGGCCTGAATACACCAGCAGCCGGCGCAGCAGGTGCGTGCGCTCGGCCGTGGTCTGTGCCATGACCACGGTGAAAGAGGGCGTTCCCGGGGTGAGCAAGGTCACGCGGCGCAGCTCCAGTCCCTCGCGCGCGAGTTGCGAGAACGCATGGGTGCTGCCGGGGGTGATCGTGCCTGCTGTCAGGTCACGGTCGCCCGCGATGAAGTTGCCGCCGGGTCCGTACACCGCAAACCACACGGTCTCGCTCTGGTCGAAGCGCAGCAGATCCACCTCGCGCGGAGTCAGCTCCAGCCGCAGCCCGCTGGCTCCCTGGCCGTCGCGGTCATGGAGGCCGCCGCCATGCACCAGCGCCGCCAGCGCATGGGCATCGTCCAGCAGGGCCCGGTCGAAAGCCTGGGCCACGAAGTGGTTGCCCACGCCCAGCACCACGGCGCTGCCCAGCCCCCAGATCAAGAGCAGCGACAGCAGCACGCGGCGCCCGATGCGCTGGCGCAGCGCGGGAGGGTGGCGCTGGCTGCTAGCGGGTGCTGCCGGCATCGTCCTCCAGCACATAGCCCAGACCGCGCAGGGTGCGGATGGTGGCGCCGCTGTCCGCGATCTTGCGCCGCAGGCGCGAGAAGGAGGCTTCCAGGGCGTTCTCTCCCAGCACCTCGCCCGCGTCCGACAGACGTGCCGAGAGGTCGCCCTTGCTCAGCACGCGGCCGGGGGGCGTCATCAGCTCCCACAGCAGGTCGAATTCGCGCGCCGGCAGTTCCAGTGGCTGCCCGGCAATGCTCACGCGGCGTGCCTGCCGGTCCAGCGCCAGCCGGCCCACGGTGACCAGGTCGGCCGTGCCGCTGGCACGGCGCAGCAGCGCGCGCAGCCGGGCTTCGACCTCCTTGAGCTCATAGGGCTTGCCCAGGTAGTCATCGGCCCCGGCGTCCAGCCCGGCGATGCGTTCTTCGGTGCTGTCGCGGGCGCTGAGCACCAGCACGGGGGTACGGTCGCCGCGTGCGCGGGCGACGCGAAGGGCGGTGAGCCCGCTGCCCAGGCCGCTGCGGGCGTGTGCCGCATGGGGCAGGTTCAGGTCCAGCAGCACGGCATCGAAGGCCTGCACGGCCCACCAGTGCTGTGCATCTTCCACCGTGCAGGCCAGCTCGACGCGGTGGCCCGCGTTCTCGAGACCCCGGGCCATGGTGCGGCTCAGCACGGGATCGTCTTCCACCAGGAGGAGGCGCATGGGAGGAGGAGGGGCTACGTGGAATTACGCATGGCCGATATCAGCCTGCGATCAGGTTCGATGGGAATAGTCAGCATACCCCAGCCACAGGGGCATTCCCACAAGCCTTTTTGGAGACAACATTTCCATGGTCAACCGCAATCTCGTCCGGGGCTTTGCCCTCATGGCCCTGGCGCTGGGCTTCGGCCTGCCGTCGATGGGCTACTCGCTGGGCTCGCTCAGCCGTGCCGGCCCGGGGATGTTCCCGTTCATCGTCAGCTGCATGCTGTTCGCGATCGGGGTCATCACCGTGGTGCGTTCGCGCCTGGTGGCCCCGGTTCCGATGGACTTCCAGTTCCGCAACATCGCCGTCATCCTCGCCAGCCTGTGCGGCTTCGCGGCCCTGTCGCACTTCGTGAACATGATCGCCGGCATCGTCTTCCTGGTGTTCTGCTCGGGCTTCGCCGGCACCTCGTACTCGGTGGTGCGCAACCTCAAGATTGCGGCGGTGCTGGTGGGCATCGCCTTCATGTTCCAGAAGCTTCTGGGCGTCAACCTGCCACTCTACTGAGGTCGCCATGGACGTTCTCCACAACCTTGCGTTCGGCTTCAGCCACGCACTGACACTGCAGAACCTGATGTTCTGCGCCCTGGGCTGTACGGTGGGCACCCTGGTGGGCCTGCTGCCGGGCCTGGGCCCGCTGGCCACCATCAGCCTGTTGCTGCCGCTGACCTACTCCATCGACACCACCGGCGCGCTGATCATGCTGGCCGGCATCTACTACGGGGCGCAGTACGGCGACAGCGTGAGCGCCATCACCATGAAAATCCCGCACGCCAGCTCCATCGTGGCGTGTATCGACGGGTACCAGATGACCTTGAAGGGCAAGACCGGCCTGGCGCTGTTCACGGCGGGGGTCTCCAGCTTCATCGGCGGCACGGTGGCCATCGTGGTGCTGGCCTTCCTGGCCCCCAGCCTGGGTGAGGTGGCCTTCCTGTTCGGCCCCGCGGACTACTGCGCGCTGATGCTGGTGGGCTTCGTGTGCGTGAGCTTCGTCACCACCGGCAGCCTGCTCAATGGCCTGGCCATGTGCATGGTGGGCGTGCTGCTGGGCTCGATCGGCACCGACGTCAACAGCGGCCTGGCGCGCTTCACCTTCGACATGCCCTTCCTGGCCGACGGCGTGGGCATCGTGAGCATTGCGCTCGGTTGTTTCGGCATCGCCGAGATCACCAAGAACCTGGATGCACGCGAAGAGCGCTCGCCCTTCAACGGCAAGATCAAGCTCATGCCCACCTGGCCCGAGTTCAAGCGCATCATCCCCAGCGCCCTGCGCGGCAGCGTGGTGGGCTCCATCCTGGGCATCCTGCCCGGCGGCGGCCCGGTGATCGCGCAGTTCGCGGCCTATGCCCTGGACAAGAAGGTCAGCAAGTACAGGCACGAGATCGGCAATGGCTCCATCGAGGGCGTGGCCGGCCAGGCCGCTGCCGACGAGGCCGCCGCGCGCACCAGCTTCATCCCGTTGATGAGCATCGGCATCCCCGAGAACGCGGTGATGGCGCTGATGATGGCGGCCTTCATCATCAAGGGCATCCAGCCCGGCCCGAACATGATCGCCGGCCACCCTGAGCTCTTCTGGGGCCTGGTGGCCAGCATGTGGATCGGCAACTGCTTCCTGCTGATCCTGAACGTGCCGCTGGTGCGTTACTGGCTGTCGGTCTTCAAGATCCCGTACAACGTGCTCTTCCCGGCCATCCTGTTCTTCTGCTGCATCGGTACCTACAGCATCAACAACAACCTGGACGACGTGTTCATCACCGTGGCCTTTGGCGCCCTGGGCTACCTCTTCATGCGGCTGGCGATGGACCCCTCGCCGCTGATGCTGGGCTTCATCCTGGGCCCCATGCTGGAGGAGAACTTCCGCCGCTCCATGCTGCTCTCGCGCGGCAGCTTCGAGGTGTTCGTGAACCGCCCGATCAGCGGCACGCTGATCGGGCTCATCGTCCTGTTCATCCTGTGGCAGACGGTGTCCTTCTTCCGCCAGCGCGGCAGCGGCGCCAAGAAGCTGGAGGCCGAGCCAGCCGCCGCCTGAGCTGGTGTTGCTGGCTTGCTATGAAGAGAGGGGCTGGCCGCCATGGGGCCAGCCCTTTTTTTTGTGGTGTCCACCGGGCGGGGGATGGGGACCGTTGCGCGGCGCCGCCAGGACATTCCCACTCCGGGGGGGCTGGAGCGGTGGCGTCGATTCGGTCCGGCGATCGCTTGCTTAGTGAAGAGCCGTCTGTCTAGGAAAATTCCAGATTGTGAAAAAGCAAGCAAATTTCCTGGCGCGGGCCGGTTCTCTGGATGCCGTCTCCGGCGGTGGCCACGCCGCTCCCTGGCAGGACGGCGCCGCGCAGGTTCCCCGGGACACCCTTGGCGCCATGAGAAAATAGCGCTATCGTGGGGCCGAAAGGATGCGCCAGCGCAAGCACAGGTCCCCATTTTTCCCCAGATCCAGGGCGAGCCAGAGGCATGAGGCTTGCCGATCCCGGCCCCGGGTTCCATTACGATTCGAAAATCATGTCAAGTTACAACGCACCCTTCGAAATCCACGTCCATGGCCAGGTCCAGCTGCGCGCCGATGCCAGCTTCGAACAGATCCAGGAGGCCCTGAAGCCCTTGTGGAAATACGCTGGCGCGCGTTCGCTGGCCGATGGCGCTGCCAGCGCCTACGAGGAAGAGCCCGGCATCAAGTTCGACGCCCAGGAGCATCTGCTCCAGATGTGCTGGACGGTGCGCGGCGACGAGGATTTCCGCCAGTCGCTCGACGAGATGTGCATGAGCCTCAACGAGCTCTCCGAACTGGGCGCGGCCATCGAGGTCACGTTCTACGACGCGGACTTCGACGAAGAGGACGACGACGGTGGCGAGGGTGCTGAGTCGCGCGACGACTTCCTGATGCTCTTTGTGGGCCCCACGCCCGCAGCCATCATGCAGGTGCAGCGTGACCTGCTGGTGCAGGACGTGGTGAACATGATGGAGCGCCACTTCGACGGCGCCGAGCTCGGTGGCGTGGTGGCCGAGATCGACAAGCTGTTCAGCCAGCGTTTCGACGCCCTGGTGAATTCGCTGGAGATCGGCAAGCCACCGCGCGGCCCGGGTGGCGGCGGTTCTGGCGGCAGCGGCCATGGTGGCGGTGGCCGCCGTCCGCGCCACCTGCACTGATCGATCCTGCATCTCACCTGCATCCACGGACCCTTCGGGGATGCAGGGAGCATGACGCATGACGACGATTGCCCCCGCACTGCTGCCCTACCTGCAGTCCTACCCCGCACCCTTGCAGCAGCAGGCCCGCGAGCTGCTCGCCCAGGGCCGCCTGGGCGCGGCGTTGCAGAAGAAATACCCCGCTGCCCATGCCGTGCGCAGCGACAAGGCGCTGTACGACTATGCGCAGGAGCTGAAAAACCGCCACCTGCGCAATGCGGGCACCATCAACAAGGTGCTGTTCGACAACAAGATCCACGTGGTGCGGCATGCCCTGGGCCTGCACACCACGGTGTCACGCGTGCAGGGCAACCGGCTTGCAACCAAGCACGAGATCCGCATTGCCGCGATGTTCAAGCAGGGGCCCGACGAGTTCCTGCGCATGATCGTCGTGCACGAACTCGCACACCTGCGCGAGAAAGACCACGGCAAGGCCTTCTACCAGCTGTGCCAGCACATGGAGCCGCAGTACCACCAGTACGAGTTCGACCTGCGCCTGTACCTCACGCATGTGGAGCACTCGGGCGAGAGGCTCTGGGGTGGCGAACCGGCCTGACTGGCTACTGTGCGCAGGGGCTTGCCCGCTCCCGTGCGCGGGCGGTGCTCAGTTCATTGCCAGTTGCAGCGCTCCTGGGCCGGCACGGGCTCGGGTGCCGGTTTGCCATTGTCGCGGTTGAAATCGAAGCCGGTGATCACGACCAGCCTGCGGTAGCGCTGCGAACCATCGGCCATGGGCCTGGCCGGGGGCGTGCCGAAGGGGGCCGAGGCCTGCACGACCTTGAGCATGTGCTCGTCCAGCGCGCGGTCTTGCGATGACTGCAGCACATCGGCCTGGATCACTGCGCCGTCGTTGGCCAGGGTGACGCCCACCACGCCCTGGCCGTAGAGCCGGTTCCCGTCCTTGCTCGGGAAATGGCGCGTGCCGCAGTCTTCGATGCGCCGCTTCATGCGCGCGTAGTAGGTCTTCATGGGCGCGCTCATGTTGGCGCCGGGCGAGATGTACAGGTCCCGGGGCGGGTTGGCGCGGCCTTCAATCTCGGCAATGCGGGCACGCAGCCGCTGCTTGCGCACGGTCTCCGGCATCTCCGCCAGCTGGCGCTTGAGGTCGCGCAGCATTTCGCGCTGGGCTTTTTCCAGCTCGGCAATCTGCGCGGCCTGCTCTGCGGGCGATGCAGAAGAAGACGGAGAGGGGGGCGTGGCAGGGGCCGGCTGCGCGGCCGCGCAAGCGGCGGCCAGGGCGCATACCAGGGCCATGAGGGGCCGGATTCGCATGGTGGTCATCGTCAATGGAAGGCTGGGAAATCCGGCTGCATGCCGGATCAGAGCGCGCTGTGTTCCGTGGTTTCCGAGGCGATCGCCACGGTCTCGCAGCGGCCGGCGGGCACGTCCAGCCAGCGCTGCGCGGCGGCCTGCAACTGGGGCAGGCCACCGGTGGTGAACAGTTGCAGCGGCGCTGGCGCCGCGCCCGGCCCGGCCAGCAGGCCGGCCCCTTCGAGCAGCCGCCGCGTCTGGCGTGCCACGGGCTCGCCGGTCTCGATGAAGCGCACCGCGGGGCCCACCAGTGCGCGCAGGTCGCGTTCGGCAAAGATGTAGTGCGTGCAGCCCAGCACCAGGGTGTCCATCTCGCCCGCGCCAGTGCCAAAGGCACCCATGGCCCGGATGTAGCGTTCGCACAGCTCCCAGGTCTCGGTGCCCTGGGGGCTGGTGGGCACAGGTTGGTCCACGCTGCGCTCGATGGCATGGGCCAGGCCGTCGCAGGGCTGCACCACGAACTCGGTGGCGCCCTGCAGGCTGGCCAGCAGCTTGCCGAACTTGGCGCTGGTCAAGGTGCCGCGCGTGCCGATCACGCCCACGCGCCCGGTGCGGGTGGCGGCCAGGGCGGGCTTGATGGCCGGCTCCAGCCCCACCAGCGGCAGCGCCGGGTAGCGGCTGCGCACCTCGTGGATGGCCGCCGCCGTGGCCGTGTTGCAGGCCACCACCAGCGCCTTGATGCCATGCTGCTCCAGCAGGTGGCGGGTGATGGCATGCGTGCGCGCGCCCACATAGGCATCGCCGCGCTCGCCGTAGGGGGCATGCGCGCTGTCGGCCAGGTAGACGAAGCGCTCGTGCGGCAGCTCGGCGCGCAGGGCCCGCAGCACGCTCAGGCCGCCCACGCCGCTGTCAAACACACCAATGGGCTGGGAATTCGGGGAGGTCATGGGCGCAGGAGGGAGAGGTCGTGCAATGGATGCCCCGCACTGTAACGCCGCCGGGCCCTCCCTGCACGGAGGGCGGGGTGAAAACCTGGGTGCGGGGCTGGCGAAGGGCAGGGGGTGGCGCCAAAGAAAATCCCCCGGCGGCGCCTGGTGCGCTACCGGGGGATCGAGGGGGCAGCCCGGCCTTTCAGGCCACGCTGTCAGCCGATCAGGCGGCTGCTACTTCAATGCCGCGGAACTCGCCCGTGGCAATGCGCTTTTGCCACTCGGCAGGCCCGGTGATGTGGGCGCTGGTGCCCCCCGCATCCACCGCCACCGTCACCGGCATGTCCACCACGTCGAATTCGTAGATGGCTTCCATGCCCAGGTCCGCAAAACCGAGCACCTTGGCGGTCTTGATGGCCTTGCTCACCAGGTAGGCGGCGCCGCCCACGGCCATCAGGTAGGCACTCTGGTGCTTCTTGATCGCCTCGATGGCCACCGGGCCGCGTTCGGACTTGCCGATCATCGCGATCAGGCCGGTCTCGGCCAGCATCATCTCGGTAAACCCGTCCATGCGCGTGGCGGTGGTCGGGCCGGCCGGGCCCACGGCCTCGTCGCGCACCGGGTCCACCGGGCCCACGTAGTAGATCACGCGGTTGGTGAAGTCCACGGGCAGCTTCTCGCCCTTGGCCAGCATGTCCTTGATGCGCTTGTGCGCGGCGTCGCGTCCGGTGAGCATCTTGCCGTTGAGCAGCAGGGTGTCGCCGGGCTTCCAGCTGGCCACTTCTTCCTTGGTCAGGGTGTCGAGGTTGACCTTCTTGCTCTTGTTGTAGTCGGGTGCCCAGTTCACGTTGGGCCACAGGTCCAGCGAAGGGGGCGTCATGTACACCGGGCCCGAGCCATCCATCACGAAGTGGGCATGGCGCGTGGCCGCGCAGTTGGGGATCATGGCCACGGGCTTGCTGGCCGCATGCGTGGGGTACATCTTGATCTTCACGTCCAGCACCGTGGTCAGGCCGCCCAGGCCCTGCGCGCCGATACCGAGGGCGTTGACCTTGTGGTACAGCTCCAGGCGCATTTCCTCGACCTTGTCGAGCTTCTCGCCGCGCGAGGACTTGGCCTGCAGCTCGTACATGTCGAGGTCGTCCATCAGGCTTTCCTTGGCCAGGAGCACCGCCTTCTCGGCCGTGCCGCCGATGCCGATGCCGAGCATGCCCGGCGGGCACCAGCCGGCACCCATGGTGGGCACGGTCTTGAGCACCCAGTCGATGACGCTGTCGCCGGGGTTGAGCATGATCATCTTGCTCTTGTTCTCGCTGCCGCCGCCCTTGGCCGCCACGGTGATGTCCACCGTGTTGCCGGGCACGATCTGCGCGAAGATCACCGCAGGCGTGTTGTCCTTGGTGTTCTTGCGGTCGAACTGCGGGTCGGCCACCACGCTGGCGCGCAGCGTGTTGTCGGGATGGTTGTAGCCGCGGCGCACGCCTTCGTTGATGGCGTCTTCCAGGCCGGCGGGAAAACCTTGCCAGCGCACGTCCATGCCCACCTTGAGGAACACGTTGACGATGCCGGTGTCCTGGCAGATGGGGCGCTGGCCGGTGGCGCTCATCTTGCTGTTGGTCAGGATCTGGGCGATGGCGTCCTTGGCCGCAGCGCTCTGCTCGCGCTCGTAGGCGCGCGCCAGGTGGGCGATGTAGTCGGTGGGGTGGTAGTAGGAGATGTACTGCAGCGCAGCAGCAACGGACTCGACGAGATCGTCGTACTTGATCGTGGTGGTCATCGTGTTTCTGTCGTGGGCGGAACGGGTGCGTGTCTGTGCACGCTGGCTGCCGCCTGGGACGGCGCCGGGCGCAATTATCCCATCGACGTGCTGACAGGGGGCTGGCACGGGAAATGGCCCCGTTTCGACGACTCGCTGGAGCAAGCGCTAGGATGGCACCACTTCCACCACCTGGCGCCGTCACCCATGGCCTACGCTCCGACAGAGCTTGCATTTCTCGGTGCCGTTCTGGCGGCAGCCGCCCGTGCAGAAATCATGCCCCGCTTCGCGCGCCTGTCCGCCGTGAACCGGCAGCAGAAGACCTCGGCCTTCGATATCGTGACCGAGGCCGACGAGGCGGCAGAGGCCGCCATCCTGTCGGCCCTGCGTGCGCGGCATGGTGATGCCGCGGCGTATGTCGGGGAGGAAGCTGCCGGGCGCGACCCGGCGCTGCTCGCATCCATCGCCACGGCCGACCTGGCCTTCATCGTCGACCCGCTGGACGGCACGAAGAATTTTGCCTCGGGCCTGCCGCTGTTCGGGGTGATGGCAGCGGTGACCGTGGCAGGCGAGGTGGTCGCTGCCGCCATCCACGACCCGGTGCGCGCGGATACGGCCTTTGCGATGAAGGGCGGTGGCGCGTGGATGGAGTCGGCGGGCGGCGAGCGCACGGCGCTGCAAGTGGCGCAGCCCGTTCCGGTGGGGGAGATGGAGTGCGTGGTCGGCACCAACTTCCTGCCGGAGCCGCTGCGCACCCAGGTGAATTCGCGGCTGTCGCGCCTGGGCATGAGCACCTGGTTTCGCTGTGCCGCGCACGAGTACCGGCTGGCCGCCGCAGGCCATGTGCATGCGGTGTTCTACAACCGGCTCATGCCCTGGGACCACGCGGCCGGGTGGCTGCTGCACCGGGAGGCGGGCGGGTACTCGGGCCACTTCGATGGCAGCGCCTACCGGCCGTCGCACACGACCGGCGGGCTGGTCTGCGCGCCCGACCAGCGCAGTTTCAATGCGGTGCGCGAGGCCTTGCTGGCCTAGGCGGGCTCGTCCTCGGCCCCGGGCTCTTCGCTTTCTTCTTCGGGGTACAGGTCCGCATCCACGTCCACCGCGGGTTCGGCAGCCAGTTCGCCGTCGGCATCGTCGGGCGAGAAGGCCTCCATGTGGTCGGGCAGGATGTCGCGGGCCTCGCGGTGCAGGCCGGGCTCCACGCTGGCGCGCTCGCCGGTGCCGTGGCGGTCGGTGTCCATCTCCGGGTCGGCGCTGTACACGCCTGCGCTGTCGCTGCCCGAATCGGATGCATCGCTGGGCCCCATGCTGTCGTTGCCGGTGGCGCTGTGGGTGGGCGGAAGGTTGTCGGCGTCGATGCCGAGGAGGCTGCTGGTGGCCATGGAAATCTCCGATCTGGCTGGCTGGGTGCGCACCGGTCAACGTGAATCGGCACGTCAATGGCGGTGCGGCCACTGTGGTGCCATGGTGCACGCGCCGGGCGGCGTGCGCTGTAAGAACATGCCGATGATTGCTACCGTTGGTCACGCGGGCCGGCGGCCTGGTCGGCAACGCTGGCGGGTCTCGCCCGAAGGCGCCAGCGTCTGTCCGCGAATGCGAGCGGCCCGGGCCCATGCCGCCGTGCAGGGGCGGCCCCGTCAAAGGGGCAACGAGGGGGCTTACAAGCTTCCGATGACGGAGGGCGTGAAGTCCACGGCACCCTCCGGTTTTTCGCCCTGTGACCAGGCGAACAGCGAATCCGCCGGCATGGGGCGGGCAAAAAAGAAGCCTTGCAGCTC
The DNA here is from genome assembly GCF_059418305.1 of Acidovorax sp. GW821-FHT09B03. Classification (NCBI taxonomy): domain Bacteria; kingdom Pseudomonadati; phylum Pseudomonadota; class Betaproteobacteria; order Burkholderiales; family Comamonadaceae; genus Acidovorax; species Acidovorax sp. GW821-FHT09B03. The sequence continues at coordinate 100,266 of NZ_JBWKPP010000017.1, forward strand.
GTCACAGTCCATGCCCAGCAGGATGTCGCGCTGGCCCATGGTTTCCACGCCTTCGGCCACCACGCGCAGGCCCAGTGCGTGCGCCAGGCTGACCACGGCGCTCACCACGGCGCGGGCGTCTTCGCTGTTTTCCAGATCGTTCACGAAGCTGCGGTCGATCTTGAGCTGCTGCGCGGGCAACTGGCGCAAATAGTTGAGGCTGGAGTAGCCGGTGCCGAAGTCGTCGATGGACAGGAACACGCCGATGCGCGCCAGCCCGTCGAAGGTGCGCTGCGTGGCCTTGATGTCTTCCATGGCCACCGACTCGGTGATCTCGCACAGCAGCTGCGAGGCATCCAGGCCGTGGAACTGGAGCGCCTGGCCGATGCGCTCGGCCAGGCCGCTTTCGCGCAGCTGGTGCACCGACAGGTTGATGGCCACGCGCATGCGCATGCCGCTGCGTGCCCATTCGGCCGTCTGGCGGCAGGCCTCGTTGATGACCCAGCTTCCCAGGCGCCCGATCAGGCCAAAGCGTTCGGCCAGCGCGATGAAGACCAGCGGGCTCACCATGCCGTGCTTGGGGTGGTTCCAGCGCAGCAGGGCTTCCACGCCGCTGATCTGGCCGCGCGTGCCGTCGATCTTGGGCTGGTAGTGCAGCGCCAGCTCGCCCCGGTCCAGCGCCTGGCGCAGGTCGTTGAGCAGCTCCAACTGTTCGGAGGCATCCGAGCCCATGTGGGGCTCGAACATGGCGTAGCAGCCACCGCCCGCGCGCTTGGCTGCGTACATGGCGGCATCGGCGTTGGCCACCAGCTTGGTGCGCTCGCCATGGTCGGGGTGCACCACAATACCGATGGAGCAGGCGATCTGCACCTTCTTGCCGGACACCTCGAAGGGTTGCGCCAGCGACTCCAGCACGCGGTTGGCCATGCTGACGCAGGCGGCCACGTCGGTCACATCCTCCAGCAGGATCAGGAATTCATCACCACCCACGCGGGCCACGGTGTCGCACTCGCGTGCTTCCTTGCGCAGCCGGTCGGCGGCGCTGCGCAGGATCACGTCGCCCGCCGCATGGCCGAAGGAGTCGTTGATGGGCTTGAAGCCGTCAAGGTCCACGAACAGCACGGCCAGCCGGTCTTCCACGCGCAGGTGGTTGGTGCGGTCCAGGCGCAGCAGGGCGTGGATGAGGCGGTCTTCGAACAGCAGGCGGTTGGGCAGGCCGGTGAGGGCGTCGGCAAAGGCGCGCTTTTGCAGCTCGTCGTTGGCCGCTTGCAGGCGGGTGTTGCTCTCGCGCAGCGACTGGGTGAGCTGCTGCGCCGTGTTCTGCAGCCGCGCGTCCAGGATGGAGGTGAACAGGGTGCTCACCAGCAGCATGCCGGTGGCGATGAGCACCATGGCCGTCAGGCCCGGACCGCCCAGTTCGCCGGCGCTCTGGCACACGGCGCCCACCGCAAACCGGGCCGCCGCCATGCCGGTGTAGTGCATGCCGCAGATGGCGACGGCCATCACGAAGGAGGCGGCCAGCTGGTAGGGCAGGCGCTGGCTGGGCCGCACGCGGCGCAGCAGCTTGAAGATGAGCAGGGCCGAGGCCGAGGCCAGCACCGCGATCAGCACCGACAGCACCACCACCCGGTAGTCCCAGACGATGCCGGGGTTCATGTCCATGGCCGCCATGCCGATGTAGTGCATGCCGCTGATGCCGGCCCCCATCACCAGCGCGCCCAGCGCCAGTTGCATGCGGCCGAAATGCTCGCGGCTGGCCAGCTCCAGCGCCACGCCCGATGCGGCCACGGCCGCCAGCCAGGACAGCAGGGTGGCCCCGCCGGAAAACCCGATCTCGATGGGCAGCTTGAACGCCTGCATGCCCAGGAAGTGCATGGACCAGATGCCTGTGCCCATGACGATGGAGCCCGCCGCCCACCAGGCCAGGCCCACGCGGCGCTGCGCCGTGCGCACGCGCCGGGCCAGGTCCAGCGTGACGTACGAGGCCAGCATGGCGATGGCAAAGGACGCGGCCACCACGAACAGGTTGTAGCTGAAGGGCATGAACGTGTTCATGGAATGGAGCAGGAGAAAAAGGCGGTTGTGGATAGGCAGGTTGCGCCAGCCCAGGCGCGCCGTCAAGAGGGCGTGCCTGTGCTGGAGGCGGAGCCTGTTCACGGTCTCTCTCAGGGCGCGCGCAGGCCGCGGCCGCACCCGGTTGCAGGCCCCAAAGGGCCAACCAGGACATGCATGCCCAGCGCAAGAAGGGGAGGGGCGGCGGGGCTGGCTCCAGGTGCCGGTCGCATGGCATCTGCAGCGCCGCTGCCTGGGGTCCATGGGGCTTGGCGCGCCCAGGGCGGCACGGCCCGGAAAAAGACCGTGAACGGGTTCTTTCTGGGGCAAAGTGTACCAATTTGTTGCAAGATTTGTTGGGGTGCGGGCTCTAGGTATGTAACCGGGTGCCCCAGGTGTGCCCCATTGGGCCCTGCCCATCCGGGCGCCGTGGCGTCACAATCCGGAGGAGCCCGTGTACCGGGTGAGGGGCATTTCCCCGGCTACCGTCCATGCCTCTGGGTTGGTAAATGAGAATTGTTCGGTTTTGCCTTATGCTCCCGGGCGCGCCGGGTTCCCCCCGGCCACCCCTTTTCTCGGCCCGTGGCTGGCGCACCGGGCCGTGCTGTTCCCTGTGGCAGTTGTTTACCCTGGAGTACCGTTTTCCATGACCTCCCGTACCGAACGCGACACCTTTGGCCCCATCGAGGTGCCAGCCGACAAGCTGTGGGGCGCGCAGACGCAGCGCTCGCTGCAGAACTTCGACATCTCGGGCGAGCAGCAGCCGCGCGAGATCATCAAGGCCCTGGCGCAGGTCAAGCGCGCCTCGGCCGTGGTCAACCAGGCCCTGGGCCTGCAGGACGCGAAGAAGACCGAGGCCATCGTGGCCGCCGCCGATGAAGTCATTGCCGGCAAGCACCCGGGCGAGTTCCCGCTGGTGGTGTGGCAGACGGGCTCGGGCACGCAGACCAACATGAACGTCAACGAGGTGCTGGCCAACCGCGCCAGCGAGATCCTGGGCGGCGAGCTCGGCGAAGGCCGCCTGGTGCACCCCAACGACGATGTGAACCGCAGCCAGTCGAGCAACGACGTGTTCCCCACCGCCATGCATGTGGCCGCCGTGGAGGCGCTCACGCACAAGCTGCTGCCCGCGATCGCCAAGTTGCGCGCCACGCTGGACAAGAAGGCCAAGGACTTCGAAGGCATCGTCAAGATCGGCCGCACCCACCTGCAGGACGCCACCCCGCTCACGCTGGGCCAGGAGTTCTCGGGCTACGTGGCCCAGCTCGACCATGGCGAGCGCCATGTGCGCGCCGCACTGCCCCACCTGTGCGAGCTGGCCCTGGGCGGCACGGCCGTGGGCACGGGCCTGAACGCCCCCAAGGGCTATGCCGAGCAGTCGGCCGCCGAGCTGGCGCGCCTGACGGGCCTGCCCTTCGTCACCGCGCCGAACAAGTTCGAGGCCCTGGCCTCGGTGGACGGCCTGGTGCACGCCCACGGTGCCTTGAAGACCCTGGCCGCCAGCATGATAAAGATCGCCAACGACGTGCGCTGGCTGGCCAGCGGCCCGCGCAGCGGCATCGGCGAACTCAGCATCCCCGAGAACGAGCCCGGCTCGTCCATCATGCCCGGCAAGGTCAATCCCACGCAGAGCGAGGCGGTGACCATGCTGGCCGCGCAGGTGTTCGGCAACGACGTGGCCATCAACTTCGGCGGCGCCTCGGGCAACTTCGAGCTCAACGTGTTCCGCCCCATGGTGGCGCACAACTTCCTGCAGAGCGTGCGCCTGCTGGCCGACGGCATGGTCAGCTTCAACGACCAGTGCGCCGTGGGCATCGAGCCCAACCGCGAGCGCATCACCGAGCTGGTGGACCGCTCGCTGATGCTGGTGACCGCGCTCAACACCCACATCGGCTACGACAAGGCCGCCTACATCGCCAAGAAGGCACACAAGGAAGGCAGCAGCCTGCGCGAGGCCGCCGTGGCCTCGGGCCATGTCACGGGCGAGCAGTTCGACCAGTGGGTGGTGCCGGGCAACATGGTCGGGCGTTGAGAGGCTGACAATCTTTCGCCCATGCCCGCCTTGCACGCCAAAACACCCCGGCTCGTCGTTGCAAATGCTCGCCATAGCCCGCGCTATGGCTGTGCTTTGCGCCTGGATCCGGTGCGTTCTGGCGCGCCCCTCGGACACGGTCAAAAAATTCCCAGCCTCTGAGTCCGTTCGCTCAGCGGTTCGCGCGCATCACCTTGACCACGGCGGCCGCTTCCTCGTCGGCGTAGCCGGCTTCCTCGGCCTGGCGGAAAAGTGTCTCCGCGAGTTCGGGCACGGCGGCGTGGATGCCGCTGTCGCGCGCGTGCTGCGCGATGCGGCGCGTGGCGTCGATGGAGATGCGCAGCGGGCTTTGCGTGATGGCGAAGTCGCCGCTGTGGATCACCTGGCCCTCATGCTGCAGGAATTCGCCGAACGAGGGCGCGATCTTGTGGATGATCGTGCCGTAGTGCGCGACGTCCAGGCCCTCGGTCTCCGCGATGCGGGCACCGTGGAAGAAGCCCACCGTGGCGCCATAGACATAGGACAGCGTGGCGAAGTCCATGGCCGAGGCGAGGGACGCGCGCTCGCCCAGGTAGGCAATGCCGCCGCCGAAGACCTGGAGCACGGCCAGCGCGCTGTCGAAGGCCTGCTGTGCGCCCGACACCAGCACCGGGGTCGTGGGCGCACCTATCTGTTCGGGCGCGGCCTGGATGGCGCCGTCCAGGTGCAGGGCACCCTGGCTGCGCACCCAGGCGTCCATCTCCAGCGCCTCCCGGGGGCTGCCGGTGGTCAGGTGGACCACGGTGCGGCCCTGGAGCGCCGCGCCCACGCCCGGTGACAGCAGGATGGCGTTGGCCACCTCGTAGTCCTTCACGCAGACCACCACCACCTCGCTGGCAGCGACGGCCTGGGCCACGTCCTGGTGCAGGGTGGCGCCCTGGCCGACCACCTCGGCGGCAGCGGCGGGCGAGCGGTTCCATACGCTCACCGCATGGCCTGCCTGCAGCAGCAGGGCGGCCAGCTTCTTGCCCATCATGCCCATTCCGATCACGGTCGTTGTCTTGTTCATAGCAAAAGCCTTTCGTGGAGTAACGCCAAACCGCGGACACAAAGTGCGCTCGCGGCGACAGGCCAATAATCGAAAAAATCGCTTTGCCGGTCGCGCACGAACGGCTGTTTGGAGAGCACGGATGGACGAATCAGCTTTGGCAGTGGTACCCGGCCGCGCCGGCCTGCAGGTGGACTTGGTGGAGACACCGGGCGGTGTGGTCGAACTCAGGCCGCTGGCGGACCTGCGCATCCGCGTGCACTCGGGCGAGCCGGTGCAGGGCATCTGCGGCGCGCAGCGCTTTGTCTACACGCGCGGTGACGTGGACATCGTTGCCGCCGGGCAGGCCGACATCTGGCACGAAGATGGGCCCGGCCGCTCGGTGGTGCTGCGCTTTTCTCCGGCGCTGCTCGAGCGCACGGCGCAGGAGGCCGGCCTGCCCGCCGGCCGCGCCGCCCTGGCGCCACGCCACCAGTTCCAGGATGCGCACCTGGCGCACATCGCCTGGGCGCTGGAGGCCGAACGCCAGGCCGGCTCCCCCAACGGCCGGCTCTACGCCGAGAGCCTGGGCACGGCCCTGGCCGTGCACCTGCTGGGCCGCTACACGCTCGCGAAGAAGGCACTGCCCAGCCTGTCCGCGGCGCAACTGCGCCGGGTGGTGGACTACATCGAGAACCGGCTGGACGAAGACCTCTCGCTGCCGGTGCTGGCGGAGGTGGCGCACAGCAGCGTGTCGCACTTCAAGACCTTGTTCAAGCGCTCGCTGGGCGTGCCGGTGCACGAGTACGTGGTGCAGCGCCGGGTGGAGCGCGCCAGCGCGCTGCTGCGCCAGGGCCGGCTGCCGGCCAGCGAGGTGGCCCTGGCGGCGGGCTTTTCGCACCAGAGCCACATGGCACGCAGCATGCGGCGCGTGCTCGGGGTCTCTCCGAGCGCGCTGCGCGCGGCCTAACGGGGAATCTGCAGCCTGAGCAACGCGCCGTCGTGCGCCGTGGGCTCCCAGCCCGGCCGCACCAGGCTCGTGACCCACAGGTCGCCCGCCGCGCCGAACGCGCACATGGTGGGCGCGCGGCAGGGCAGGGCGATGCGACGGTGCCGCGTGCCATCGGGCGCCAGGATGTTGAGGGCGCCTGCCGACACACCGGCAGACCAGTAGCGCCCGGTGGCATCGACCTGCGCGCCATCGGGTCGGCCTTCGGCCTCGCCCAGGTCCGCGAAGGGGCGGGGCGCGCCCATCGTGCCCTCGGCCTCGTTCCACGCTGCCTGCCAGACCTGGCCGCGAAAGCTGTCCGAAAAGTACAGCGTGCGCGCGTCGGGGCTCCAGGCGATGCCGTTGGCCACCACCAGGCCGGCATGCAGCTGGCGCACGGCGCCGCTGTCACCCACGCAGTACAGGCCGCCGCTGGCCTGCTTGTCCGTCCGGTCGTCCATCGAGCCCACGATGAACCAGCGCCCGCTGGGTGAGCGCTTGCCATCGTTGAGCCGGTTGCCTGGCGGCTCGTGTGGCGCCAGCGAGCACACCGTGCGGAATGCGCCCGTGTGCAGGTCCAGGTCCACGATGCGCTGCTGCAAGGCCAGGCGCACGGTGCCGTCGCCCCACAGCGCCAGCGCGCCCACCACCTCGGGCAGCTGCCAGCGCGTGAGCCGCTGGCGCGCAGGTTCGAGCCGCAGCACCTGCTGGCCGCGCACGTCGATCCAGTACAGCGCCTGCTCGCCGGCGTGCCAGGCCGGGGACTCGCCCACGCGGTTGCCCACGGGCCAGACCTCGATGGGGCCGGTGCCCGGGTGCTCCTGCACGTGGGGGGCGATGGGCTCAGAGGAATGGGGTGCGTGCATTGTCGAAACCCGCTGCGGCAAAGCTGCCGCCCTGGAAGTGTTCGGCGACGGGGTCGCCCGACTGCACGGATTCGAGCGCTGCGATGTGCGGGTCGGCCGAGTGGACGGGCCGGTAACCCAGCGCCCGGGCCCGCTCATCGTTCCACCATGACCGGCTGTTGGCCGATGCACCGTAGACGATCTCGTGCACGTAGTCGGCCGTGAGGCCCACCTGCACCAGCTGGGCCAGGTCTTCCGGGTGGATCCAGTGGCTCAGCGCGCGGGCATCCGCAGCCGCGGCGCTGCAGTGGCCGATGCGCAGGCCGAAGCCGCGCACGCCGTGCTTGATGGCATACATCGCGGCCAGCGCCTCCATGAAGACCTTGCTCACGCCATAGCGGCTGTCGGGCAGCGGCGGGGCCGTGCCGTCGATTGTCTGGCTGCGCGGGTACAGGCCCACCGCGTGGTTGGAGCTGGCGTAGACGATGCGCTGCACGCCGGCGGCGTGGGCCGCCTCCCAGAGGTTGGCCACGCCCACGACATTGGCCGCCAGCAGCGTGTCCCAGCCAGCCTCGCGCGGGTAGCCCGCGAAGTGCACGACGGCATCGCAGCCCTGCAGGGCCTGCGTCAGCGCTTCGCGGTCGGCCAGGTCCAGCTGGTGCGCGGTCTCGCGCGGGTCCTCGGCTTGCACCGCGGCCACGTCCAGCAGGCGCAGCTCGCTGCACAGGGGCAGAAGGTAGGGCCGGATGGCACGGCCGATGCGGCCGGCCGCCCCGGTCAGGGCGATGGTGCGGGGCAGCGCATCAGTCATGGGCGAGCGGCCACCGGTCGGCGTGTGCGGCCTTCCATGCTTTGTAGGCCTGGCGGCGCTCGGGGTCGATGAGCGGGTAGGTGCCGATCAGGCTGTCACCCGCGCCGATGCGCTCCTCCACCCAGGTCTCGTAGATGGTCTGCACATAGGCCTCGTGTGCCACGGCGTCTGCAATGTGGCGGGGGATGCAGACCACGCCCTCGGCATCGCCCACCAGCACGTCGCCCGGGTACACGGAGACACCGCCGCAGGCAATCGGCAGGCCGATGTCGATGGCGTGGTGGCGGATCAGGTTGGTGGGGGCCGAGGGGCGCTGGTGGAAGGCCGGGAAGGGCATGGCCGCGATTTCCGGCGAGTCGCGGAAACCGCCGTCGGTCACCACGCCCGCCACGCCGCGGCGCATCAATCGGGTGACGAGGATGTTGCCCGAGGACGCAGCCGTCGCATCGCCGCGGCTGTCCATCACCAGCACATGGCCGGCCGGGCAGGTCTCCACGGCCACGCGCTGCGGGTGCGCCGGGTCGTCGAAGGCGTCGAGGCCGTCGAGGTCCTCGCGCGCCGGGATGTAGCGCAGCGTGAAGGCCAGGCCCACCATGCGGGCTGTGGCCGGGTTCACGGGCCGCACTTCCTGCAGGAAGACATTGCGAAAGCCGCGCTTGAACAGCACCGTGGTCAGGGTGGCGGTGGATACGAGCCCCAGGCGGGGCAGGGTGTGGGTGTGCAGTGCTTGTGTCATGGGTTCTTCAGGTCTCGTCCGATGCGTGCCCGGGGGCGACGCGCTTGCAGGTAAACAGATTCGTGGTCGGTGCCGGCATTCCAGCCGCCGGTGGCCAGGCCGACATTGCACTGGCTCGGGTGCGCGGCGATGAAGTCCTCGCGCAGCCGCACATCCAGGCCCGGCCCGGTGCCCGCCGAAAGGAAGCCGGGCTCCAGGCGCAGGCCGCTGTCCATGACCTGTGCGCGCCCCTCCCAGTCCGGGTCCATGCGCTCGAGCACCAGCGCATTGGGGATGGCGCTGAGCAGGTGCACCATGGCCACTTCCGCGACCGGCCCGAGCGATCCCGAGTGGGGCGCCACCATCACCGACAGGGCCTCGGCCATGCCGGCGAGCTTCTTGATCTGCGTGATGCCGCCGAAGCGCCCGCCATCGGGCTGCACCACGTCGAGCAGGCCCTCGGCCAGGAAGGGCTGCATGTCCTGCAGCGTGGCCAGGCGCTCGCCCCCGGCCAGCGGCAGCGCCACCTTGTCGCGCACCAGGCGCCAGCCGCGCATGTCGTCGGGCGCGACGGGTTCTTCCAGGAACAGCAGTTTCAAAGGCTCCAGCTCCCGGCCGATGGCCACGGCGTCGGCCGGCGCCAGCCATGGCGGCCCGTGCAGGTCGCACATCAGGTCGATGTCGGGGCCGATGGCGGCGCGCACGGCATGGGCGCGCTCCACCACCTTGGCGATGCCGCCGACCTTGATGCCCTGCGCGCCTGCTGCCACGGCCGCGCGTGCCGCTTCGGGCGTGGCGGCATGCACGTAGAACGGCACCTGGCTGCGCGTGGCGCCGCCCAGCAGTTCGTACAGCGGCACGCCCAGCGCCTGGGCCTTGAGGTCCCACAGCGCCATGTCGATGGCGTTGATGGCGCCCATGCCCACCACGCCGGTCTGGCCGTGGCCCATGCAGGCCACGCGCATGCGTTGCCACAGGCGCTCGGTGCCGCGCGCGTCCTCGCCCACCAGCAGGGGGGCCAGGTCCTGCACGGCCGCTGCCACGGCCCGGGGCCAGCCCGAGCCTTCGCCCGTGCCCACCAGCCCGTTGTCGGCCCGCACGGTCACGAACAGCCAGTTGCGCGAGGTCGCCAGGGCCGACTTGCCCGTGCCCGTCCACCCCGTCTGCGGCGGAGCGCCCGCCTGCATCAGGTGGCAGCGAATTTCTTGGATCTTCATGGGGTTCCTTTGCTCTCTCTCACTCGGGCTTGATGCCCGCGTCCTTGACCACCGATTGCCAGCGGGCCAGCTCGCGCAGGTAGAAGGCCTGGAAGTCCTCGGGCTTGCCGCTGGTCACGACCTCGGAGCCGAGCTGCGCCACGCGGGCACGGAAGGCCTCGCTGGTCGCGGCGGCGACCACCGCTTCGTGCAGGCGCTTGACCACGGGTGCAGGCGTGCCGCCCTTGACGGCGATGCCCTGCCAGCTGCGGATATGGGTGCCGCGTGGCAGCTTCAATTCCTCGGCGCTGGGCACGTTGGGCAGGGATGGGATGCGGCTGCTCTGCATCACCGCGACCGGGGTGACCCGGCCCGAATCGATGGTGGCCTTGAGCGAGCCGGACATGAGGTCGAACATCAGGTCCACCTGGCCCGCCATCAGGTCCTGGTTGGCCGGGGCGCCGCCCTTGTAGGGGATGTGCAGCATGTCGACCTTCATCTCGCGCTTGAAGAGTTCCATGGCCAGGTGCGAGGAGGTCGCCACCCCGCCCGAGGCGGCCTTGGCTCCGCCCGGGGTGCGCTTGGCCAGGGCCACGGCGTCGGCGGGCGTCTTGATGCCGCTCTCGCTGGAGGCCACCATCAGCACCGGCACGCTGGTGATCTGCGAGACCATCTGCAGGTCTTTCGCCGGGTCGTACTTCACGCCGCCGATCCAGGGGTTGGTGGCGAAGTGGATGGCCGCGAAGACCAGCGAGTAGCCGTCCGCCGGGTTGTTGAGCAGCGTCTGCGTGGCGATGTTGCCCGAGGCTCCGCCCTTGTTGTCAACGATGACGCGCTGGCCCAGGTTCTTGCCCATTTCTTCGGCCAGGGCCCGCGCCACCGTGTCGGCGCCGCCGCCCGGCGCAAAGCCGATGTACAGCGTGATGGGCTTGTCAGGGAATTTCTGCGCATGGGCGGGGCCGGCACCTGCCAGCGCGCTCAGTGCGGCAAGAGCGGTCAGGGCCAGTCGGCGGGAATATCGGTGTTGCATGGTGTTGTCTCCTTCAGGTTTTTTTGGGCGCAGGCAATCCCGCTCCCCGCCTGGCAGGGAGTGCAGGTATTGCCGTCAGGGAAAAACGGGTGGGCTACGGGCTGGGCAGCATGGCGAGCAGATCCTGGCGGGACATCTCCGCGTGCTCCAGCGCGATGGCCGCCGCACGCTGGCCATCGTTGGCGCGCAGGGCCGCGATCATCTGGCCGTGCTGCACCGTGACCATCTCCAGGCGCTCGCTGCCGTAGCCCTTGCTGCGCCGCACGGCATCGACCAGCGCTGAGCGGCCTTCCAGCATCTCCACCGCCATGCGGTTGCCCGAGATGCCGTCCATGTAGCGGTGGAAGTCGCGGTTGGCGATCACGCAGGCAGGGATGTCCGAGCGTGCGGCCGCGCCCTGGCGCGCTTCTTCCAGTTCCACCAGCCGGTCGATGTCGGCCGGCCTGGCCGCCCCGGCCGCGTCGGCGGCCAGCATGGACTGGATCGCCCCGCGGATCTTGTAGAGCTGGTTGATGTACAGCGCATCCACCGTGGGGATCACGGCGCCGCGGTTCATGCGCATGGCCACCACGCCTTCGCCCTGCAGCTGCAGCAGCGCCTCGCGCACCGGGTTCTGGCTCACCTGGTAGTGCTTGGCCAGTTCCGTCAGCGTGATGTGGGCCCCCAGGGCCCAGACGCCTTCGACGATGTCATTGCGCAACTGATCGCGCAAACGAATGTAGGTGGGGGTGTTGAGTGCGTCCATGTTGCCAGTATATACTCCATTTCAGATTTTATAAAATCCAAAATCTACAATCCAGAACATCGGGCATGCAGCCCCGTTCACAACCCCGAGGAGACTTGAGACATGAAGAAGAACACCACCGTTGTCCGCCACGGCCTGCTGGCCTGCGCCGCCCTGGCCTGCCTGCCCGCCCTGGCCCAGTCGTCCGTGACCATCTATGGCCGCGTCGACCTGGGCGTGTTCCACCAGAACGGCGGCACCACCCCCACCAATGGCGGCATCAGCCCTTCCGGCCCGGCCGCCAACATGTGGCAGGTGCGCCAGGGCTCGGCCGGACGCATCGGCTTTCGCGGTGTGGAGGACCTGGGTGGCGGCCTGGAAGCCGGCTTCCAGATGGAGCACCGCTTCGACGCCGACACGGGCCTGGCGCACAACCCCTACTTCGAGGCGCGTTCCTATGTGTACGTGGGCGCGCCCAAGGCCTGGGGCACGGTGTATGCGGGTCGTGAGTACATCCCCGCCTTCTGGGTGGCGCTCAAGGCCGACCCCTGGGGTTTCGACACGGTGGCCACGCCGGGGCCGCGGCATCTGCTGGCCAACTATGGCGTGCCCGTGAGCGGCATCCGCAGCGACAACACCATCGGCCTGCGCAGCGCCACCTGGGGCGGCTTCTCGACCAACGTGGCCTGGAGCGCGGGCGAGGGCACACGCTCGAACACGGCAGGCGCCAATGTCGAATACACCTCGGGCCCGCTCTACGTGGGCGCGGCCTACGACAGCACCACGGCCCAGCAGAAGATGTGGATGGCCGCCGCGTCGTATGACTTCGGCATCGTGCGCCCGGCCCTGCTGTATGCACGCTCCAGGGTGAACAACGTGGACAGCAGCAACGTCTCGCTGACGGCACGGGTGCCGGTGTCCACCCACCTGGTGAAGCTGGCCGTCTCGCGCCTGGACCCGCAAGGCCCCGGCAATGCGAACCTCAAGCTGTCGGTGGGCTACGAGCACTTCCTGAGCAAGCGCACCTCCATCCTGGCCAACGTCGGCAGCGCCAAGCAGGACAGGCTCACGCGCACCACGCTGTTCGACATGAGCGTCAAGCACAACTTCTGACCCCGGGCGCCGCTGCGCGCTTGCCAAGGCCTTGCGCGCGCACCTTTGGGGGTGCGCGTGCTGTCCGTTGCCGACCGTTCCATTCCACACCGCCCCCGCCATGCACTGCGAATCGCCCACTTCCTCCCATGATCCTGCCGCCGACGCGGCGCTGGCCGCCCCGCTTTGGGCGGCCAGCGACCCATCGACCCGGGCCGCGCTCCTGCAGGCGCTGGCCCTGGTGCTCGAACAGCACCGCGAGCCCCTGGTGGCGCTGGCGCATGAGGAAACCCATCTGGGCGCCACACGGCTGAACGGGGAGCTGGACCGCACCTGCTTTCAGCTGCGCGCCTTTGCGGACCTGGTGCTCGCGGGTCGCCTGCACGCGGTGGAGCACGACGCTGCGCTGGACGGGGCGCCGCCGCGCGGCAGGCCGGACATGGTCCGCCTCCTCGTCCCCCTGGGGCCGGTGGCCATGTTCGCGGCCAGCAACTTTCCCTTCGCGTTCTCGGTGCTGGGGGGCGACACCGCGTCGGCGCTGGCCGCCGGCTGCCCGGTGGTGGTGCGTGCGCACCCAGCCCACCCGCGCCTGTCGCGCGCCGTGTTCCAGCGGGTGCAGCAAGTGCTGCAGGCGCAACGTCTGCCCAGCGGCCTGGTGGGGCTGGTGGACGGTGCTTCGGTGGAGCACGGCGCTGCGCTGGTTGGCCACCCTGCCATCCAGGCCGTGGCGTTCACGGGGTCCCAGCGCGGCGGACTGGCGCTGCAGGCCCTGGCCTCGCAGCGGGCCGTGCCGATTCCCTTCTTTGGCGAGCTGGGGTCGGTCAATCCCCTGGCGGTGTTGCCCGCGGCCTTTGCCGCCCAGGCGCCCGAGGCGCTGGCGGCCCAGCTGGCTGCGTCGGTGGCGCTGGGCATGGGCCAGTTCTGCACACGCCCCGGTGTGGTGGTGCTGGTCGATGGCGAGGCGCCGCGCCGTTTCATCGGTGAACTCGCCCGGCAGCTGGCCGCGGCGCCCACGCACCCCATGCTCACCCCGGCCATCGCCCAGGCCTACCTGGCTGCAGCGCAGGCCCTGCGCCGCAACGCCGCCGTGCATCTGCTGGTGGAACCCGCGCCCGAGCACATGGGCCCGCTGCTCGCCACCGTGCAGGCCGACCATTTCATGCGCCAGGCGGACCAGGCAGCGCTGCGCCACGAAGTCTTCGGGCCTGCGGTGCTGGTCGTCGTCTGCGAGGACGAAAGCGCGCTGGCCGCCGTGTTCGCGTCCATGGAGGGCGCCTTGGTCGCCACCCTTTGGGGGGCCGAGGCAGATTCCGCGCTGGCCCGGCAGCTTGTTGCCGTGGCAACGGCCCGCGCCGGCCGGGTGCTGTTCGGCGGTGTGCCGACCGGCGTCGCGGTCACGCGCGCCCAGCAGCACGGCGGCCCCTGGCCTTCTTCCACGCAGCCAGCCTCCACCTCGGTGGGGCTGCACGCCTGCGAGCGTTTTCTGCGGCCCGTGGTCTACCAGAGCGCACCTGCGTGGGTTCTGTCCGGGCTTGCCATCGGAAAGGAGCTGACCCACCCCTGAGCACTTCGCGCAACCACCCCTGGCCTCGTACACCTGCGGGCCGCCCAACAACGACTACAGGAGACAACCATGACTTGGAATCTGAAAACCACTGCCCAGGCGCTCGCCCTCGCCGCCTGCGCCAGCACCGCCTTCGCCCAGCCGGGGCCCGGCTTCGGCCTCATCGGCGAGATCAAGCCGCGCAGCACGGCCGACATGGTGGCCGCCGGCATCACCAGCCCCTTCGGCATCGGCGGTGAGACCACCGACCGGGGGTTCAGCACCTTCGACAACTGGAAGGACTACCTGGGCCCGCTGGGCGCCTCCAAGGTGCGCATCCAGTCGGGCTGGCACTTCATCGAGCCGGTGATCACCAGCCCCGCGACCTACGACTTCGCCAAGCTCGACGCCATCGTCAACGGTGTGCGGGCGCAGGGCGTCAAGCCCTTCGTGTTCCTGGGCTATGGCAACGAGCAGGCGGGCTGCACCAACTGTGGCACCAAGGGCCTGGGCGGTGCGCTGCCCACGGGCACCGGGCGGCAGAAGTGGCTGGACTTCGTGCGCGCCACCGTCACGCGCTACAACCAGCCCACCGTGAAGGTCAGCGACTGGGAGATCTGGAACGAGCCCGATGGCCATGTGCCCGCGGCCGACTACGCCCAGCTGGCAGTGCAGACCGCGCAGCTGATCAAGAGCATCCAGCCGGGCGCCAAGATCACCATCGGCTCCTTCACCACTGGCGTGCTGGGTGGGGCCACGTCCGATGGCTACCTGTACGCCCAATCGGTGGTGAACTACTTTGCCGACAACAAGGGTGCGACCGTGCCCAATGCCGACGTGTCGGTGGGCTTTCACCCCTACTGGGGCCTGCCGGACTATGACTCCTACCCGTCCCAACTGACCAGGTTCGATGCGCTGCGCACGCTGGTCGAGGGCCGTGGCTTCAAGCTGCGCCAGGGCGAGAACGGTGCGCCATCGAGCGCCTGCCAGTACTTTGCGCTGTGCGAGGGCGCGGCCTTCGACGAGGCGAACCAGGCCAAGTACATGCTGCGGCGCATGCTCGGCGACTTCTCGCGCGGCATCGAGACCAACATCTTCACCATCGTCGACCTGCACTACGATTCGACCAAGAACACCAAGGGGCTGTTGCGCACGGGCACCTGGCAGTACAACCCGAATCCGGCCTCGGGCCCCAAGAACGGCGACCAGACCGTGCAGGGCCGCAAGATCGCCTATGGCTCCTACCAGAACGTGACGGCGATCTTCGACAACCGCCTGCAGCGCATCGCCAACCACGGCTGCACCGCGCCCTACGGCCACACGGTGCATGCGTACTCGCGCAACGATGCGGGCGTGGTGCGCAACATGCTGGTGGTGTGGAAGAAGACCACCGAGCTGCCGACCGCCACGGCGGGCACCGCGCCCATCACCATCAGCTGCACGGGCTTTCACTTCCCGCGCTATGCGCAGAGCAGTACGCTGCGCCCGCGCTTTGCGGACCTGCTCGATGGCAGTGTCTACCAGCTCACGGACACCAGCGTCGTTGTGAACAACAACGCGGGTGCCAACAGCGTGCAGGTGAAGAACCTGCCCGTGGGCGACTACCCGGTGGTGATTGCCGACCAGGGCCTGGTGATCTTCCAGTAAGAGCGGCTGACAAAACTCTTCTGGCGTCGTTGCTGCGTCTTGCCGTACTACCCGTACTGCCTGCGACGCAGCGCCTGGCCAGAACCGCTTCGCTGAGTTTTGTGATCCGCTCTGAGGCCTCAATCCTGGGCCAGCGATTCCTGCTGCGCCAGCGCTTCGAGCTGCGCCAGGTTGTGCACCACGATGTCGCGCTGGTGGATGCCGATGATGCCCTCGCGCTCCATCCACTTGAGCTCCATGTTGATGCGCTGGCGCGAGCCGCCCAAAAGCTGCGCCAGCTCGTCCTGCACCAGCGACAGGCCGATGGCGCCGCGCGTGCCCGGCACGGCGGCGCGCTCGCCGAAGCGGCGCAGCATGTGCAGGAGCTGCTTGGCCAGCCGTGCGCGCAGGGGCAGGGTGGCCATGTCCTCCATCATCCAGTACAGGTAGCGCATGCGCCGCGCCTGCAGGGTGAGCAGGGCTTCGCCGAACGAGGGGTGCTCGCGCAGCAGCTGGCGGAACACGGCCTCGGCCACGCTGAGCACGGTGGTCGGGCCGTGCGCGTGGGCATCGTAGGTGTTGGCACCCTGGTGCAGCACCTCGGCCTCGCCCACCCAGATGCCCGGCTCCACATAGGCCAGCGTGACCTGCTTGCCCGAGGGCGTGGTGCGCCGAAAGCGGATGGCGCCGCTGGCGCAGGTGAACCAGTCCGTCGCCAGCTTGCCCTGCTCGACGATCATCTTGCCGTGCGCGTAGCGCGTGACGCGGCCCAGGCGCAGGATGTCGTGCCGGAGCGAGGGGGTGAGCGCGGCGAACCAGCGGCCGCGGTTGATGGCGTCGCGCTCCTCCAGGCTCAGGAAGGGGCGCTGCTGCGCATTGCGGTCAACGCCGTGGCTCAGGGAATCCAGCATGGTGTGTGGCTGCTCTCGGGGCAAGTCGAAAGGGAGGACCGGCGTTTGCCGCGCTGCAGCAATTTTAGCGATGCTCCGGCGCCACGTGCTGGGCGCAGGGAACATTGGCGACAGGGCGCCTGGCGGCTTATCCCTCGCCGGGCGGCCTGTGCAGAAAGGCCAGCAGCCGCCGCTCCGCCGCGCTCAGGCCCCGGGGCGAGGCTGCGCCGCCGATGCGTTCCCACACCGACTGCATGCCCGGCCCGGCATCGGATGCCAGGCGCGAGCCCAGCTCCAGCACCGCCGGGTGCACGTACGACTTCCTGCACACGGCGGGGGTGTTGCCGAGCTGGCGCGCGACCTCGGCCAGGATGTCCTTGGCGCGGTAGGCCTGTGGCCCCGCCGGGCCCGCGCAGGCCAGGCGCGTGAGCTCCAGCGCCTGCACCGTGCCATGCCAGGTGCGGAAGTCCTTGGCGGTGAAGCGCAGGGCATCGCCGCCGGCCCGGTCGCCTCCCGTGATCTCGGCCAGGTAATCGTTCACATCGCCCGAGCCTACGGCATGGGGCTGGCCTTCTTCGTCTTCGTACTGGAACAGCTCCTGCCCCGGCAGCTGCTGGCAGCGGCGCACCACGCGGGCCACGCGCGGGTCGTCCAGCTCAGCCTGCTGCGGCACGCCGCTCTTGCCCCGGAAGCTCAAGGTGAGCTTGCTGCCGTGCAGCCTGGCATGGCGTGTGCGCAGCGTCGTCAGGCCGAAGGAGTTGTTGCTGCTGGCGTATTCCTCGTTGCCCACGCGCACGAAGGTGGTGTCCAGCAGGCGCACCAGCGTGGCCAGCACCAGGGTGCGCGACAGGGCCTTGCCGCGCACGCCTTGCCTCAGGTCCCGTGCGACACGCGCACGGATGCGCGGCAGCGCGCGGCCAAAGGCCTGCATGCGGCCAAACTTGCTTTCGTCGCGCTGCATGCGCCAGTCGGGGTGGTAGCGGTACTGCAGCCGGCCGCGTGCGTCCAGGCCGGTGGCCTGCAGGTGGCCATTGGGTAGCGGACAGATCCACACGCTGGTATAGGCCGGGGGAATCGCCAGTTTGTTGATGCGCGCCACCTCGTCGGGGTCCACCACCCACTGGCCGTCGGGGCTGCGGTAGCGAAAGGCCTTGCCGCGCTTCACGCGCGTGAGGCCGGGCATGGCAGTGCTCACATAGCGCAGGCCACCCGGCAGGCGGGGACGGGATGGAGTGGTCTTGCGGGGGGACGGAGCAGGCGACGACATGCCCCGATCACACCGCGGCCCGCCGCTACCGGCCGTAGGAATCCGCTCGGCTCCGGCGTGGGACGGGGCCGCGCGGCCGGGTTACTTTGCCGCGCCCGCCACGGCGTGGCGGCAGCCGAAGGACAGGTTCTCGCGGGCGATGTCGTCGCTGCCGCACTGCCACTTGCCCAGGTCGCTCTGGCCCTTGCGCTTCTTCATCGTGGGCATGTAGACCAGGTGCTTGCCGTCCAGTGGCTCGCCCGCACCGTCCGCAATGGTCAGGCGCACCACGCCATTGGCGGGCTCGATGGCCAGTGCCTTGAAGCCTGCCGGCAACTGCCCGGCCTGGGTGATGCCGATGGCCGCGGCATTGGCTGGGAAGCCGCCGCTGCTGCGGTAGTGGTTCTCCACCAGCTGCAGCACGGGGCGTGCAGCCTTGTCCAGCTGGCGCACCTGTTCGCGGTGCGGGTTGGCGGGCTCGTCGCCCTGGTTCCACAGCGCCACGGCCACCATGATCGCGAAACTGAAGGCCGACAAGGCGCCCAGCACCACCATCGTCTTGAGGAACCAGCCGGGGCCGCGTTCCAGTGCCACGGCCTTCTGGATGGCGGTGTCGCTGGCGCGGCTGGAGACCACGAAGGTGCCGGTCATCGAGCTGTGCAGGCCGCGCTCGCCGAACAGGGCCGTGAGCACGCGGTGCAGCAGGAAGGGGATGGCCAGCGTGAGACCCAGGGTCAGCGTGTACTTGAGGAAATGCCGCAACATGGAACGCATGACGCCGGGGCGTCCGCCCGTGGCCGTGGCGACGCGCATGCCCAGCAGGCGCTTGCCTGGGGAGCCCGCGCCCATGGCGTCCATCAGCGCGGGCGAGAACAGGCCCAGCACGGCCAGCGCCAGTGCGGCCGGATAGGCGGCGTTGGGCGCCGCGTCGAAGGCGGGGCGGGCGAACACCCAGGCCAGCACCATCGCAATCGGCAGCACCAGCATCAGCAGCCCGTCGATCAGCGTGGCGCCCAGGCGCGCCAGGGTGCCGGGAAACACCTCGACCAGCTCGGCCTGGTGCGCCTGCGCGGGCGCGGGCCGGGGGGCTGGCGCGGGCGGCTTGGCCGTGGGGAAGGCGAACGGGGCTGGTGCCGGTGCTGCGCCTGCCTGCGTGCCAGCCACCGGCAGCGGGGCCTGGCAGCTGAAGCACTGGGTGTAGGAAGCGTGGTTCTGCCAGTTGCAGCGCGGGCATTGCATGGTGGTGCGGCAGGCCATCGGCGATGGCCGGCAAGGGTGGGTCGAAGCGGCCGGATTATGCGGCGCGCGCCCTGCCGGCTGCGGCGTGCCATCGGCACTTGTGGCCTGCACGACACACACTCACCCGAAAGAGTGAGACATTCCGCACGACTTGCCGATTTATCGGGATGCTGCCAGCGCCTGCGCGATCCAGCCATCGAAGGTGGCCTGGTGCGCGCGGATCCAGCCGTCCGCATGGCGTGCCAGGTCGGCCGGGCGGTTCTGCCCGTCGCGCATGGCCAGGTTCTGGGCATTGATGTCGCCCACGGGCAGCTGCATCAGCTCGAACAGCTTCGCGGCTGCCGGGTTCTGGTCGGTGAACTGCCGGTTGGCCACGATGCGCTGCTGGTTGGGGATGAAGCCATAGTTGCGGCCGTTGGGCAGCTCCGTGTCCACCCCTGCCTGATCGCCCGGCAGCGCCGAGTGCGGTACCTGCAGCCACACCACCTCCTGCCCGGGGCGCAGCACGCCGCTGACCCAGTAGGGCGTCCAGGTGTAGTACAGGATGGGCTGGCCCTGGCGGAAGCGGGCGATGGTGTCGGCAATCAGCGCCGAGTAGCTGCCTTGCACGTGGGTCACGGTGTTGCGCAGCCCGTAGGCGGTGAGCTGGTGTTCGATCACGCCTTCGCAGCCCCAGCCGGGCGTGCAGCCCGTGAGGTCGGCCTTGCCATCGCCGTTGGTATCGAACAGTTGGGCGAGCTTGGGGTCCTTGAGCTGGTCGATGCGGGTGATGCCGTATTGGTCGGCTGTTTTCTTGTCGATCAGGTAGCCCTGCACGGCGTTCTGCGAGTAGCTGCCGGTGCGCGAGAGCCTGGCGTCGCCCCCGGCGTTCTTGTAGAAGTCGGCGTGCAGCGGGTCCCAGTGGTTGGCCATGTAGGTGGCATCGCCCTGAGCGATGGCCACGTGCGCCGTGGGGTACTCGACCTCCTTGCTGGGCTGCACGGTGTAGCCCAGCTTTTCGAGCGCGCGGCCCACCAGCAGGGTCTGAAAGCTTTCTTCGGCAATGGAGCTTTGCAGCGGTTGCACGGTAACGCCCTTGCCGGGCAGGTCGCCTTGCGCGTGTGCCCCGCCGGCCAGGGCGAGGGCGGCCAGCACGGCGGCGATGCGGTGGTTCTTGAATGCCATGGATGGGTTCCTTGTCTGTCTGTGGGCGTTCAGTGCCCGGCACGTGCCAGGGCTGCCGGGGCGGGCGATGCATCGCCTTGCGGCGGGGCGCCGGCGGGCCGCGCCAGGCGTGCCACCAGGCGCAGCGCCAGTCCCACGGGGCCCCTGTGCCACCAGCGGCGTGCACCGCGGCACGGCCGGCCCAGTGCCTGGGTGATGCGGTCCAGCGTGATGGCCAGCAGCACGATGCCCAGGCCGCCCACGGTGGCCAGGCCCATGTCGAGGCGGCCGATGCCGCGCAGCACCATCTGCCCCAGGCCTCCCACGGCGATCATCGAGGCGATGACCACCATGGACAGCGACAGCATCAGCGCCTGGTTGATGCCGGCCATGATGGAGGGCATGGCCAGCGGCAACTGCACCTTCACCAGCATCTGCAGCGGCGAGGCGCCGTAGGCGCGCGAGGCCTCGATCAGGTCGGGCCGCACCTGGCGCAGGCCCAGGTTGGTCAGGCGCACCAGCGGCGGCAGCGCGAAGACGATGGTGACCACCACGCCCGGCACGTTGCCGATGCCCAGCAGCATCACCACCGGCACCAGGTAGACGAAGGCCGGCGTAGTCTGCATGGCATCAAGCAGTGGGCGCAGGAGGCGCTGTGCGCGGTCACTGCTGGCCAGCACGATGCCCAGGGGCAGCCCGATCAGCACGCAGAAGGCCAGCGAGGTGAGCACCAGCGACAGCGTGACCATGGCCTCGGGCCAGATGCCGAGCAGCGCCACCAGTGCCAGCGACACCACCGTGCCCAGCGCCAGCGCACGGCCGGCGAACTGCCAGGCCAGCAGGCCGGCCAGCACGACCATGGCGGGTGCGGGCAGGCTGGTGAGCAGGCCCTCCACGCCGTTGAGTGTGCCGTCGATGGGCGCGCGCACGCTCTGGAAGAAGGGGCGCAAATGCGCCACCGCCCAGGTCAGTCCCTGGTTGATCCAGTCCTCCACGGGCAGGGAGCCGTCGAACAGCTGGTGCAGGGGCTGGCCGCCCGTGGCCGACGGATCCACGGCTGCCGCGATGTCGACTGGTGGCGTGGGCGTGTTGATGAGCCAGTCGGTGGACGCCGCGCCGCCGTCGCCGGCCTGCATGGAGGCCTGCCAGGGATCGACGAAGGGCGCGGGTTGCGGCAGGGCGGTGGTGGCATCGCCGGCCCACGGGCTGGCGTCGGTCTGCAGGGGCAGGGATGCTTCCCGCTCCATGGCGGGGAGCGTGGCGTTCAGGGTCGTCTCGGTCATGCGGGGCTCCCGGTGGTGGCGGTGGAGGGGGTGGTGGCAGGAAGGGGCGGCGTGTCCCGGTCCAGAAAGCGCAGCAGCGTGGTCTTGCTGATGGCGCCGCGAAAGCGCCCGTCCGCGTCCACCACGGGCAGCGCGCACGGGGCCTGGGCCACCTGGCCGAACAGGTCGGCCACAGGGGCCTGTGCGGCAATGGGCTCCACCACGCCAATGTAGGCATGCTGCAGCCCCAGCGGCCCGGTGTGGCCGCGCAGGGCCGTGCGCAGCGAATCGGCCGACACGGTGCCCAGGTACTGCCGGGTGGGGCTGAGCACGTAGGCGAAGTCGTCGTCATGCCCCTCGATGAGCTGCAGCGCCGCGCGGGCGCCCCGGTCGCTGTGCTCGTTCACCACCGTGAGGCGCTTGCGCGCGATGTCGCCGGCCTTGAACACGGCGGCCGCGTCCACCCCGCGCACGAAGCTGCGCACGTAGGCGTTGGCCGGGTTGCGCAAAATCTCGTCGGGCGTGCCCACCTGCACCACCTCGCCATCCTTCATGATGGCGATGCGGTCGCCGATGCGCATGGCCTCGTCCAGGTCGTGCGAGATGAAGACGATGGTGCGCCGGCGCACCTGCTGCAGGCGCAGCAGCTCGCTCTGCATCTCGGTGCGGATGATGGGGTCCAAGGCAGAGAAGGCCTCGTCCATGAGCAGGATGGACGGGTCGCTGGCCAGTGCCCGCGCCAGGCCCACGCGCTGCTGCATGCCGCCAGAGAGTTCGTCGGGGTAGCTTGCGCCCCAGCCCGCCAGGCCCACCTGGTCCAATGCCAGGGCGGCCTGTCGCTCGCGCTCGGCCCGGCCCACGCCGGCCAGCGCGAGCCCGAAGGCGGCGTTGTCCAGCACCGTCAGGTGCGGCATGAGCGCGAAGGACTGGAAGACCATGCTGATGTCCTTGCGGCGCAGGGCGCGCAGCGCGCGGCCGCCCAGGGCGTTGATGTCCTCGCCGTCCACCAGGATGCGGCCGGCCGTGGGCTCGATCAGGCGGTTGAGCATGCGCACCAGGGTGGACTTGCCCGAGCCCGACAGGCCCATGACGACGAAGATCTCGCCGGCCGCGATGGTGAAACTGGCGTCGAAGACGCCGATGGACTGGCCGGTCTGCGCCAGGATGTCTTTCTTGTCCAGGCCCTGGCGGGCCAGGTCCAGCGCGGTCTGCGGCGCGTCGCCGAAAACCTTGAACACATGCTCGATGGTGATTTGCTTGGCCATGTGGTGGGTCCTTCCTCGGTGGGTGACGGGTGGAACAGCACGCCCGGCCACCCGCAGGTGGCCCAGGCTCGGTCGACGGCCGAAAAAGCGAAGCCCTGATGCGGCAGCCGACCCGGCGCACAGGCGCAGGGCACAAAGGCAGGGATGGGTACGGCAGGTACCCGGATCGGCCCGGATGGCACGCGAGGTGGTGCGCAAGGGCCTGGGAGTCGGCGCGGCACCGCAGGGGGTGTTTGAGCGCCGAAAGATGATGCATCAGGGCCGGAGATCCGGCCATGGCGTCGGGGGCTGTCCGTCAACAGGTTTCAGCCGTCCCGACAGGGAGATTCACCCCGTGGAAGGGTGAATTACCTGCGTTGCAGGTTGTAAAACACCCATGAATTATAGGCATTCAGTGTGTTTATGTCGAAAGTGCGGGCTTTTCGGGCGGTGGTATACGCGGGCGCAGTGCGTGCAGCGCGTACGGCGCCCACGAAAAAGCCCCGCTGGGCCTGCGCTGGCAGGCCCGTGCGGGGCTTTTGGGGGAGGCGGTCAGTGCTTGGCGGGCGGTGCGCTGTGCGCCATCAGGCGGTCCGTCGCGGCGATGGCCAGTGCGCTCAGCAGGAACACCACGTGGATGATGGTCTGCCACATCAGCACCTTGAGGTCGTAGTTGGCGGCGTTGATGAAGGTCTTGAGCAGGTGGATGGAGCTGATGCCGATGATGGCGGTGGCCAGCTTGACCTTGAGCACCGAGGCGTTCACGTGGCTCAGCCATTCGGGCTGGTCGGGGTGGTCTTCCAGGTGCAGGCGCGAGACGAAGGTCTCGTATCCGCCCACGATCACCATGATCAACAGGTTGGAGATCATCACCACGTCGATCAGCGCCAGCACCACCAGCATGATGATGGTTTCGTTGAGCGCGGTCACGTCCACGTCGCTCTTGTAGCCGATGCTGGACACCAGCGATTTGAGCGCCGCCGTGTTGCCGAAGGCGGCCTCGATCAGGTGCACCAGCTCCACCCAGAAGTGGAACACGTACACCGCCTGCGCCAGGATCAGGCCCAGGTACAGGGGCAGCTGCAGCCAGCGGCTGGCAAAGATCAGCGAGGGCAGGGGGCGCATGGGCGCGGGAGTCAGGGGCGGCTTGGGGGCGGACATAAAGTGGGGGTGTTGGGGAGACGCGCGATTTTAGGGTGTCTCCCGAAGTGGCCTGTGACAGGAGCTGTAAGCTTCGTGCCAGTCAGTGGCTTGTAAGTGCCGCGCAGGACAGTACCGGCCAAATCAATTCCATCAGACCCAGGAGACAACAAGATGAGTGCAGCATCCACCTCTACATCGGCAATCGAGTCCGTGCTGGTTGAAAACCGTGTGTTCCCCCCGTCGGATGCCATCGTCCGCGCGGCCCGGGTCTCCGGCATGGCAGGGTACGACGCCCTGTGCGCCGAGGCCGACAAGGACTTCGAAGGCTTCTGGGCGCGCCTGGCGCGCGAGAACGTGCAGTGGACCCGGCCCTTCACGCGCACGCTCGACGAATCCAATGCCCCCTTCTTCAAGTGGTTCGACGATGGCGAGCTCAATGCCAGCGCCAACTGCCTGGACCGCCATATCGGCACGCCCACCGAGAACAAGGACGCGATCATCTTCGAGGCCGACGACGGCACGGTGACCCGCGTGACCTACAAGGAGCTCCTGACCCGCGTCAGCCAGTTCGCGAATGCGCTCAAGGCCCATGGCGTGCAAAAGGGCGACCGCGTGCTGATCTACATGCCCATGACGGTGGAGGGCGTGATCGCCATGCAGGCCTGCGCCCGCATCGGCGCCACGCACAGCGTGGTGTTCGGCGGCTTCAGCGCCAAGGCCGTGCAGGAGCGCATCATCGACGCGGGTGCCGTGGCCGTGATCACCGCCAACTACCAGATGCGCGGTGGCAAGGAGCTGCCGCTCAAGGCCATCATCGACGAGGCCCTGGCCGCCGGCGGCTGCGACACCATCCGCAACGTCTTCGTCTACCAGCGCACGCCCACGGCCTGCAACATGGTGGCCGGGCGCGACAAGACCTTCACCGAGGCCCTGGAAGGCCAGAGCACCGACTGCCCGCCCGTGGCCGTGGGGGCAGAGCACCCGCTGTTCATCCTGTACACCAGCGGCTCCACCGGTAAGCCCAAGGGCGTGCAACACAGCACCGGCGGCTACCTGCTGTGGGCCAAGCTCACCATGGACTGGACCTTCGACCTGCGCCCGGACGACATCTTCTGGTGCACGGCCGACATCGGCTGGATCACCGGCCACACCTACGTGGCCTACGGTCCGCTCGCAGCCGGCGCCACGCAGATCATCTTCGAGGGCATCCCGACCTTCCCGAACGCCGGGCGCTTCTGGCAGATGATCGAAAAGCACAAATGCACGATCTTCTACACGGCCCCCACTGCCATCCGCTCGCTCATCAAGGCTGCCGAGGGCGATGCCGCCGTGCACCCCGCGCGCTCGGACCTGTCGAGCCTGCGCATCCTGGGCAGCGTGGGCGAGCCGATCAACCCCGAAGCCTGGATGTGGTACCACAAGAACGTGGGCGGCGAGCGCTGCCCCATCGTGGACACCTTCTGGCAGACCGAGACCGGCGGCCATGTCATCACCCCGCTGCCCGGCGCCACGCCGCTGGTGCCCGGCAGCTGCACGCTGCCACTGCCCGGCATCGCCGCCGCCATCGTCGATGAGGTGGGCAACGACATCGCCAACGGCACGGGCGGCATCCTGGTCATCAAGCGCCCCTGGCCGAGCATGATCCGCACCATCTGGAACGACCCCGAGCGCTTCAAGAAGGCCTACTTCCCCGAAGAGCTCAAGGGCTACTACCTGGCCGGCGACGGCGCCGTGCGCAGCGCCGACCGCGGCTACTTCCGCATCACCGGCCGCATCGACGACGTGCTCAACGTCTCGGGCCACCGCATGGGCACCATGGAGATCGAGTCGGCCCTGGTCTCCAAGACCGACCTGGTGGCCGAAGCCGCCGTGGTGGGCCGCCCCGACGACGTGACCGGCGAGGCCATCTGCGCCTTCGTCGTGCTCAAGCGCTCGCGCCCCACCGGCGAAGAGGCCAAGCAGATCGCCAACGAGCTGCGCGCCTGGGTCGCCAAGGAAATCGGCCCCATCGCCAAGCCCAAGGACATCCGCTTCGGCGACAACCTGCCCAAGACCCGCAGCGGCAAGATCATGCGCCGGCTGCTGCGCAGCATCGCCAAGGGGGAGGCGATCACGCAGGACACGAGCACGTTGGAGAATCCGGCAATCCTGGATCAATTGGCCCAGACCAATTGATCCAGGAAGGCGCCGCGTAAGCGGCGCCTGCGCGCAGCGCTTGCCGGATTCGGGGACACTCATATCGCCGAAGGCAATGTGATGTGGCCACAGAACCCCGTTGTTCATCCACCGCGCGTGGTCGAAGCACCTTTTTGACGTTGCGAAGCCTTTCGGGTCCCGCGGGCCCGACTGCCCCTTCCGGAGCGCTTTCCTCCCTCCCTCTCTTTTTCGTTTCGGGACGCTTCGCAACTTTTTTATCCCGGCCACCGGCCGCCGCGCGGCGGCCTGGCAGCCACCCCTGTAGGACAGCTTCGGCAAACCGCTGCAAGGACTGTGTTTGCAGCCCCGCATGGGTTACAACCCGTTCAACGCGCCGCCGGCCATGAGGGCCGGTGGGCGATGCGTGCAACGAACGAACGGAGCTTTACCATGCAATTACGATCCATCGTGCTGCTGCTGACCATGCTGGCGATTGCTGTGCTGGCGGCTCTCAACTGGGCCGCGCTGTCTGCCCCCGTGCCAGTGTCCCTGGGCCTGACCACGCTGGAGGCGCCCCTGGGCCTGCTCATGCTGGGGCTCACGGCCTTGCTGGCCGTCGTGGGTGTGGCCTACGTGCTGTCGCTGCAGGGCTCGGTGCTGCTGGAGACACGCCGCCACACCAAGGAGCTGCAGGCCCAGCGCGAGCTGGCCGACAAGGCCGAGGCTTCGCGATTCACCGAGCTGCGCAGCTTTCTGGAAACCCAGCAGCAGCAAACGCATACCGCCCTGCTGGCCCGGCTGGACCACCTCGAAACCCGCCTGGCCGCCCGAGCCCAGGAGTCCGACAACACCACCGCTGCCTACGTGGGGCAACTGGAGCAGCAACTGCGCGTGCGCGGTGCCGACATGAACCTCGTGTAACACGGCCTGTACCAAGGTGCCAGAAGCACAACAGCCGCCCCACTGGCACAGTGAGGCGGCTGTTGCGTAGGGGGCGCAGAGCGGTGGGCTTACTTGACCGTCAGCACCCAGGCCGCCAGTTTCTTCGCATCGGCCTCGTTCACCTGGGCATTGGCGGGCATGGGCACGGGGCCCCACACGCCACCGCCCCCTTTCATGATCTTGCCCGCGAGCTTGTCCACGGCATCCTTCTGGCCCGCATACTTGGCGGCCACTTCCTTGTAAGAGGGGCCCACCACCTTCTTGTCCATGGCATGGCAGGCCATGCAGCTCTTGGCCGTGGCCAGCGCCAGGTCGGCCATGGCGGGGCCCGCCACCGACAGCGAAAGGGCCAATGTGATCAGAGTGCGCTTCATGGTGGGGATTTTCCTGTGGGGTTGGGTTACAGTTCTTTTAACGGAATTGTAGTGACTTGGGTTGACCTGCTGCCCCGCAGGCCGCCAAGTCCCTGCGCCCCCGTATTGATTGGAGAATGCTATGTACATACTTGCCATCGCCGTGATCCTGACGGCACTCAAATACCTTGAAATCGGCCCCGTGGCCAACATGTCGTGGTGGGTGATCCTGGGCTTCTATGGAGCCACCATCGTCTGGTGGGCCTGGGCCGACGGCACGGGCTATACCAAGCGCAAGGCCATGGAGCGCATGGCAGAGCGCAAGCAGGCTCGCATCGACAAGCACAAGGAAGCGCTGGGCATGTCGACGCGCAAGCCGCGCTGACGGCCGCCCGCCCCCCGCGGGGGATGTTCCCCCGGGCTTGGCCCTGGCCCGCCCGCGCGGGTGTCTCCCGCGCACTACCAAAGCCCGTACCGCGGAGGGACGGGCTTTTTTCATGCCTGCAGTAGCCGGCAGCGGACCATCCACTACCCCAAGGCCCGCCCCATCTCCTCCACCAGCGCACCGGCCGCCGCGCTCCAGGGCAGGTCCCGCGAGCGCAGCGCATAGGCCACCGTGCCCACCTCCGGTGCCAGGGGGCGCACCTGCAGGCCGGGGTGGCGCCGGGCGTACCAGGCCGACCAGTTGTCCACCAGGGCCCAGCCCAGGCCTTGAGCGGCCATTTCGATGGCGGCGTGGTAGCTGGCGGTGGTGATGCGCGCGGCAGGCGCCACGCCATGGGCGTCGTAGGCCATGTGCAGCTGGCGACCGATGGGGTCGGCCGGGTCCAGGTCGATCAGCGGGTGGTCGGCCAGGGCCTGCAGGGGGACGGGGCCATCGCCGGGCGGCAGGTCCAGGCCCACGCAGGCCACGCGGCCGCGGCCGATGGGCAGGTCCACCGCGGCGGGGTGGTTCGAGGGCTCCAGGGCAAAGCCCAGGTCGGCCTCGCGGCGCACGATGGCGTCGGCGATCTGGCGCGAGTGCAGGGTGCGAAAGGTCAGGCGCACGTCCGGGTAGGCGCGGTTCCAGCGGCCCAGGGCCTGGGGCAGCACCTCCATCGACAGCCCGGGCACGCACAGCAGGCGCAGCACCGTGTCGGAGCCGGCACCGAGGTTGGCCGCGCTGCGGCGCACGGCATCGAGCTGGCCGAAGAGCTGCTCCACCTCGGGGAACAGGCGCCGGGCTTCCACCGTGGGCGTGAGCCGGCCGCGCACGCGCTGGAACAGCGTGACACCGATGCTCTGCTCGGCTTGCTGCAGCAGCCGCGAGGCCGCGGGCTGGGTGATGTGCAAGGTGTCGGCCGCGCCCTTGACGGTGCCGGCGCGCATCACGGCATAGAAGATCTCGATGTGGCGGATGCGGAACATGGGCACAGAGCGTAACAGGCGCGCGGGGTGCCGGCGCCCCAGGGGAGGGGGCCGGCCGCCTCAGGCGCCGCCGTGTTGCGCTTGCCAGGCCTTCCAGACCAGGGCTGCGGCCGCCAGGTCGGTCAGGCCCACGCCCACCGACTTGAAGACCACGACCTCGCTGTCGGACTGCCGCCAGAGGGCGTCTGCCGCGCCCAGTTCCACCAGGTCGACGATGCGCTCGGGTGGCAGCACGCCATGGGCCTGGCCGGTCACCACCTCGCCGGCCTCGATCAGGCTCTGGGGCTTCCATTCCACGATGAGGCGGGCCGCGCGCGCCAGGGTGGCATCGTCGAGCTCGCTGCCCGTGGGCAGGCTGGTGCCCACGGCGATCACGGTAGCGCCGGGCTTCAGGCGGTTGCCGTCGAACACCGGGGTCTTGGATCGGGTGGCGGTGACGATGACGTCCGCCCCTTCCACGGCGGCATCGGCCGCCATGGCGCGCACCGGCCGTTGCCAGCGCTGCGCTGCCTGGGCGCAGAAATCCGTGGTATCGCCCACGCCGACCACGCGCACCTCGTCAAAGGGCTGCTCGGCCATCAGGGCGTCCAGGTGGGCGCTG
Source organism: Acidovorax sp. GW821-FHT09B03 (assembly GCF_059418305.1). Classification (NCBI taxonomy): domain Bacteria; kingdom Pseudomonadati; phylum Pseudomonadota; class Betaproteobacteria; order Burkholderiales; family Comamonadaceae; genus Acidovorax; species Acidovorax sp. GW821-FHT09B03. The sequence goes on from NZ_JBWKPP010000017.1 coordinate 129,511, forward strand.
CCCTGCACACCGGTGCCGAACAGGGCCAGCACGCGGCGCCCGGTGGCCAGCCGCGACACGGCATGCACCGACAGCGCCGGCGTGCGAAAGCGGGTGATCTCGTTGCCCTGCACGGTGGCCAGGGGGCGGCCCGTTGCCGTGTCGAACAGGTTGCAGACGAAATCGAAGCGGCCCGCCACGGTGCCATAGGTCTTGACGGCGGCCAGGCCTTCGTCGAGCCAGACGGCGCCCATGGCACTGAGCCGGAAGGCGCCGCATTCGATGCGGGTGCGTGCCTGGATCTGCGCCGTGCCCGCTGCCAGGCTGGCGAAGGCGCGCGCGATGGACTCGCGCACCGTGGGTACGCTCAGGTGCTTGGCCACGAAGGCGTCGTCGATGAAAGGGAGGTACGTGTTGTCGTTGCTCATGCGTTGCCCGCTGCCAGTGCGGCTGAAGAAGAGAAATGGGAGGCCGGGGCCTTACCCTCGAAGTGCGCCGCCAGCCGCTCGGCAGAACCGAAGGCCAGCGTGAAGCCCAGGGCGCCCTGGCCGGAGTTGACGAACAGGTTGCGCAAGCCACCGGCGCGGCCAATGCACGGCAGCCCGGTGGGGGTGGCCGGGCGCAGGCCGGCCCAGGGGCGCACGTCGCCCGGCGTGCCGCGCAGGCCGAACAACTGGCGCACGCTGTCCACCAGCAAGGCGATGCGGCCGTGGTCGATGCGTGTGTCCTGGCCCACCAGCTCGGCAAATCCGGCCACGCGCAGCCGGCGCGTGGGGCCCGTGCCCAGCGGTGCGAACACGGTCTTGGTGGCGGTGTCGGTGAGGCTGGTGGCGGGCATGCGCACGATGTGCCCGGCCGCCACGTCGATGCTGTAGCCCTTGAGCGGCTGGATGGACACGCTGCCGCCCACGCCCAGAGGGCGCAGCAGCCCGGGAGTCTGCGCCCCGGCCGCCACCACGCAGGCATCGAAGGCAATGCGCTGCTGCGTGCCGTCGTGCTCGGCAAGCAGGCCCCGGGGCTCGCTGTCCTGGCGGTCCCAGGCGAGAAAGCGATGGTTCCACAGCGCGGTGAAGCGCGGGCCGCTGGCCAGTTCGTCGGCCAGCGCGGTGCACACCCTGGCGCAGTCGGCCACTTCCTCGCTCGGGGTCCAGATGCCGCCCGCCAGCGTTGCGGCGGGGTCCAGCGCAGGCTCGTGCGCGCAGCATTCCGCGCCCGTCAGCACCTGCTGCAGGGGGCCGTGCATGGCCTGCTGCAGCTGCACCTGGCGGCTGGCAGACTCCAGGCCTGCGGCACTGCGGTACAGCACCAGCTTGCCCTGCGTGGCATGCTCGATGCGCGCCGCCGGGACGTTCGCGCGCCAATGCTGGAAGGCGCTGTGGCTGTCACCGGCCAGGTGCAGCAACTGGCGCGTGGTGGCATCGGCGCGGGCCTGTGTGCAGGCGGCCATGAACTGCAGGCACCAGCGCCATGCAGCCGGGTCCAGCCCCGGGCGCAGGCGCAGCGGCGATGACGGCGAGAGCAGCAGCGACGGCAGCTGCGCAAAGATGGACGGCGCCGCCAGCGGCGCCACATAGGCATAGCTCAGCTGCGCGCCGTTCTGCGCGCTGGCACCACCGGCCGGGCCGGGGCCCTGGTCCAGCAACACCACCTCGTGGCCCCTGGCGACGAGGGCCCGCGCCGTTGTCAACCCGACGATGCCGCCACCGATCACTGCAATACGCAACAACGCCTGCTCCTTGGTACAAAAAGAGCCCGCATCATCGGCGTGGCCTGCGGCGGCGTCGATTGCCGGAATGCCGATGGCCCATGCCCTGGCGGCATACCTTTCCTGCGGCGGTGCGCCTGCACCAGGACGGTGCCTGCAGGCGTATGCCGCCAAGGCATACACCATGGCGAAATTGCTACTCGCGGCGCGGCGGCCGGGCCCGTACATTGCGAGTGTTCGCAGACCCCCTTACAACACTTCCGGAGAGCACCCATGAACCGCTGGACCCGCACCGCCCTTGGCGCCGCCCTGTCGCTGGCCGCCCTGTCTTCTTCCTTCGCCCAGCCGCAGCCCACGCTGGCCAAGATGGCGCAGACCGGCGTGATCAACCTGAGCTACCGCGATTCGTCGGTGCCGTTCAGTTACCTGAACGACGCCAAGCCCATCGGCTTCAGCATCGAGATCTGCGACCGCATCGTGGAGATGCTCAAGGCCAAGGTGAAGCGGCCCGACCTGAAGATCGAGCGCCAGCCCGTCACCTCGCAAAACCGCATCCCGCTGGTGATGAACGGCACGGTGGACCTGGAATGCGGCTCCACCACCAACAACGTGGCGCGGCGCGAGCAGGTGGAGTTTGCGGTGAACTACTTCTACACCGGCACCCGGATGATGGTGAAGAAGACCTCGGGCATCACCACGCTGGCCGACCTCAAGGGCAAGAAGCTGGCCACCACCAGCGGCACCACCAACGTGCAGGTGCTGCGCAAGTACCTCAAGGACAACAACCAGGAAACCGAGATGCTGCTGGCCAAGGACCATGCCGATGGCGCGCTGCTGGCCGAGGGCGGCCGGGCCGATGCCTATGCCATGGACGACATCCTGCTGTACGGCCTGGTGGCCAATGCCAAGAACCCGGCGGAATGGACCATCGTGGGCGAGGCCCTGCAGGTCGAACCCTACGCCATCATGCTGCGCAAGAACGACCCTGAGTTCAAGAAGGAAGTCGATGCCGCGCTGGTCTCGCTCATGAAGAGCGGCGAGTTCGAGAAGCTCTACGACAAGTGGTTCCTGCAGCCCATCCCGCCACGCAATGTGCCGCTGAATGTGCCCATGAGCGCCGAGCTCAAGAAGAACCTCAAGGAGTTCAGCGACCGACCTGCGGCACCTGCCGCCCCCTGATCGGTCCACCGCCGGATATCCCGCGCAGCCAGTGGCTGTGCGGCGCCTCCCTTCCCGAAACCTCCTTGAACCTGCCTGATCCGATGAACTCTTCCAAGCCCATGACCTTTTCCAAGCACCCGCGCCGGCTGGCCGTGATGACGCTGTGCTCCGTTCTCGGCACGGGCGTGATCGGCGGTTGCAGCAGCGGCAGCGGGCCGACCGCCACGGCGCCCGTGGTCGACTACCTGATCCGCGGCGCAGCCGTGTACACCGGTGATGGCGTCGAAGCCGTCCTGGGCGATGTGGGCGTGGCGGGCGAGCGCATCGCCTTTGTCGGCAAGGCCCCAGCCGGCACGGTGGCGCGCCGGACCATCGAGGCGCAGGGCATGGTGGTCGCTCCGGGCTTCATCGACGCCCACACCCATGCCGATGAGGACCTGCTGTCCGACTCGGCCGACAAGCGGCTGAACCGGCCCTTCCTCACGCAGGGCGTGACCACCGCGGTGATTGGCAACGACGGCTTTGGCAGCTACGACATCGCCGGACAGGCCCAGCGCCTGCGCACCAACCCGCCGGGCACCAACGTCGCCATGTTCGTGGGCTTCGGCCCTGTGCGCCAGAGCCAGCTGGCCAATGCCAACGCGGCGCCCACGCCCGCGCAGCTGGCGACCATGAAGCAACTGGTGGAGGGTGCCATGTGCCAGGGGGCCATCGGCCTGTCCACCGGGCTGTACTACACGCCGCAGAACTTCTCGACCACCGAGGAAGTGATCGAGCTGGCCAAGGTGGCAGCCGCCCACGGCGGCCTGTACGACAGCCACATCCGCAACGAGCAGACCAAGCAAGGCCTGCCCGACGCGATTGCCGAGGCCCTGCGCATCGGTCGCGAGGCGAAGATCGCCGTGCACATCGCCCACATCAAGGCCCTGGGCGTAGAAACGCAAGGCATGGCGGGTGCGCTGATCCGCATGGTCGAGGCAGCGCAGCAAAGCGGCCAGAAAGTCACGGCCGACCAGTACCCCTGGCTCGCGTCGAGCACCAATCTTTCGGCGGCGTTGATGCCGCCCTGGGCCAATGCGGGCGGGCGCGAGGCGCTGCTCAAGCGCTTTGACGATGCCGCGGTGCAGGAGCGCCTGCGCAAGGACATCACCGAGAACCTGCGCCTGCGCAACGGGCCCGAGGCGATCCTGATCTCCTCGGGCAACCCGAAGTACGTGGGCAAGACGCTGCAGCAGATCGCCAGTGCCACCGGCACCGATGCAGTGGCAGTCGTGGTGCAGGTGCTGCGCGAGAGCGAGGTCAAGATCGCCAACTTCAACCAGAGTGACGCCGACGTCCGCGCCTTCATGGCTCGCCCCTGGGTGGTGACCTCGTCGGACTCGTCAGCCGGGCACCCACGCGCTGTAGGCTCCTTCGCGCAGAAGTACGCTGAGTACGTGGTGCGGCAAAAGCACCTCTCCATCGGCCAGTTCGTGCGCAGCAGCACGGCGCTCACGGCCGATGCGCTGGGCATCGCCGAGCGCGGCCGCCTCAAGGCCGGGCACTTTGCGGACATCGTGGTGTTCGACCCCGCACGCTTCAAGGCCCGGTCCACCTACACCGCGCCGACTCTGCTGTCCGAAGGTGTTGTGCTGACCATGGTCAATGGCAAGCCGGTGGTGGAGCGTGACCAGCCCACGGGCGTAGCCGCCGGGCAGGTGCTGCTGCGCAAGGCACGCGAAGGTCTTTGCAGCGCGCAGTCGATGAAGACGGCCAAGGTGGTGCCTCCGAGCGGCCTGGCTGCGACCCACGACCATGCCCACTGAGCCGGCAGTAGCAGCGCCAACAAAAAAGCCCGCGGCCTGAAGAGGCCACGGGCTTTTTGTTGGGAGGTCCTGCTGTTCAGCCTGGGGATCAGTACGCGTCCAGCACCGCGCCCTTGCTCGCGCTCGATGCATTGAAGGCGAACTTGGCCTGCACGCCACGCGTATAGCGGGGTGCGGGCGCCGTCCAGCCGGCACGGCGCTTGGCGATTTCTTCTTCGGGCACGTTCAGTTCCAGCAGCAGCTGGCGGGCGTCGATGGTGATGCTGTCGCCTTCGTTGACGAAGGCAATGGTGCCGCCGGCAGCGGCTTCGGGCGCCACGTGGCCGACCACCATGCCCCAGGTGCCGCCGGAGAAGCGGCCGTCGGTGATCAGGCCCACGCTTTCGCCCAGGCCGGCGCCGATGAGGGCGCCGGTGGGGGCCAGCATCTCGGGCATGCCGGGGCCGCCCTTGGGGCCCAGGTAGCGCAGCACCATCACGTCACCGGCCTTGATCTTGCCGGCCAGGATGGCTTCCAGGGCCGATTGCTCGTCGTCGAACACGCGGGCCGGGCCGGTGATGACGGGGTTCTTCAGGCCGGTGATCTTGGCGACGGCGCCTTCGGGGCTGAGGTTGCCCTTCAGGATGGCCAGGTGGCCCTGCGCGTACATGGGGTTGTCGATGTTGCGGATCACGTCCTGGTCGGCACGCGGCACATCGGGCACGTCCTTGAGCACTTCGGCAATGGTCTTGCCGCTGATGGTGATGCAGTCGCCGTGCAGCAGGCCGGCCTTGAGCAGCACCTTCATGACCTGCGGGATGCCGCCTGCGCGGTGCAGGTCCACGGCCAGGTACTTGCCGCTGGGCTTCAAGTCGCACAGCACGGGGGTCTGCTTGCGGATGCGTTCGAAGTCGTCGATGTCCCATTCCACGCCCGCGGTGTGGGCGATGGCCAGGAAATGCAGCACGGCGTTGGTGGAGCCGCCCGTGGCCATGATCACGGCCACGGCGTTCTCGATGGCCTTCTTGGTCACGATGTCGCGGGGCTTCAAGTCCATCTTGATGGCCTCGATCAGCACCTTGGCCGATTCCTTGGCCGAGTTCATCTTCTCGTCGTGCGGGTTGGCCATGGTCGACGAGTAGGGCAGGCTGATGCCCAGGGCCTCGAAGGCGCTGGACATGGTGTTGGCGGTGTACATGCCGCCGCACGAGCCGGTGCCGGGGATGGCGCGCTTTTCGATCTCCTTGAGGTCGAAGTCGCTGAGCTTGCCAGCGGCGTTCTCGCCCACGGCCTCGAACACGCTCACGATGTTCAGGTCCTTGTCCTGGTAGCGGCCGGGCAGGATGGTGCCGCCGTACACGTAGATGGCGGGCACGTTGGCGCGCAGCATGCCCATCAGGCCGCCGGGCATGTTCTTGTCGCAGCCGCCGACCACCAGCACGCCGTCCATCCACTGGCCGCCGACGCAGGTCTCGATGCAGTCGCTGATGACCTCGCGACTCACCAGGCTGTACTTCATGCCTTCGGTGCCCATGGCCATGCCGTCCGAGATGGTGGGCGTGCCGAACACCTGGGCGTTGCCGCCGGCTTCCTCGATGCCGGCGATGGCCGCGTCGGCCAGCTTCTGCAGGCCGCTGTTGCACGGGGTGATGGTGCTGTGGCCGTTGGCCACGCCGACCATGGGCTTGACGAAGTCGCCCTCTTCGTAGCCCATGGCGTAGTACATGGAGCGGTTGGGCGCACGCGACTTGCCTTGGGTGATGTTGGCGCTGCGGTGGTTGATGGGCTGGATCGGGATGGTCTTGCTGTCTGCCATGGCTGATTTCCTGGTGGGGGACTCGTTGTAATGGATGGGGCACTCCTGCGGCCAGGGTGTCCAACGCTCTCGGGGTGCAAGTATGCGGCGTTTGCCGCTGCGTTTCCAATCCCTTTCACCTGCTCGATTAATATGTAAAACGTATCACAGGCACATCACCGCCATGAAAGAAACCCTCATCGACGTCCGCGCCTGGCGCCAGTTCGTGGCCGTGGCCGAGGAACTGCACTTCGGCCGCGCCGCCATCCGCCTGCACATGACGCAGCCGCCGCTGACCCAGGCGATTGCGCAGATGGAGCGCTCGCTCGGCGTGGTGCTGTTCGACCGCACGCGCCGGCGCGTGGCGCTGACCCCGGCGGGCGAGGCCCTGCTGCCCGACGTGCGCGACTTTTTGGAGCGCGCGCAGGCGCTGCCCGTGCGGGCCCGCGCCGCGGCCGCGGGCGAGGTCGGGCGGGTGCGCCTCGCCTTTGTCTCCACCATCGGCTTCGAAAGGCTGCCCGAATGGGTGCGCGATTTTCGCGTGCTGTGCCCGCAGGTGGCGCTGGAGCTGGTGGAGGCCACGGGTGATGTGCAGCGCGCCCTGTTCGCGCGCGGCGAGCTCGATGCCGGGCTGGTGCTGCACTCCCCCGGCGCGGCCCCGCCCGAGCTGGCGCGCCTGCCCGTGGGCGAGGAGCCGCTGGTGCTGGCCCTGGCCGAGCGCCACCCGCTGGCCCAGGCGCCGCGGCTGGACCTGGCGCAGGTACTGGCCGAGCCGCTGGTGATCTTTCCGCGGCGCATCGTGCCTTCGCTGCACGATGCCATCTTTGCTCTGTACCACGCGGCCGGCCGGGTGCCCGTGGTGGCGCAGGAGGCCATCCAGATGCAGACCATCGTCAATCTGGTGTGGGGCGGCCTGGGCGTGGCCTGGGTGCCCGAGAGCGTGACCCAGTTCCGCCGCGAGGGGGTGGTGTACCGGGCGGGCGATGCATTCGGGTCGGCAGCGGCCAAGGTGAAGAACAAGGCCGCAAAACCCGCTGGCGCGCCGCTGCTGCCCGTGTGCGAGACCAGCCTGGTCTGGCCCGCCGGGCTGAACAACCCGGCGCTGGCGCGGTTTGTCGACTTCGTGCGCGAGCGCTCGAAGACCGCTTAACCTGCCGCGACCGGCGTCGTGCGCCCGCGCACGAAGAGCAGGCCCGCGGCAATGGCCAGCAGCGGCAGCGCCACGGCGTTGATGGCGGTCCAGCCCACGCCGGTGAGCAGGGCCCCCGAGGCAAAGGACATCATCGCCGCCACGATGCCGTTGGCCAGCTGCATCAGCGCCTGGGCCTGGCCGCGCTCCTCGGGTGCATGCGATTCGGACAGCAGCGTGGTGCCGGAGATCACCATCAGGTTCCAGCCCGTGCCCAGCAGGAAGGAGCTGGCCAGGAACTCGGTGAACGACAGGCCCGACAGCGCCACCACCGCGCTGGCCGCCAGGCACGTGGCGCCCACCGTGGCCACGGGGCGGCTGCCGAAGCGGTCCACCAGCGCGCCCGAGAACAGCGCGGGTGCGAACATGCCGATCACATGCCACTGGATCACCTGCGCCGCCGAAGCGGCCGAGAAGCCGCAGACCTCCATGGCCAGTGGCGTGGCGTTCATCACCAGGATCATCAGGCCATGGCCGATGGCCGTCATCACCACCGCCGCGCGCAGGCCGGGGCGGGCCAGCAGGGCGCGCATGGCGGCCATGCCGCCCGCCGCTGGCTTGGGCGCCACGCCCTCGCGCAGCCGTGCCATCACCCCCCAGCCCAGTACGGCCAGCGCCGCGATGGCCAGGTAGGCGCCCGCGAGCGGCGTGGCCAGCAGGTTGCGCGACCACAGCGCCAGCGGCGGCGCGAACACCGCTGCGCACAGGCCGCCGGCCACCACGCAGGCAGCGGCCCGGCCCTTTTGGGCGGGGTCCACGGCCTCCAGCGCGGCATAGGTGTAGTAGCCCGACGATGCCTGGTAGGCACCGATGGCCAGCGTGCCCGCGCAGAAGATGGCAAAACTGCCCCACTGCACGCCGGCCATGCTGACGAGGCCGCCCACCACGCCGCACAGCGCGCCGGCCTGCAACCCTGCGCGCCGGCCGCGGCGCTGCATGAACAGCGACAGCGGCTGTACCGACAGCAGGTTGCCCAGCACCAGCAAAGCGAGTGGCAGCGTGGCCAGCACCGGCCAGGGCGCCAGCCGCGCGCCGACGATGGAGGTCAGCGTGATGCCGATGATGGAGCAGCCCCAGTACAGGGCCTGGCCGGCAAACAGCAGGCGAACGGACGCATTGCGCAGGAGCAGCATGGGCAGGGCTTTCGGTGTGCGCCCGGTTGGCGCAGGGGGATGGGGGGATCAGTCGGCCAGGGCGCCTGCGCCAAAGCGCTGCGCATAGGCCTGTGGACTCACGGCACGGCGCTTGTGGAAACTGCGGCGCAGGTTCTCGGGGTGCTCGAAGCCGCACAGCCGGGCCACGGTGGCCACCGACGCCTGGGCCTGGGCGAGCAGGGATGAGGCGGCCTCCACGCGCACCCGCTCCACATAGCGCCCGGGCGTGGTGCCCAGCTCGCGCTGGAACACGCGGGTGAGCGTGCGCGGCGGCATGCAGGCGCGCTCGGCCAGGGCGTCGAGCGACAGGTCGTTGCCCAGCTGCGAGGGAATCCATTCGAGCAGCGCCGCCAGCCGCGGGGCGTGCCGGGTCTCGGGTGCCAGCAGCGCACTGAACTGGGCCTGCCCGCCGGGGCGGCGCATGAACATCACCAGCCGCCGTGCCACGGCCAGCGCCATGGGCCGGCCCAGGTCGGCCTCCACCAGCGCCAGGGCCAGGTCGATACCGGCCGTGACGCCGGCCGAGGTGAAGAGGTGGCCGTACACGGGGTGGGCCGCGTCGTAGGTGTGCAGGCAATCCTCGTCCACCTGCACGCCCGGGTAGTCCTGGCGCATCCGCTCCATGCGGCACCAGTGCGTGGTGGCGCGCAGGCCATCGAGCAGGCCGGCCTCGGCCAGCAGCAGCGCGCCCGAGCAGACCGAGCCCAGGCGCCGCACCTGGGGTGCCGCCTGGCGCAGCCATTGCTGCATGCCGGCGTGGCCCAGCTGGTCTGCCACGCCATCGCCGCCTGCCACCAGCACGGTGTCCAGGCCCGCGGGGTCGGTGTCGGCCCAGCTGCCATCGGCCAGCAGCGCAAAGCCTGCCGAGGTGACGACAGGCCCTGGCGCCTCGGCCAGCAGGCGCAGCGCATAGGCGGGCGCCAGCCCGTGGCCCGTGCGCTCGGCATTGGCCGAGCCGAAGACCTGCATCGGGCCGATGGCATCCAGGCTCATCACGCCGGGGTAGACCAGGCAGGCAACGGTGCGGGTGGGGTGGGGCATGGGGCCAGTGTCGCCACTTGTTCGGTTGGCCGCAATGACAATCAGCCCACAGATATGGCCACACGCTCCCAACTGCCGTTGGAGCCACAGTGCGGTGCCACGGGCGCCGGTGGATGCCGCCCGGCGAGGATTGTCAAAAATCCATAATTTGCTGGTCATCGCTGGTGCACAGGCGCTATCCTGCAATAAGACGGGCCGGCCAGCGGGGCCCGCAACCCAGCCCGAGCCTGTCCATTGCACGCCTTGAGGAGACTGTGAATGCCTTTGCCCTTGCGGTTTCCCAGAGAGATGGAGTGCTTCCTGAAGGCAGCGCAGCTGCTCGGCGCCATCCAGGGTGACCCCGGGCGGTTGGGCCCGGTCCTCGAGCTTCAGAAACTGCTCATCCGCCGCATCGCCAGGTCGGAGCTGAGCCATGCCCGCCTGCAGGACGCCCGGCTGCGGCTCAAGCAGCGCCTGGTGCGGGAGCGCCTGATCGGCGAGAAGGCGCGCGAGACGCGGGAGTTGGTCCTGAAGATCCAGGACCGCTGCGACGCGCTGGAGCAGCTGCGCTTTCTGTACCGCTGCTTTGGAGACGGCATCGCGGCGGCCTACCAGGCCCCCCATCGCCACCGGTACTTCTACTTTGCCCAGCGGGCCCATGCCAAGGAGCGCCCGGGACTGCTCTCGAGGAAAGACATGTTTCGCAGCCGGTACCGGGCCCTGAAGCTGGGCATCGGCATGGGCATCCCGGTGGTCCTGGCCGATGTGACCAACATGCTGGGGCAGGGCGATCTATGCGTCCTGGCCGGCAGCGAGCCCCAGCCCATGGAGCTGAAGTCCTTCAACCAACGCGGCTCCGCGGCCAGACTCCATCAGGAGGCGTTGCTGCGCACCATGGCGTTCCTGGCACGCCAGGCCCCTGCAGGTACCGCCAGCCCGGGCAGCGCTTCCCAGCCTGGGGAGATTACTCCCGGTGTGGCGCACAGGGCGCATCTGAACGAATGCGTGCGGCAGGCCCTGGAGTGCGGAATCGCGCAGGTGCTTCCCGAGCCGGGCCTGTGCTACGTGGTCGTGCGCAATGACCACTACCGCAACCACCCGGATTGCCTTCGAACGCTCAAGGGGTTGCGCTCGAAGTCGACGATGTCGGTCCAGGTGACGCCCGAAACGGCCTGGATACCGATGCAGCCGTTCACCCTGTCCATGACCGCCGGCAACGCCGTGCTGTTCATGCAGGGGGTCTTTCAGCTGCTGGTCTACATCGACATGAAGGTGCTGGTATCGCACTTCGCATCGCTCGGGGTCCATGCCGTGGCCCTGATGGATGGCGTGACCGCCCTGCAGCTCTCCAACGACGCCGAAGACCTGGAGCATGGGCTCTACCGGGTCAGTGAAGTCCTCTTTCAGCGCATCTCCTGCGAGTTCATGCCACTGCGCAGCTTTGCGCAGGAGATGGCCGGGATGCTGGAGCCGGCACAAGCCCAGGGGGACCAGGATCTGCTTTTCGCGCCGTCGGGGGAGTGGGACGAGGCGCGGCACTACTACGAAGACGAAGGGCCGCACCTGCATTGAGTGGCGCCTGGTGGGCGCACCGGCTCGCCCTCACCGGGCGCCGGGCGGCCAGCCGTGTGGCCGCCAGGGCGGGAAGGCCTCGCTTGCCGCTCAGGCGGCGGCCTGGGATTGCAGGTAGTTCTGCAGGCCGATCTTGTCGATCAGGCCGATCTGCTTTTCGAGCCAGTAGGCGTGGTCTTCCTCGGTGTCGCGCAGCTGGGCCAGCAGCAGGTCACGGCTCACATAATCGCCCACGCTCTCGCACAAGGCCATGCCGTTTTGCAGGGCAGCGCGCACTTCGTACTCGGTGGCCAGGTCCTTGCGCAGCATCTCGGGCACGGTTTCGCCGGGCGTGAACTCCTTGGGGCGCATGTCGGGGCGACCGCCCAGGAAGAGGATGCGGCGCAGCAGCGCGTCGGCATGCTGGGTTTCTTCCTGCATCTCGTGGTCCAGGCGGGTGTAGAGCTTGATGAAGCCCTGGTCCTCATAGATGCGCGAATGCGCGAAGTACTGGTCGCGTGCGGCCAGTTCGCCGCGCAGCAGATCCTTGAAGTAGTCGATGACCTGTGGGTTACCCTGCATGTTCTTTTCCTTGTTACAGGCAGAAGTATCGCGCGCCCAGGGGGCTTTGTGGGGGAAAACCCCGGGGTGGCGCTCTGCATGCGTACAGGGATCAGAAGCGTTCTCATCGGGGTGCCCGTGCGGGTCGCCGCCGGGCCCTGCGCCAGCTTCCCCCACACCCTGCGGGGCTGCCGGCTGCAGGTGCCACGGCGCGCGGGCACAATACCGCCCAAATGCTGACCTACCCCCAAATCGATCCCATCGCCCTGCAAGTGGGCCCGCTGGCCATCCACTGGTATGGCCTGACCTACCTGGCGGCTTTCGGCCTGTTCATGCTGCTGGGCATCGCGCGGCTGCGGCACCAGCCGTTCGCCTCCATCACCGGGCCCGGCGCCTGGACGCGCAAGGACGTGGAGGACATCCTGTTCCTGGGCGTGGCGGGCGTGGTGGTCGGCGGGCGGGTGGGCTACTGCCTGTTCTACAAGCCGGGCTACTACCTGAGCCACCCGCTGGAGATCTTCTACGTGTGGCAGGGCGGCATGGCCTTCCATGGCGGGTTGCTGGGCGTGATCGTGGCCATGCTCTGGTTCGCGCACTCGCGCAAGCGCCCCTGGCTGCAGGTGGCCGATTTCGTGGCGCCCTGCGTGCCCACAGGTTTGGCGGCAGGCCGCGTGGGCAACTTCATCAACGGCGAGCTCTGGGGCCGCTTTGCCAGCCCCGACCTGCCCTGGGGCATGGTGTTCCCGCAAAGCGGCTCCATGCTGCCGCGCCACCCCTCGCAGGTCTACCAGTTCCTGCTCGAAGGGCTGCTGCTGTTCGTGCTGCTGTGGCTGTACGCGCGGCGTGAGCGTCGCCAGGGCCAGGTCGCGGCCATGTTCCTGATCGGCTACGGTGCCTTCCGCTTCATTGCCGAGTATTTCCGCGAGCCCGATGCGCACCTGGGCATCCTCTCGCTGGGCATGAGCATGGGCCAGTGGCTGTGCGTGCCCATGATCGTGGCCGGCATCGCCATGTGGCTGTGGGCCGCCAAGCGCGAGGGCGGCACGCCCGCGCTCACGGCCTCCAAGTCCTGAGCTGCCGGTGCCCCTGACCCGCCGCCAATGGCTGTTGAGCGGCGCAGCCGCATCGCCTTTGCTGGCCTCGTGCGCGGCGGACCTCACGCGCTACCAGGGCCAGCCCGTGGCCGAGGTGGCCGATCGCCTGGGCGTGTGTGCGGCGGCGTATGCCACGCTGCAGGCTGGCCGCGTGCAGCCGACCGCCTTGGCCGGCCATTGCAAGGCCCCTGCGGACGCTGTGTTCCAGGCCGCCTCGCTGACCAAGCCCGTGGTGGCCTACGGCGCATTGCGCTTGGCGCTGGCGGGGCAACTGGACCTGCAAGCCCCGGTGGCGCACTACCTGCCGCAAGGCTATGTGCACTACCAGCATGCGCTGCGGCGCGCGCCGGGCGACGCCAGCGACACCGTGCCCGCCAGCACGCTGGCCCGCATCCCGGTGGCCGCCTTGCTCAACCACACCTCGGGCCTGCCCAACTGGACCAGCGGTGCGATGGCGCCCGGCTTCGAGCCCGGCCAGCGCTGGCGCTACTCGGGCGAAGGCTATGTGCTGCTGCAGGCGGTGATGGAAGCCGTCACCGGCACGCCCATCGGGCCATGGATGCAGGCACAGGTGTTCGAGCCCCTGGGCATGCGCGACTCCAGCCTGGTGTGGAACCGCGCCTACGAAGGCCGGGCCGTGCATGCCAATGGTGCGGCCGCCGGTGGCCTGCGCTGGAACGTTCCGGTGGCCGCGGCCTCGCTGTACACCACGGCGGGTGACTTTGCGCGCCTGCTGGCCGCCTTCGTGGCCGATGAGCGGTTGCTCGCGCTGGTGCTGTCGGCCCCCGTGGTGGCCGACAAGGCCCTGGGACTGGAGTGGGGCCATGGCTGGGGCATCGAACGCACCGCCTCCGGCCCCATGCTCTGGCAGTGGGGCAACAACCCGGGCTTTCGCAATTTCGCCATGGTCTCGCCGACGTCGCGCGACGGCTTCGTGTTGCTGACCAACAGCGACCGGGGCATGGCCCTGGCCGTGCCGCTGGCGCAGCAGGTGCTGCCGGGCGAGCACCCGGTGTTCAGGTCGCCCTTGCTGGGTTGAAGCTCCATAGAACCTGTTGACGATCCCCTGCGAGATCGTCAACAGGTTCTTATTCCAGCGGCTTGCGCATCAGCGCCAAATACTGGCCCTGGATGTAGTCGTCGATGCGCGCGTACTCGCCGTAGCCCTGCTTGAGGTAGAAATCGCGCGCCTGCCACTCGAAGGTTTCGAGCTTGGCATTTCGGGCGCCCAGCGCCTTGCCCTGGGCTTCTGCCATGCCCAGCAGGCGAGCGCCCAGGCCCTTGCCACGCTGGTCTTCGGCCACCCACAGCACATCTGTCTGCAGCCAATAGACAAATACGTAGGAGCGGATGCCCGCGACCAGACGGCCATCGAGATCCCGCACGTCCAGACGCACGGGCTGCACCTGCGGGTACTCGCCCACGGTGCGGTAGTTGAACTCGCGCATGTGCTTGCCCAGCGTGCCGGCTTGCAGGTCTTCCAGAGAGGGCGGAGCAAAGGTGAACGAGGAGGCCATGGATGCGAAGGCAGGGCTGGATGGGGCGGCGATGATACCGGCTCAGCCAGCCGAACCCGCCTCCTGCAACCAGCCCTGCACCTGCTGGCGCAGGCCGTCCAGCACCGGGTTGGGGGCCCGTGCCACGCGCTGCACCCAGGCGATGTGCGACTCCAGCCCCCGGGTGGGGATGTCGAGCGGCACCAGCCGCCCCTGGGCCAGCAGGGCGGCCGCGGGGGCCACAACGCCCATGTACAGCGCATCCGTGTGGCAGGCCACGTCCAGCAGGTCGGGCACGGACTCACTGGCCAGGCCGATGAGCACCTCGGGGTGGGCCTGCAGGCCCAGGCGCTGAACCAGCAGCCGCCCGACGGCCGCGCTCATGCCCGTGCAGGCCACGGGGAACTCCGTCAGCTCGGAAAACACCACCGGGCGGCGCTGGGCCAGCGGGTGCCCGGGGCGGGCCAGCACCCCGGTGGGCAGTTGCACCAGCCGGTGCACTTCCAGGTCGGCGTGGGAGCCGGGCAGGGAGTGGTAGTCCGTCACCAGGGCGTCCAGCGTGCGGTCGCGCAGCGCCTGGATCTGCTGGGCCTGGGGGCCGCCACCCAATTGCAGGCGCATGCGGCCCGCGTCGCGGGCCGCCAGGCGCAGCAGGCGGGGGGCCAGCAGGGCGTGGGGCGTGGCACTCATTCCCAGGCGCACGGAGCCGACTTCGCCGCTGACCTGGTGGCGCACCACCTGGTGCAGTTCATCGGCCTGGGCCACCACCTGGCGCGCATGCTCCAGCACCGTGCGGCCGATGGGGGTGAGGGCGTTGCGGTGGCCGCTGCGCTCGACCAGTGCCGCGCCCAGGTGGGCCTCCAGCATGGCGATGCTGCGGCTGAAGGCCGCCTGCGAGCGCCGCGTGCTGTCGGCCGCACGGGTGAAGCTGCCGCTGTCGGCCAGGGCAATGAAGTGGCGCAACTGGGCGATGGTGGTGGTCATGCGAAAAATCGAACGAAACGACTTGAATTATGCATTGGACGAACATTTCGTTACCGATTTAGGATGGCTTTCAATGCTCCCTACCTGAAGAGAAAGACGCGACCGACATGATCAAGAAAATCCTGCTGGGGCTGCTCGCCCTGGTGCTGCTGCTGGCCGTGGCCCTGGGCGTCAACACCGCGCGCAAGGGCTCGCGCCAGCTGGAGGTGGCGCCGATTGCCAAACTGCCGGTGGACGATGCCGCCGTGGCCGGCCGCCTGGCCGAGGCCGTACGCCTGCGCACCGAGTCCTCGCGCGACGATGCCAACTTCAGCGCCGGCCAGTTCCTGCAGTTCCACGCGCTGCTGCAGCAGCGCTTTCCCTTGGTTCACGCCAAGCTCAAGCGCGAAGTGGTGGGCGACCTGAGCCTGCTCTACACCTGGCCCGGCAGCGATGCCAATGCCGCCCCGGTGATGCTGATGGCCCACCAGGACGTGGTGCCCGTGGCCCCCGGCACCGAGGGCGACTGGGAGCAGCCCCCGTACTCGGGCGCCATCCAGGGCGGTTTCGTCTGGGGCCGCGGTTCCTGGGACGACAAGGGCAACCTCATGAGCCAGCTCGAGGCGGTGGAGATGCTGCTGGCCAGCGGCTTCACACCCCAGCGCACCATCTACCTGGCCTTCGGTGCCGACGAGGAGGTGGGCGGCCTGCGCGGCGCGGCGAAGATCGCTGCGCTGCTGCAGGAGCGCAAGGTGCGCCTGGATTTCGTGATCGACGAGGGCCTCTTGATCCTCGACGGCGTGATGCCTGGGCTGTCCAAGCCCGCCGCCGTCATCGGCGTGGCCGAGAAGGGCTACCTGTCGGTGGTGATGAAGATGTCGGGCACGCCCGGCCATTCGTCCATGCCACCGCACAAGGGCAGCAGCGCCATCGCCATGATGAGCGACGCGCTCAAGCGCCTGGACGAGGAGCAGATGCCTGGCGGCATCCGCGGCGTGGCGGGCGAGCTGTTCGACACGCTGGCGCCCGAGATGGGTGGCGTGAACCGGATGGTGCTGTCCAACCTGTGGCTGTTCCGCCCCGTGGTGCAAAAGCAGCTCGAAGGCGCCTCCAGCACCAATGCCATGCTGCGCACCACCACGGCGCTGACCATCGTGAACGCCGGCAACCGCGACAACGTGGTGCCCGGCCGCGCCGAGGCGACCGTGAACTTCCGCCTGCTGCCCGGCGACAGCAAGGAGCAGGTGATCGACCACATGCGCAGCAAGATCAGCGCCCCCGCCGCGCAGTACGAACTGAGCACGCTGCCCGGCGCGGTGGACGCCTCCAAGGTCGCACCCACCGACTCCACCCAGTACCGCCTGCTCAACCAGACCATTCGCGAGATCTTCCCCGACGTGCTGGTGGCCCCGGGCCTGATGGTGGCGGGCACCGACTCGCAGCACTACGGCGCCGTCAGCGACCACATCTTCAAGTTCTCGCCCGTGCGCGCGAATTCGGAGGACTTGAAGCGCTTTCATGGCACCAACGAGCGCCTGGAGATCGCCAACTACGCGGACGCGATCCGCTTCTACCATCGGCTGATCGGGCAGGTAAGCCAGATGGGCGCCAAGCCTTGAGAGCGGCTCAGCCGCCGGCCAGCTGATCCATCGCCTCGCGCGTGAGCCGAAAGCTCAGCCGATTGGCCACCTGCACGGCGCCCAGGCTTTTGTAGAAGGCGATGCCGGCATGGTTGGAGTCCTTCACGTTCCAATCCATGCGGCCGCAGCCCGCGTCGGCCGCGTGCTGTGCGACCCAGGCCATCAGCAGGCGGCCGATGCCCTGGCCGCGGGCATGGGCGCCGACGAACAGTTCCTTGAGCAGGCACTGGCGCCGGTGTTCGGGGCTGGGGTCCACCAGCGAGGGCAGCAGCACGATGGCGGCAAGGCCCAGGGCCGTGCCCGCCGCGTCGCTGGCCACGGCCAGGCGCACGGGAGAGCCGGGCGCAAGCAGGTGGTCGCGCAGGTGCGCATGCACGGCCTCGCGTGGGGCGGTGGCCACGCCGGCATCGGCGTAATAGGCATTCAATTCGCAGAGCAGGTCCACGAGCGCGTGACCCGCGCCGGTGGCGAAGGCCATCTGCACGGCGGTGCGGGCCGTGCTGCGCATCATCCCGCCAGCGTCACGGGAAGAAGCGCGCCAGCGCATCCTCGAAGGCC
Organism: Acidovorax sp. GW821-FHT09B03; assembly: GCF_059418305.1. Classification (NCBI taxonomy): domain Bacteria; kingdom Pseudomonadati; phylum Pseudomonadota; class Betaproteobacteria; order Burkholderiales; family Comamonadaceae; genus Acidovorax; species Acidovorax sp. GW821-FHT09B03. The sequence goes on from NZ_JBWKPP010000017.1 coordinate 147,161, forward strand.
GGCACGTCGGCGCCTACGTGGCTGGCGTTGTACTCCGCCTTGAGCAGCGTCAGCCCGGGGTTGTTCTGCGCGGACATCTGGACATACAGCGGGTTGCCGATGAGCACCGTGTTGCCGTTGGTGGCGCCGGTGAGGAACAGCGTGGCGGGCAAGGGCTTGCCGTCGAGCTGCTTTTCGTAGGCGAGGAAACTGGTCGCATTGCCGTGGCCGCCCACGCTGGCCTCGGTGGACAGGTAGTGCGAGAAGCTCAAGGCGCCGGCCATGCCCTCGATCACCAGGGCTGCCACCACGAAGTAGCCGCCGTGCGACAGACCCGAAAGCGCACGGCGCTTGGGGTCGGCACGGTACTGGCGCTCGATGCTGGGCGCCAGCTCCTTGGTGATGAAATTCAGGTAGACCGCAGCGCCGGGCAGCAGGAAGTCCGTGCCGCGCTGGGCCGTGCCACCGATGCCGACCAGGATGGCCTGCGTGCCCCGGCGCTGCATCACCTGCTTGAAGGTGTCGAAGCGCGTGGGGGCCAGGCCGCTGCTGCCATACAAGGCATCGCCTTCGGTCACATAGATGGTGGGCAGTGGGGCCGTGCCCGCGGCATGTGCCGGGGGCAGATAGACGCGGATGGCGTACGAGCCGCCCGTCGCTTCGGAGCGAAGCGACGAGTTGATCACCTGGCCTACCGCTTCGGCGGGCGGCTCGTCGCTGGACGAGCCCCCTCCGCCGCAGGCGGCCAGTGCCGTGGCGGCGGCCGCCGCCAGCAGGGCTGTGCGGCGTGGCATGGAGACGATGGGGCGGGGCGTTGGCTGGGGCAGCTTCATGCGTTGGACTCCTCCTGTGCGGCCCATTGTAGGGAGGCTTGTCGCCTTGCGCTGGACGCCTGCCCCGGCGCTCAGAACTGGGCCCGGTCCAGGTCCTCGATCAGCGTGGTTTCCACTGGTCGCCAGCCCAGGCGTTGCTGCGTGAGCGCGCTGGAGGCCGGGCTGTCCATGCCGGCAAAGCGGGCCAGCCACCCGAAATGCTGCTGTGCGCCGCTGGCCGGCACCGAGACCACGGGCAGGTTCAATCCGCGGCCGATGGATTCGGCAATCGCCTTGAGCGCCACGCCTTCCTCTCCCACCGCGTGGTAGCGTGCGCCGGCCTGGCCCTGTTCCAGCACCAGCCGGTACAGGCAGGCGGCGTCGAGCACATGCACGGCGGGCCAGCGGTTGGCGCCTTCGTCCACATAGGCCACCGTACCCTTTTCGCGTGCCAGCGCGATCAGGTAGGTGATGAGCCCCTGCTTGAACGGGTCGTGTACCTGCGGCAGGCGCACCACGCAGGCATGCACGCCCTGCTGCGCCAGGGCCGCGGCGGCCTCTTCCGAGGCACTGCGCGGCACGCCCGCGCTGCTGGGAACGGGCGCATGCTCTTCGGTGCCCACGCCGCCCGTGCCCAGCAGCGTCATGCCCGTGGTCACGAGCAGGGGGCGGTCGCTGCCCTGGAGCTCTGCGCCCAGTGTGGCGATGACCTGCCGGTCGGCCTCGCAGTTGGCGGCATAGGTGGAAAAGTCGTGGTTGAACGCCGTGTGGATCACGCCGTCGGCATGGGCGACGCCGCGGCGCAGGCTGGGGAGGTCGTCGAGGGAGCCGCGGTGCACTTCGGCGCCCACGGCGGCCAGGCGCTCGGCGCCCTCGTCCGAGCGGGCCAGGCCCAGCACGCTGTGGCCCGCATCGATCAGCTCGTTGACGACGGCCGTTCCCACAAAACCGGTCGCGCCGGTCACGAATACTCGCATGGTGATGTCCTTGCTGGTCAAGTGAAGAAGAGAGGAAAGGACGGCAGTGTCACCAGGCGGCTTATCCGGGTAAAGTAGTGTTCTTATACGGGTATAGGCGATAACAGGAAGGACCCCTCTCGATGCCGGACACCAAGGACAACGCGCTGGGCGACTACCTGCGCGACCGCCGCACGCGCATGGACCCCGCGGCGCTGGGCTTTCCGCTGGCACGCCGGCGCACGCCGGGCCTGCGCCGCGAAGAAGTGGCCCAGCGCGCCCATGTCAGCGCCACCTGGTACACCTGGCTGGAGCAGGGCCGGGGCGGGGCGCCCTCGGCCGACGTGCTGGCGCGCATCGCGCGCGCGCTGATGCTCACCGAGGCCGAGCGCGAGTACCTCTTTCTGCTCGCCCTGGGCCGCCCGCCCGAGGTGCGCTTTCAGGACGCCGAGGGCGTGACGCCGCGCCTGCAGCGCGTGCTCGATTCGCTCGAAACCAGCCCGGCCTATGTGAAGACCTCCACCTGGGACGTGGTCGCCTGGAACCATGCCTCCACCCGCGTGCTGACCGACTACGGCGCCCTGCCGGCCGGGCAGCGCAATATCCTGCGCGTGGTCTTCGGCAGCACGGTGCTGCGCCGCAAGATGCCCAACTGGGAGCGCGATTCGCGCTTCGTCGTTGGCGCCTTCCGTGCCGACGTGGCGCGCGCCGGCGCCGCTGCCCGCGTGCAACCCATGGTGGACGAGCTGTGCGCGCTCGACCCGGAGTTCCGCGCCCTGTGGCGCGGCAACGATGTGCAGAGCAGCTACGGCGAGCACCCCAAGCACGTGATCCACCCGGTGGCCGGCCCCATCGACCTCGAGTACTCGGCCTTCGCGGTCGATGGCCGGCCCGACCTGGGCATGGTGGTCTACACCCCGGCCACGCCGCGCGACCTGGCGCGCGTGAAGGCGCTGATCGCGGCGGAGGAGGGCACCAGGGCGGTTGCCGCCCTGCCGGCCGCGAAGCGGCCCCGCCAGTCCGCGCCGGCCTAGTGTCCTGCCCCGCTACCCCATCAGGAGACGAGCCAGATGACCACCCCGCCCGCCAACCCACCTGGTCACGCCAGTTTCGAGCAGTTCCAGGCCCAGTCGCTGGCCAACGGTTTCGATGAGGTGCTGGTGCGCGAATGGGCGCCCAACGAGGTCGTGCCCGAGCACCGCCATGACTTCGGCGTGAGCGCGATCGTCGTGCAGGGCGAGATGTGGCTCACGTGCGCAGGGCAGGAGCGCCACCTCGTGCCCGGCGATACCTTTGCGCTGTACCGCAACGAGCCGCATGCGGAGCGCTATGGGGCGCAGGGCGCGACGTATTGGGTGGCGCGGCGCAACGCTGCTGATTGAGCGCGGCGCGACGGACTGCAGCGCATGGCTGCGCTGTGGCGTTGTTCAATGCTGTCGGCCACGCCGATTTCAGGTGGTCGGCACCTTGCAAATGGGCGCAGCCACCGGCTCATCCAGGCCTTGTCTTGTTGCTCCCCCGCCGCATTCCCCTGATTTTTGGGCTGTCTTACGAAAAATCACGCTTTCCCTCTTGTCATTTTGCATAATTATGAGAAATTACGTCTATGCGAAAGCAAAGCCAGCGTTTGTCGTCATTTGAGGACACGTTGGCGGCAAAAGCCGGTCCCTAATGCAAAGGGCCGGCAGCTGATCGCCCGGAGTTCGCCTGAACATGCGCCTGGTATCCAATTCCCTGCACGACGAAGTCGCCTCGCGACTGCGGGAGGAGATCTTTGCCGGTGCGCTGGCGCCGGGCAGCTTCCTGGACGAGGTAGCGCTGTGCGAGCGGCTGGAGATTTCGCGCACGCCGCTGCGCGAGGCGCTCAAGGTGCTGGTGGCCGAGGGGCTGTTGCGCCACGAGCCGCGGCGCGGCTGCTTCGTGGCCGAGGTCACGGCCAAGGACCTGGACGAGATCTTCCCCGTGATCGCGCTGCTCGAAGGGCGTGCCGCCCACGAGGCCACGCGCCGCGCCAGCGCCGCCGACGTGGCCGCGCTGGAGGTGCTGCACCAGCGCCTGCAGGCGCACGCGGCGGCCGGGCGCATCCCCGAATACTACGCCGCCAACCACGCCATCCACGAGGCCTTCATCACCCTGGCCGACAACCGCTGGCTGGCCCAGGTGATCGGCGACCTGCGCAAGATCCTGCGTTTGGCGCGGCTGCAGCAACTGCATGCGCCAGGCCGCCTGCAGCAGAGCCTGGCCGAGCACCTGGCGGTGTTTGCCGCCCTGAAGGCCCAGGACTGCGATGCCGCCGAGGAGGCCATGCGCACCCATCTGCTGCGCCAGCGCGAGGCCCTGCGCGACGTAGCCCGCACCCAGCAATCGAGGTTGACACGATGAACATGAACACCGCCCCTGAATGGATCGCCCGCAGTGTCTCGCGCCTGCGCTCCGCTGCCCCTGCCAGCGACAACAAGGCCCCCGGCGACAAGCCCGCGCGAGCGGCGGCTGCTGACAAGGCCAACGTGACCGACGTGGTGGCCAAGGTGGCCGCGCCGCGCTCCACCAACGAGCGGCTGGCGGCCACGCTGCGCCGCGGGCAGGAGGCCTTGTCGCCGCGCGCGCTGCGCCGCCTGCTGGCCGACCTGCAGGAGGTGGTGGCCCCGCAGGTGAGCGAGCTCGAAGGCGGGCGCCGCGCCCAGGGCGTGGCCCAGTGGTATGCCGAGGCTTCTGCGGAAGAGCGGCGCGACATGTGGCTGCTGTTGTGCGAGCAGTTCGCGCCCGACGCCACGCGCTTCAAGTCGGCCCGCCAGCGCTACGAGGCCGCGGCCGGCACGGCCGAGGAGGGCCAGGCCGAGATCAGCCTGCGCCGCGCCCTGGTGTCGCCGCGCACGCGGCTGCTGCAGCGCTTTGCGGTGTTCCCCGAGGGCATGCGCTTCCTGGTGGACATGCGCGCCGAATTGCTGCCCCTGCTCAAGGCCGACAAGCGCCTGCTGGCGCTCGATGCCGAGCTGGAGCACCTGTTCTCGACCTGGTTCGACGTGGCCTTCCTGGAGCTGCGCCGCCTGTCGTGGGACTCGCCGGCCTCGCTGATCGAAAAGCTCATCAAGTACGAGGCGGTGCACGACATCCGCAGCTGGGCCGACGTGAAGAACCGGCTGGACAGCGACCGCCGCTGCTACGGCTTCTTCCACCCGCGCCTGCCCAACGAGCCGCTGATCTTTGTGGAGGTGGCGCTGGTGGACCACATCTCCAGCAGCATCACGCCGCTGCTCGACGAGGCCGCCGCACCAGCCGACCTGGCCCGGGCCACCACGGCCATCTTCTACTCCATCAGCAACACCCAAACGGGGCTGCGCGGGGTGAGCTTCGGCGATTCGCTGATCAAGCACGTGGTGGAGACCCTGACCGAGGAGTTCCCGCGCCTGCGCACCTTTGCCACGCTCTCGCCCATTCCGGGTTTTCGTGGCTGGCTGGCCAAGCATGCCGCGCCCATGCTGGAGCGCCTGGACGAGAAACGCCGCGGCGAGCTCGGCCGTGCCGTGGGCTTCGAGCCGCCACAGGCCGCGCACCTGCTCACCGCACTCGAAAAGCCGCTGGAGCTGGACGCGCGCTCGCCCGTGCGGCAGCTGCTGCTCGAGTGCGCGGCCCATTACCTGGCGCGCGAGCTGGCCGAGGGCAAGCCCGTGGACCCGGTGGCGCGCTTTCACCTGGGCAACGGTGCGCGCGTGGAGCGCCTGAACTGGGGCGGCGACCCCTCCACCAAGGGCCTCAAGCAGTCGTACGGATTGATGGTCAACTACCTGTATGACCTGAAGCGCATCGACAAGCACCGCAGCCTGCTGGCGCAGGGCAAGATCCCCACCTCCGGGGACATCGACAGCCTGTGCAAAAACTGAAATGAAGCACCCCCTGAGTCGCTTCGCGCCTTCACCCCTCTCCCGACTCGCTGCGCGAGTCGGGAGGGGGACGCCCCCGGTGCGGCGGGGCGGCCCTTGCACGGGGGCGCTGGCTTGAGCCGCGCCAGTTTCGCGCGATGGCGGGCGCGCAGTGCTGTGGAGAACGGATATGAAGAACCCGGGCGTGGCGCAGATGCCCGGTCCGCAAGGGCTTGGTTGCCGGCCCGTGTGGATAGGTGTGCATCGGTGACACCCGTGTCGTGAGCCGGCGCTACCATGCGCCTCTTGTGTGTTGGCAATTCCATTTCATTTTTATTTTTATAAGACAGGAGACAAGATGAAAGACAACGACCTGCAGCGCCGCGACGTGCTGCGCGGTGCCGCTGCTGCGGCCGCTGCACTGGCCTGTGGCAGCAGCTGGGCCCAGGCGTCCGCATGGCCGAGCAAGCCGGTGACCCTGGTGGTGCCGTTCCCTGCTGGCGGGGGCACCGATGCCTTCGCCCGGCCCATGTCCGCCCAGTTCTCCAAGACCGTCGGCAAGACCCTGGTCATCGACAACCGGGGCGGTGCCGGCGGCACCGTGGGCGCCAGCTTCGCGGCCAAGGGCGCACCCGACGGCTACACCCTGTTCATGGGCGCCGTGCACCACGCCATCGCTCCGTCGATGTACCCCAAGCTCGACTACGACATCGAGAAGGACTTCATCCCCCTGGCCCTGCTGGCCAACGTGCCCCAGGTGCTGGTGGTCAACCCCAAGGCCGTGCCGGTGGCCAACTACCAGCAGTTCATCGAGCACGTCAAGCGCAACCCCGCCAAGCTCAACTACGGCTCGGCCGGCGCCGGCACCTCGCACCACCTGGCCGGTGAGCTGTTCAAGCAGCAGACCAAGACCTTTATCACCCACATCCCGTACCGCGGCGCGGGCCCGGCCTTGCAGGACCTGATCGCGGGCAATGTGGACATGATGTTCGACGGCCTGGGTTCATCGGCAGCGCACATCAAGGGCGGCCGCATCAAGGCGCTGATGGTCTCGGGCAGCAAGCGCAACCCGGCCTTCCCCGACGTGCCCTGCGCCGCCGAGGTGGGCCTGCCCGACTACACCGTGACCACCTGGTACGGGCTGTGGGCGCCCAAGGGCACGCCGGCCGACATCCAGGCGCGCATCGTGGAAGAGGTCAAGCGCATCGGCACGGCCGATGAGATCAAGACCATCTGGGCCAGCAACGGCGCCGAGTACGGCACCCTGACGCAGCAGCAGTTCGGCGCCATGGTCAGCAGCGAAGTCAAGCGCTGGGCCACGGTGGTCAAGGCCTCGGGCGCCAAGCTCGATTGATGCGCAGCATGGCAGCCGCAGAAGTCGTTGCAGAGCGCGCTGCCGGGCAGGCAGGGCAGGCCGGCGTGGTGCAGGTCACGCTGCGCCACACCGGCCGGCTCAACGCCATGTCGCGCGCCATGTGGCAGCAGCTGCGTGCGGTGTTCAAGGACATCCAGCGCAGCCACGACGTGCGCTGCGTGCTGATCGAGGGCGATGGCACGGCCTTCTGCGCGGGCGGCGACATCTCGGAGTACCCGGGCTTTCGCTTCGATGCGGCGGCGCTGCGCGAATTCCACGAAGGCGATGTCTGGGGCGGGCTGTCGGCCATGCTCGACTGCGATGTGCCCATCGTCGCCCACATCGCCGGCGCCTGCATGGGCGCGGGCGTGGAGATCGCCAGCTGCTGCGACGTGCGCGTGGCCCAAGCGGGGGCGCGCTTCGGTGCGCCCATTGCGCGCCTGGGCTTCCCCATGGCGCCGCGCGAGGCGCAACTGGTGGCCGGCGCCGTGGGCGAGGTCACTGCACGCCAGATGCTGCTGGAGGCGGCCACCTTCAGTGCCGACGAGATGCTTGCATGCGGTTTTCTGAGCCGCGTGGTGGCCGGTGCCGAAGAAGCGCGTGCCGAGGCCGTGGCCAGTGCGTGCCGCATCGCCGCGCTGGCGCCTGGCGCCGCACGCCTGAACAAGCAGACGATGCGCGCGCTCAAAGGCGTGCCGCCTGCAGACCCCCTGTCGGGCCATGCCCCCGACCCCTATGCCTATGCGGACAGCGCCGAGCACCGCGAAGGCATCACCGCCTTCCTCGAAAAACGTCCCCCCGTGTTTTGAATGAACCACCGTTTTGTTGCACATCCGGATGACCGCACCATGAGTTCCACCACCCCCCAGCAAAATCTGTTCAGCGCCCTGCGCGCTGCCTTCCCCGCCGACCTGGCCAGCACGGCGGTGGAGACCTCCACCGCCGATGGCCGGCCGCTGCTCTACAGCTGGAGCGACCTGGAGCGTGCCAGCGCCCGCATCGCCAACCTGCTCGCCTCGCTCAAGCTGCCCGAGGGCAGCCGCGTGGCCGTTCAGGTCGAAAAATCGGTCGAAGCGCTGCTGCTGTACCTGGCTACCCTGCGCGCGGGCTATGTGTTCCTGCCGCTCAACACGGCCTACCAGAGCGCCGAGATTGAGTACTTCATCGGCAACGCCGAGCCTGCCGTGGTGGTCTGCACGCCTGGCAACTTCGGCTGGGTGAGCAAGATCGCCTTCACCCAGGGCACGCAGCATGTCTTCACGCTGGGCGACGACCGCACCGGCAGCCTGCTCGATCGCGCCGCGCACCATGGCGACGAGCACACGCCCGTGCAGCGCTCGGCCGACGACCTGGCCGCCATCCTCTACACCAGCGGCACCACGGGCCGCAGCAAGGGCGCCATGCTCACGCACGGCAACCTTTTGTCCAACGCCCAGGTGCTCAAGGACTACTGGGGCTGGAAGAGCGGTGATGTCCTGATCCACGCGCTGCCCATCTTCCACGTGCACGGCCTGTTCGTGGCCATCCACGGCGCGCTGATCAACGGCAGCAAGATGATCTGGTTCAGCAAGTTCGACCCGAAGGCCGTGCTCGCCGCCATGCCGCGCGCATCCGTCTTCATGGGCGTTCCCACGCTGTATGTGCGCCTGCTGGCCGAAGCCGGGCTCAACAAGCAGACGGCGAAGAACATGCGCCTGTTCGTCGCGGGCTCTGCGCCGCTGCTGATCGAGACCTTCAACGAATGGCAGCAGCGCACGGGCCACACCATCCTGGAGCGCTACGGCATGAGCGAGACCATCATGCTCACCTCCAACCCCTACGCGGCCGACAAGCGCCACGCCGGCCAGACCGAGCGGCGCGGCGCCACCGTGGGCTTCCCCCTGCCAGGGGTGGGCCTGCGCGTGGTGGACGATGCGAACAAGCCGCTGCCCGTGGGCGAGATCGGCAGCATCCAGGTGCAGGGCCCCAACGTGTTCAAGGGCTACTGGCGCATGCCCGAGAAGACGGCCGAGGAATTCACCCAGGACGGCTGGTTCAAGACCGGCGACGTGGGCAAGGTGGACGAGCGCGACTACGTGAGCATCGTCGGCCGCAGCAAGGACCTGATCATCAGCGGCGGCTACAACGTCTACCCCGCTGAGATCGAGGGCTACATCAACGACATGCCCGGCGTGGCCGAAAGCGCCCTGGTCGGCGTGCCCCACCCGGACTTCGGCGAAGTGGGCGTGGCCGTGGTGATCGCCAAGCCGGGCGCCAAGCTCGACGGCGAGGCCATCGTGGCGCAGCTCAAGTCGCAGCTGGCCAACTTCAAGATCCCCAAGCGCTGCTTCGTTGCCGACGAACTGCCGCGCAACACCATGGGCAAGGTGCAGAAGAACCTGCTGCGGGACCAGCACAAGGGTCTGTTTGCCTGAACGAGGCAGGGCGGTTCAAACCGTTCCCGCTGGTGGCGGAGAAAGGGCCTGTGGGCCCTTTTTTCATGCCCCGGGCTCATCGACCTGCAGGTCGAAGAACCTGCGCACGCGCGGCTCCAGCAGCCAGCGCGCGGGTCACGCCGTGGCTGCCGCCTTGAACGCCGGCTTCAGGTATTGCGCCACGTGCTTCGCGGTCAGGTCCTGCACCGCGATCAGCTTGATGTGGCGGCGCCCTTTGCCTGCGCCCTCCAGCACCCCATGCGGGTCGGGAAGGGCAGCGCCTTCGCTGAACTCCAGCGACACGTGCTTCGTGTACGAGAAGATGCCGCAGAACGGCTTGGTGGCGGAGAACAGGAGACCACCGTACTTCACCTCTTCGGTCACGGAAGCATCCAGGCCCAGCACGGCTTCGCGCAGGGCCTGGACCAGGGTGAAGCGGTCCGCATCGTGCGCGCGGGTGTCTTCGAGCAGTTGGGTAACGCGGTCGGCAGCAGAGGGCATGGTGTTCTCCAGGGAGGAAGATGGTTGCGTGGCGTGGCGTGGCGTGGCGTGGCGTGGAGCGCCCTCTGCCGCAAGTGCACATGCTGCCATGGCTTGCGGTCCGCTTTTGTCAGCAGGCTGTCCTGGCCCACCCGGTCAGGGTCTGCTGCAGGAACAAGGCCAGGACCGACAGTGCCGCCAGCGCGGCGCCTTCCAGGTTCAGGCGTAGCACGAAGCCCGGCTTGTGCATGCGGGTGGACACCGTGTGCAGCAAGCGGCCCCAGCCGATGAAGGGCACGATGAACAGCCCCAGGTAGGCCTTGGCCTTCCAGCCCTGCAGTTGGTAGCCCAGGTGGGCCAGCTTGTCGCAATGGCTGACGGCACCCGTTCCCGCCCATTCCTTGTAGAAGACCATCAGCAGCATGGCGAGCATGAAGGCCGCGGGCACGGTGATCATCATCCAGAACAGCACCCATCGGCCATCGTGCGGGTTCCACGATTTTTCATCGTCGTCGGCAGCCCCGTCGTCGCCCCGAGGGGGGTGGGCCTTCTTGCCTCGATTACCTATGACCTCGTCGGCCGCATCGGCGGCGGTATCCAGCCAGCGCGGCCAGTCGCGCACGCGGGGGCTCTGGCCCACGGCGGCCACATACACGCATTCATCGTCCACGCACACCTGGCGGTGGGCCGTGATGCGGCTCGCGGGCAGGAACCAGTCTCCCGATTTCTCGGGCAGCCGGACCACGAAGACGGTGGTGGTGTCCGTGCTGGATGCGCCATCGCTGAAAAGGCCCTCGGAGCGGTGCTCCAGCTCGATGGCCATCCATTTGTAGCCGCGGTGGCTGCTCTTGACGATCCACAGCGGCTTGGGATCGTCCAGCCTGACGCGCTCCCACACCGGGTTGGAAAACGAGTCGAGTAGGCCGGGTGGCGGAGGCTCCTTGACCGCCATGGCTAGAGCTTCTCCAGGTCGGCGTCGTCCTGTTCCTCGCGCTGGAAATGGATGAACGCGGTGATGCCGATGCCGGCGGTGAACGCCGTATTCCACAGCGTGGGCACGCCAAACACCGCCAGCCCCAGCGCGATCAGGCCCAGCGTGATGGCCGCGCGCACTGCACCCGGAGTGCGCTTGAACACGGCGACGAGGATGGAGCTTGCGATGACCACCGCGATGGGCCAGGCCAGGATGCTGAACAGCATGAGGAGAAACACCTCCTGGCCCGTGGACTTGCTCGCGATGCGGCTCCAGCCCCAGTGGACCCACTGCGCGCCCACGACATAGGCGAGGGTGGCCCACAGGCAGGGCAGGGGGGCGGGGTGGTCGTCTGTGGAGAGCATGCAGATCAGTGGTCGTGGATGGAGGGATGGCCTTGCACAGGGCTTTATATGCCTCGCCGGGGCCGGTGAAGAGAGCTTCGGTGACTTTTTGTGCAGTTCCGTCGTTTTCCTGCGCACGGCCTGCTGGCGGGTACCGGCAGTAGCGTGGGTTGATACTGCCCGGATGGCAGGCACTTCGGCGCCCGTTGCCCCAAGGCCGGTGCCTGTCAGCGCACCGGCGCCTGCAGCGGCAGGCCCAGCTCGAACGTATTGCCCTGGCCGGGTACCCCCGTTGCGGCTTGCCAGCGGCACTCCCCGCCAATGGCCATTGCCCGGCTGCGCACATTCGCCAGGCCCTTGCCCGCAGTGCGCTCGGGCGACGATGCGTGGGCCTGCAGCGGCCCGGCATAGGGCTGGCCATCGTCGCGCACCCATACCATCACGTGGCCGGCCTGCGTGCCCGTGGCGATCTCGATGGTACGGGCCCCGCTGTGCTTGACGATGTTGGTCAGCACCTCCTGCAGTATGCGCAGGATGTGCAGCGCGCTCTGCGGATCCAGCCAGGGCAGGGGGGGCACGTCCTCCACGCGCCAGTGCAGCGTGAGGCCCGCGGCCTGCAGGCGCGGCCCCAGGCGAAAGCGCAGGGCGGCCAGGAGGCCCAGCAGGTCGGTGTCGGCATGCTCCAGCGAGTCGATGGAGAGCTTGAGGTCCTCGATGCATTCGGTGAGTACGCGCGCCATGTCGGCTTCGGTCAGCTGGCTGCCCTGTGCCATGCGCAGCGCGCTGATCAGCGAGGAGCCGATGCCGTCGTGCATCTCCTGCATCAGGCGGCGGCGCTCGGCGTCCAGCGTCTGCTGGCGTTCCAGCGCGCTCAGCTGCCGGTAGCTGGCGGCCAGCTCGGCCTCGCGCGCGACAAGGCGCCGCTCCAGTTCGGCATTGGCCTCCTCCACCGCACGGATGGCGCCCACGTACTTGCGGTAGCCGATGGCCAGGAAGGTGGCCAGCGCGCCGATGGACGTGTAGGGGGCCAGGTAGACGTGGCCCATGTCCAGCACATAGTTCTGCAGCAGCAGATCGTGTACGCCGGTGGGGATGAACAGCAGCATCCACACGGCCAGCAGCCGGCCTTCCAGTGTGCCCGCGCTCCAGGCCACGCGGCTGCCAGAGACCACGGCGACGGCCAGCATGAGGAGTGCTACGGCAGTGGCCAGGGGGAGCATGGCGTCGACCTGCAGCAACCACGGCATGGGCAGGGTGGCGACCGAGGTGACCGACTGCAGCACGAGCATGCCGCGCTCCAGCCGGGGCCGGCGCTGGCCATGGATGCGCAGGATGAACAGGTAGATGAAGACCATGGACCAGCCCAGCGCATTCAGCGTGAGCCAGCCGAACCAGGCCTCGGGCAACAGCAGCGGCTGGTCGCCCAGTGTGAAATGCACGGTGCGCAGGCCATGCGCCAGCGAGGCGGCAAAGAACAGCAGGTAGGGAGTGTCGTGCCGGCGCACGCACCAGACGGCCAGCGCCATCAGCCCAAGGGCCAGGTACACCGCGGAGACAATGGCCAGCAAGTCCACCTGCATCCAGGTGCGCAGCCGGTAGGAGGGGAGCAGTTCGGGGACAGGGCCCATCCAGGCCGCAGACAGGGCCCCGCCGACCCCGGGCTGGCTCGCCATGCGCAGCAGCACCTCGCGTGGTCCGGGCGTGCCGGGCGCCATGGCCGGCAACTGCACCCACAGGGGCCGGTTGAAGCTGTTCCAGACCCGGCTGCCGCCGTGGATGCCGGTGCCATGGACCCGGTGGCCATCCACATACACTGCGATGTTGCCGATGGTCTGCCAGCGTGGCAGGTACAGGGCCAGTGCGGCCCCGCTCCACCCCTGCAGTGCATCCGGCAGGGGCAGCCGGTACCACACCACCTGAGGCTGGGCCGTGAGGGATTCATCGGGTTCTGCGACCGAGCGGGGCCGTGCATGCGGCAGGGCGACGGACTCCCCGGCGGTAGCCTCCAGCTCGCCACGCGGCACCGTTGCCGGTGCATCCCAGCCGACCCCAGGCTGGTGCAGCAAGACCGCCTCGCCAATGCGGCGGTCCGGCTGGGTGCCCTGGGCCTGCGCGGGAGCCGCGGCGAGCAGCAGCCACAAGGTCAGCCAGAGCACCAGTGCCACAGCCAACATCCAGGGCCGCAGGCCTTCCTTCGATGGCCGCTGCCCGCGGCTGCCACTATTGCAGCAAGATGCCATGCCGCTGCGCCTCGAGGATGGCCTCTGCCCGTGTGTTCACTTCCAGCTTGGCGTAGATGCGCCGCACGAAGGTCAGCACCGTGCTGGGCGATACACCCAGTGCATGGGCGGTCTCCTCGGCCGTGAAGCCCTTGCTCACGCGCAGCAGCACCTCGTGCTCGCGTGGCGACAGGGTGACGGCGGGCCGGGGTGCCGGCGCGGCCTGCTGTTCATATGCCGCAAGGGCCGGTCGATCCGTCGTCCCGGGCTCCCGCGGCGCCTGCCGCAGGGCGGTGCGTGCCAGGATCTTGCGTGCCACCATCGGGCTGATGGGGCTGCCACCGGCATGCACGCTGCGGATCTCGTCCACCAGGCCGGGCGCGCTGGCGTCCTTGAGCAGGTAGCCCATGGCGCCGGCCTCGATGGAAGGCAGCACATGCATCTCGTCGCCGAAGATGGTGCTCACCAGCACGCTGCATTCAGGCCATTGCCGGCGCGCGGCGGTGATCACGTCCAAGCCCGAACCGTCGGGCAGGCCCAGGTCCACCAGCAGCACGTCCAGGGGCGCGCGCGGTAGCAGCGCAAGCGCCTGCTGGTGGCTTGCGGCCTGCAGTACCAGCTGCATGTCGGCCTGGCCTGTGATCGCGCTTTCCAGGATGGCCCGGGTTGTGGCGTCGTCCTCCACCAGACCCACGCGGATGGTGGCGGTGCGCAGGGGCAAGGGGGCGGCGTCAGGGGCAGCAGGCATGGCTGCAATTATGGCCAGTGGGGCGGTGCTGTCTGTCCTCAGTTCTGGGGACAGACAGGTGCGCGCAAAAAAAATAGCATCCCGGCCACATCGCATTTGCCATGCCTCGTATCGCACCGCAGAGGCTGCCGCTTGCACAAATTGTTCAGAAGACGAGAACTGCCATGACACACTCTTTGCCTTGCCGTCGGGAGCCTCGCCCACGCCGCTCACTGTTGCTGGTGCTACCCCTGCTGTGGTCGATGGGCGCGGTGCATGCGGCAGGCGAGTGCCGGGTGACGCCAGACGGCACAGGCAACGGCAGCAGTTGGGCCCAGGCAGCGTCGCTGGAGGGCGCGCTGGCCGATGCGGCCTGCTCGGAAATCTGGGTGAGGCAGGGTACCTACAAGCCCACGACGGGCACCGACCGCACAGTGAGCTTTGCAATCGACCGGCCGCTCAAACTCTATGGCGGCTTTGCCGGCACCGAGGCAACACTGGCCCAGCGCAGCAGCGATGCCAGTCTGACGGTGCTGTCGGGTGACATCGGCGTGGCGGGCGATGCAACGGACAACAGCTTTCATGTGGTGGTGATCGGCGGCCTGGGTGCGAATGGCAATGGCGTCTATACCGGCAGCAATACTGCCGTGGATGGGTTGACCATCGTCGCAGGGTATGCCAAAGACGATGCCAGTCCGTTCACCGAGTATGGTGGTGGCGGCTTGTTCTGCAATGGCTGGGGATCGGGAATGCAATGCGGGCCCAGCATCGCGAATGTCGTCTTTCGCAACAACACCGCAAGTGCCCGGGGAGGCGCCATCTATCTGACGGGCGCTGGAAGCATGGGCATTTCGAAAACGGTGTTCGACGGGAACGCTTCGCGCAACGGAGGCGCAATCCGCGTTGCAGGCAACGCAAGCAACGCAACGACCATCGATCAGAGCGTGTTCAGGGGCAACACAGCATCCTCGGACGGAGGTGCGCTGTACCTTTCGGATGACGGCTTCACCATCACCCGCTCTTCGTTCACCGGCAATGCCGCCGTCAAGGGCAGTGCTGTCCTGGCGGCCAATTCCAACCCGGTTGCCGGGCTCATCGGGCAATCCACCTTCAGCGGCAACTCTGCGTCCGACCGTGCGGTGGTGTACATGAACGGGACCGGACCAGTCGCGTTTTCCCAATCCACCTTCAGCGGCAATACCTCCACCTGGCAGGGGGCCGCGATCTATGCTTTTGCAGGCAGCCACACGGTGGCGTCCTCGGTCTTCGGCAAGGGCGGAGCCTCGTCCCAGCCACAGGTCTCCGTTCGATCCGGCGCCGGGCTGACCGTGGCCCGCAGCCTCGTGGAGGGTGGTTGCCCAAGCCCTGTGATCTGCACGGACCTGGTCAACGCGGATCCCCTGCTGCAGCCCCTGGCCGACAACGGTGGCGCCACGCACACCATGCTGCCGGGCGCGGGCAGTCCGGCCATCGACGTGACGGGCTCTTGCACTGCACAGGCCATCGACCAGCGTGGCCTGGCGCGCAATGTGCATGGCGCTTGCGATATCGGCGCGGTCGAGCTGCAGCCGCCTGGCGCGCCTGCGGCTGTCGCGGCCACGGCTGGCACGCAGCGAGCCAGCGTGTCCTGGACTGCTCCCGCCAGCGACAGCGCCATCACCGGCTATACGGTGGCCGCCGTCGAGGATGGCACCAGGACCTGCTCCGTGGGCACCGGCAGCCCGGTTGCCACTTCCTGCACGGTGACAGGCCTGGCCAGCGGCCGGGCCTACACCTTCACCGTGGTGGCCTCGAGTGCCCAGGGTGCGGGCGCTGCCTCGGCGGCCAGCGCCGCTGTCACGCCCACGGCCGCGGCGGTCGATCCGCTGCCTTCGGCCCCCAGCCTGCCCGTGACCAGCCCAGGCACCACGACCATCACCGACCCCGCGCTGCCGGTGGTGGTGGGGCCGGGCGCTGGCGGCGCAGCCATCGTCGTTCCGGGCACCGGAACCACGCCCGTCACGCTGCAGGTCACGATCAACGGCCAGGCGCTGCAGGTGCAGGCCAGCCCCGGCACGCAACTGCGCGTGGCCCAGGTCAACGGCCAGAGTGTGCTGGTGCTGGTGGTGCTGGAGGGGTGGGCGTCCATGACCGCCAGCGCCGAAGGCCAGCCCATGGCGCTGGCGGGGGATGTGTTGCTCAGCGCAAGCCGTGCCGGTACGGCCATCGAGGCCCAGCCGCTCACCGTGGCGGTGCTCACGGGGGCCCTGGTGCCGCCCGAGGGCAGTCTGCCGCAGGTGGGGCGCATGGGACTGCAGGCGGGTGAGAGGCTGCAGGTCAACGAGCAAGGGGCCGTGGTCTCCATCACGCTGGGCTCGCTGAAAGGCGATGCCTCGCAGCCCGGCGATCCGATGGCGTTTGCCAACCTGCCGACCTCTATCGAGGTGGACAAACAGGGTTTCGCCCGGCTGAGCGGCCCGCTGGCGCGCCTGTCGGGCGTGAACCTGGCCCAGGGGCTGGAAATCGCCACCTCGGGCGTGGTGCTGGTGCGCGACGGGGGCCAGGTGTTCCAGCTGCTGCCTGCCATGCCCATCACCATCGATGCGACGCAGCCCGATGGCCTGGCCTTCACTCCCCTGGGCCTGCTGCGCTGGGTGCGCGGCGGGGTGGTGGTGCAGTTTGCGCCGGCGGTGGCAGATCTTGCCGGCTTGGCAGGTGCCGTCACGGCGCTGCTGCCCGATGCGCAGATCAGGCTGGGTGCCGAGGGCGCCATCCAGCTGCGCACAGGGGGTCGCACCTACGTGCTCAAGCCTGGCTGGACCGGTTCGGGATCGGCGACTGGCAGTCCTCAGATCGGTGTGGACGAACAAGGCCACATCTTCTTCCAGGTGGGAGCCGGCCCAAGGCAACTGCTGTTGCCGGCGCTGCTCAATGCCACCCAGGCCCAGGCGATTTTCCGGGCGGCCATGCCAGGCTCCGGGCTGACGGTGCAAGCCGCATCCAGGGACGGGGCCTTCACCGTGGCCCAGGGTGGGCAGACTTGGCGGCTGGTGCCGCAGTGGGTGCTGCCCGAGGGCAGTGCGGCGCAAGTGCCCGCACCGGCTGCGAACTGGTGGCTGGGCGCAGACGGGCTGTTGTACCTGAAGCTGGGCAGCCAGGCGCAGGGCGTGCGCCTTGCCCATTGAATGGCAAGGCTTTGCGCCGCAATCGGCGGCTTCTTGAGTAAAACCTGCAGCGCCTGCACGCCTTCTGGCACGGGTCGGTTCCGGGTGTCCTTGTCACAAGTTCTAGGGACATACAGAACCGCCAGCGCCCGATAGCATTCGTGGACTGCCATGAACACATTCCAGATCCTGCGGCGCCTGCTGCCCCGACTGCAACGACACCTCCTGGCGCTTTCGGGCGACGCGAGGCGTTTTTTGCTGCTCCTGTTGCTGTGGGCGCTGGCCATGGCGGCCTCCCTGGTGGCCGGGCCCGTGACCGCCTTGCAGGAGGGTGCGCTGCGCAGCCTCAGCCCGCCCGCGCATACCGCCCCGGCGCCAGCCCCACGTGGCGGCTGAAGGCGGTGCTGAAGGTGCTGGCCGAGCCGTAGCCCACGCGCTCGGCCACCTCGGCAATCGCCAGGTCCTGGCGGCGCAGCAGGTTCTTGGCCAGGGCCATGCGCCAGGCGAGCAGGTATTCCATGGGCGGCATGCCCACGGCGCGCGCAAAGCGCTCGTAGAAGGCCGAGCGCGACAGGGCCGCCGTCTGCGCCAGCTGGGCCATGGTCCAGGGGCGGGACGGGCTGGCATGCATGTGGCGCATGGCCTGGCCAATGCGCGCATCGGCCAGGCCGCGCAGCAGGCCCGGGGGCGCGTCATCGCCCGATGAGGTCGAGCGCAGGGACTCGATCAACAGCAGCTCCACCAGGCGTGAAAGCACCAGCTCGCGGCCCGGGCGCTCCGCGCCCGACTCCCGGTTCACCAGCTGTACCAGCACCTCGAGGTGCTCGACCCCACGCACATGCATCAGCGCCGGCAGCAGCGAGACCAGCAGCGCCGCGTCGGGCGAGCTGAACACGAAGTAGCCACCCAGCAGGCGCACGTCGGGCGGGCCGTCGGGATCGCCGTGGCGCACTTCGCTGGTGGGGGCGGGCGCCGTCTTCGGGTCGACGTAGCGGGGCGCCGCCGGCTCGGTGCCCGACATGGTGAAGCCCGGCGTGGCCGGCAGCAGCACGAAGTCGCCTGCGTCGAGGGTGATGGCGTCCTGCCCGTCCACCGCCAGGCGGCAACCGCCTTCCAGCACCACGCAAAAGCTCGGGTGCCCGAAATCCGCATAGCGCACGGCCCAGCGGCCGGCGCCGCTGATGCCCTTGGAGAGCACGGCACGGGGCTGCAAGAGGGCGATGACTTCGGCAAGGGGATCGTTCATGACCGGACGATTGCTAATGAAAACAGGACTTTTCATTGTGGATTGTCCGGCTATTGATCCCTATCGTTGAGGCCTTGTCAACCCACCCCTCTCCTCTTCTTCTTTTTTCTTCTTCAAGGACATCACCATGACCCCAACCGTGCTCATCACCGGCTGCTCCTCGGGCTACGGCCTCGAAACCGCGCGCCATTTCCATGCCCAGGGCTGGAGCGTGATCGCCACCATGCGCAGCCCGCGCGCCGGCCTGCTGCCCGCTGGCGAGCGCATGCGCGTGCTGCCCCTGGACGTGACCCGCGCCGACAGCATTGCCGCGCTGCTGGCCGAGGCCGGGCCCGTCGACGTGCTGGTGAACAACGCCGGTATCGGCCTGTTCGGCGCGGTCGAGGCCACGCCCATGGCCACGACCCGCGAGGTGTTCGAGACCAACACCTTCGGCGTGATGGCCATGGCGCAGGCCGTGCTGCCGCAGATGCGTGCGCGCCGCGCGGGCACCATCGTCAACGTGACCTCCAGCGCCACCCTGGCGCCCATGCCCCTGGTGGCGGCCTACACCGCGAGCAAGACGGCCATCGAGGGCTTCACGGCGTCGCTGGCCTTCGAACTCGAAGCCTTCGACGTGCGCGTGAAGCTGGTGCAGCCGGGCTATGCGCCGTCCACCCGCTTCACCAGCAATGGCAGCGAGCGCATGCAGGGCCTGATCCCCGAGGCCTATGCGCCCTATGCGCAGAGTGTGTTCGCATCGTTCGCACAGATCGGTGCCGTGACCACCGAGGCCGATGTGGCCGAGGCCGTGTGGCGCGCCGCGACGGACGAGGGGGCGCAGTTGCGCTTTCCTGCAGGGGCCGACGCCGTGGCGCTGGCCCGCGCGCAGGCCCGGCAAGAGCGGTAGGCGATCCGCACGCAGCCCTCTGTGGCGTGGTTCCCTGGCCGTTTGTGGCACCATGCGCCGCGGGCCGGTAGGAGAGGATGGCGAGGCCGCCCGCGACCACAGACACAACGGGGGGGTGAAGAAGATGGCAAAAATCAAACCAGCGCTGCTGGCCGCAATGTGCGCTGCGTCGGGTGCGGCGCACGCGTCGGACATGGGGGCCTTGGCCTACATGCTGGGCTTTCAGCTCATCTACCTGGCATGGCCGCTGCTGTTGCCGGCCTTCTTCATCCGCGGCTACCCGCCGGGTGCCTGGTCTTATGCCATTCTGGTGGGGCTGGTCTATGCCGTCATCGGTTTTGTGCGCCTGCCGTTTTCCATCGTGGGCATGGTGGCGCCCTGGCTGGAGGTTCCCTTCCTGGGCATGGTGCTGATCTTTGGCGAGCAACTGGTGGCGCTGGTGCTGTCGGTGCTTGCCGTCCGCAAGTACGGCAAGGCGCTGGTCGGGGCCCTGTTGGCGCCCCGGGGAGTGGGCTGACACCTCGGCGGTTGCTGCTGTTTTTTGTGCTGCTCACCAGCCCCGGGCTTGTCGTCAGGGTGTAGCCAATCTACAGGCAAATGCCTGGGCCGCTACACCCTCGGGCGGACTCTGGATGCTATTCTTTGAGCCAGCATTTTCAGGAGCATTCCGTATGGCAGTAGAAAAAGTAGCCCTCGTCACCGCTGGTGGCAGCGGCATGGGCGCCGCTGCAGCGCGCAAGCTGGCGGCAGATGGTTACCGCGTGGGCATTCTGTCCTCGTCGGGCAAGGGCGAGGCGCTGGCGGCCGAACTGGGCGGCCTGGGCGTGACCGGCTCGAACCAGTCGGTGGAGGACCTGGGTCGATTGGTGGACCAGGCCGTGGCCCGCTGGGGCCGTGTGGACGTGCTGGTCAACAGCGCCGGCCATGGCCCGCGCGCGCCGGTGCTGGAGCTGACGGACGAGCAATGGCACACGGGCATGGACGTCTACCTGCTCAACGTGATCCGCCCGACGCGCCTGGTCGTGCCCCACATGCAAAAGCAGGGCGGGGGCAGCATCATCAACATCTCCACCGCCTGGGCCTTCGAGCCGAGCGCGATGTTCCCGACCTCGGCGGTGTTCCGCGCCGGGCTGGCCGCCTTTACCAAGCTGTTCACCGATAGCTACGCCAAGGACAACATCCGCATGAACAACGTGCTGCCCGGCTGGATCGACAGCCTGCCCGCCACGGAGGAGCGCCGCGAGACCGTGCCCCTGGGCCGCTATGGCAAGAGCGCGGAAATCGCCGCCACCATCGCCTTTCTGGCGTCGGAAGGCGGGGCGTACATCACGGGCCAGAACCTGCGCGTGGATGGCGGGCTGACGCGCTCGCTCTGATCGATCCCCGGCTCAGGCCGCTACGGCGCCACCTGCGGCGACCGCGCTCACCGCCGGTTGCTGCGCCTGTTGCTCCATGGGCGCATCCGGCAGCCAGCGGCACGCCAGCACGCCGAGCACGGCAACGGCGGCGGCCGCAGCCCACACGGCCTGCAGCGCATGGGGGCCGGCTTCGGCGATGGCCGCGGGGTGGGCGGCCACCAGCGTGTGCATCACCTCGGCGAACAGCGTGGTCAGCAAGGCCACGCCCACGGCGCCGCCCAGGCTGCGCAGCATGACCGGTACGGCGGTGGCGATGCCCATGAGCGGCAGGGGCGATGCACGCTGCGACACCATGGTGATGATGGGGAACAGCACGCCGATGCCCGCGCCCAGCGGCAGCAGGCACAGCGACAACACCAGCGGCTGGGCCGGGGCCCACTGCATGCCTGCGGCCAGCAGTGCAAAGCCCAGCACCACCAGCGCGCTGGCCAGCATGCCCATGCGGCGTGCCGGAATGCGGGCACGCAGCAGGCGACCGCTGGCAATGGCCGCGCCCGTGACCCCGGCCATCAGCGGCAGCAGGTGCCAGGCGGCCGCGGTGGGCGCCAGGTGCAGGGCCGTCTGCAGGTAGGCCGGCATGAAGACCACGGCGGCATACAGCGCCACCCCCGTCACCAGGCCGATGGCGGAGGCTGCTGCGTACACGGGCCGGCCGAACAGCGACAGCGGCACCAGCGGGTGCGCGGCGCGGCGCTGGCGCAGCAGGAAGGCGGCGGTGCAGACCGCGCACGCAGTGCCCAGCACGGCGGCTGACAGCCAGTCGGGCAGCTGCAGGCGCTGGTGCTGGGTCATGAGCAGGGCGCTGCACAGCGCGCCGGTGAGCAGCAGGGCCCCCAGGTGGTCGATGGGCGTGCGCGGCCCCGTCGGCTGGCGGCGCAGCGTGGCCGCGAGGATGCCGAAAGCCACCAGGGCCAGCGGCACGTTCAGGCCAAAGGCCCAGCGCCAGGACAGGTGCTCGGTGAGCCAGCCGCCCGTGAGCGGCCCGAACATGGTGGCCACGCCGTACACCGCACCCAGCAGCGACTGGTAGCGCCCGCGCTCTGCCTGCGGAAACATGGCGGCCACGGTCAGCATGGTCAGCGTCATCAGCCCGCCGCCGCCCGCACCCTGCAGGGCGCGCGCCAGCACCAGCTGCAGCATGCTCTGGCTGAGCGCGCAGGCCAGCGAGCCGCCCAGGAACAGCCCGATGGACACCAGCAGCATGGGCTTTTGGCCATGCACGTCGGCCAGGCGGCCGTACAGCGCGATCACCACGGTGGCCGCCAGCAGGTAGGCCGAGAAGGTCCAGGCCGGCGGCAGCGTGCCCGGCATGTCGCGCGCGATGGAGGGCAGGGCGGTGGAGAGGATGGTCTGGTCCAGCGCGGCCAGCACCAGCATGAGCATCAGGGCTGCCATCGTCAGCGCGATGCCGCGGCGGGTGGGGGAGGTGGTCGAAGTCGTGGTCGTCATGGCCAGCAGTGTCCTGGCTGGTGGTAGTTGTGTACAGTGCAATGATCTGAACATACAGTTGCACCGTATGAAAACCTATGACCTCAATCTGCTGGTCGCGCTCGACGCCCTGCTGGCTACCGGCAGCGTGACGGCGGCGGCAGAGCGCGTGCACCTCTCCACGCCGGCCATGAGCCATGCGCTGGCCCGCATCCGCGAGGCGTTCGGCGACGCCATCCTGGTGCGTGCGGGCCGCCAGCTGGTGCCCACGCCGCGCGCCCTGGCGCTGGCCGAACCCGTGCGCCAGCTGCTGGCCCAGGCCCGGGCGCTGCAGTCACCGGGTGAGGGGCCGGGCGGCCTGGCCCAGGTGCGCCGGCATTTCGTGGTGCGCGCGCCCGAGGGCATGGCGGTGGTCTACGGCGCTGCGCTGTCGCAGGCACTCGCGCAGGAGATGCCGCTGGCCAGCCTGCAGTTCCTGGCGGAGAGCCACAGCGATCCTGCGGCCCTGCGCGAGGGCCGGGTGGACCTGGATGTGGGCGTGTTCCGCAGCCGCGACCCCGAGGTGGAGTGGCAGGAGCTGTCGCAGCAGCAACTGGTGGGCGCGGCGCGCGCGGGCCATCCCTTGCTCGCCAGGCCGCTGACCCCGGCGCGCCTGGCCGCTGTGCGCCATGTGGGCGTTACGCTGCGGCCCGGGGAGCCGAGTACGCTGGACGATGCGCTGGCTGTGCTGGGGCTCACGCGCCTGGTGGCGCTGCAGGTGCCCAGTGCCTTTGCGGCGCTGATTGCGGCGTCGCGGTCGGACCTGGTGGCTTGTGTGCCTGAGCGGGTGGCGCGGGGCATGTCGCCGTCGCTCAAGCTGGAGGTGTTTGCCTTGCCCTTGCCTTTGCCGAGTGATACCACGCGGATGGCGTGGCATCCGCGGTACAGCGCGGATGCGGCGCATCGGTGGTTGAGGGAGTGTTTGTTGAAGGTGTTGGACGATCCGTTGATCAAGGGGCCGGCGGTGAAGCCGGCGCGTCAGCGGAGGTAGCTTTTTGGCTGTGGTTGCTGCTGTTTCTTTGCGGAGGGCGGGAGCCGGGATGTGCGCCCGGCGGCGCACCCACCTTCTTTTGCGTCGCCAAAAGAAGGTGGGCCAAGAAAAGG
>NZ_JBWKPP010000018.1:0-162025 GCF_059418305.1 Acidovorax sp. GW821-FHT09B03
CTTTTCTTTGCCTACTTTCTTTTGGCGACGCAAAAGAAAGTAGGTGCGCCGCCGGGCGCACATCCCGGCCTCCGCCCTCAACAAAAAACAGAAGCCACAACGAGACAAACGACTCAAAAACTACCAGGAAAAATATTCACCGGAACCTCCACCACAGCCCGCACATAGCGCAACTGCGCGCTGAGCAGCTTCGCCTCCCCGGCCAGCCCTCGCTCCTCACTGAACGCCTCGACGTCCAGCAGCACCCGCTCCGCATCCCCCGCAACCCACCGCCCGCGCAAGGTGATGCACTGCCCCAACCGGGGCCGCCCGCTCACCACCACGTCCGCCAGCCCCGCCAGCTGCACCGGGCCGCCGAAGTGCCGCCCCGGCAGCACGGCACCCGCCAGGTCCATCTTCGCCAGCAGCCAGCCCGTGGGCACCTGGCCGCTGGCATCGATGTCTGCGGGCATGGTCATGGTCTTGAGCAGCGTATGCCAGCCTGCATCATCCAGCATCGCCATCTCCCTGTTTCGCCTAGCCCAGCAGCGCTGACAGCTCGGCCGCCTCGCGCTGCATGCCCTGCGCCATCTGCTGCACCAGCGGTGCGCCCAGCTGGCTCGTGAGCCCCACGGCCACCAGCGTGTTGACCAGCCGGCCGCCCGAGGAGAACACCGGCACGGCCACCACGGTGATGCCTGCCATGAAGTGGTCCCGGTCCAGCGCCCAGCCGCGCGCGCGGGTCAGCTCCACCTCCTTTTTCCAGGCGGTGTAGCTGGGCGCCTTGTCCCACACCACCTGGGAGAATTTCTCCTTGAGCACCGGCCAGCCCTCGCCGCCGTAGGCCGCGATCAGCCGCCCGGTGGCGCTGACCAGCGTGTCGAACTGGCTGCCCACGTCGGTATGCACCCGAAACGGCTGGTTCGACTGCGAGATGGCCAGCACCAGCACCGTCTGCCGGGTGGTGATCTCCACCCCCATGGCGGTCACGCCGAACTGCGCGGCCATGCGGTCCAGCACGGGCTGCACCAGCTGCGTGAAGCCGCCGCCCTCCAGCACGCTGCGCGCCAGGCTGATCATGCCCGTGCCCAGCGCATAGCGCTTGGTATCGGGGTCCACCGTGACCAGGTCCTCCGAGACCAGCACGCGCAGGATGTGCAGGCAGGTGCTGGGCACCAGGTCCAGCGCCTGGGCCACGCTCTTCAGGGTCAGCGGCTGCTTTTGCTCGCCCAGCAGCCGCAGGATCGCGATGGAGCGCGTCACCGCCGGAACGGGGCGCACGCGCACGCCGCGCGCGGGCTTGGCCGCTGCGGGCATGGTGGTGCTGGTGGGGGCGGGCTTGGATCGGGTGGCCATGCGGGAGTAGCGCTTTTTCTGCGGGGGCTGCTGCAACCCGGCAAGGGTAACCCCATTTGCGCCAGCCACTTCGGGCGGTGCCTGCCCCGCCATGCCATACATGGCCATCAGGCTGTGCTGTGCGGGGATAAGGTGGTTGCTGCTTCTGTCCACGGGCGTCTCCTCGTCTGTCTATCCATCAGGACTTCGCCAAGGGCTTCATCAGGGCCTGGGCAGCCAGCACCAGGCTGCCGCCCACCTGCAGCTCGCCACGCATGAACACCAGCGAGCCCGTGCGCCGCACCACCTGGGCCCGGGCCTCCACGAACTGCCCCGCCTCCACCGGCGCCGCGAAATGCGAATCGAGCTGCAAGGTCACGCAGGGCACCCGGCCGGCGGCCTCCCAGGCCACCGTGCTCATCGCGTGGTCCACCAGCGTGAGCAGGGCACCGCCATGCACCACGCCCGCCGGGTTCAGGTGCTGCGGCCCGATGGCGAAGCCATAGGCCCAGCCCTCCCCTTCGCGCCGCGCCCACAGCGGCCCGGCATGGGCGATGAATCCCCCAAGGGCACGCACCTGCCAGCCAGCGCCTGTCGTCATTGCATCCAAGACGGAACCTCCTGCGCCGTGGATCGGCGCCAGGATCAAAATTGTACATTTTCAATGAAATTGTACTTATACAATTTTGAAAATAGCTTGCAAACGCTGAATGCACGCCGGGCCAAGGCGCCCCGCGCCCTGCCGTGCTGCGCCAAACAACCGTTGCCACAGACGCATCCCCGGCGTTAGCATGCAGCGCCCAGGCCCATGGCGGCCGGCACCCAACCGCAGGAGAGCCACCATGCCGTCCAACCCACAGCCACCGATCACCGTGCGCCAGCGCGCAGTGCAGGTCTGCCTCTTCCTGGTCGCTGCCATCGCCGTCTTTGGCGGCAGCCTGCAGATGTTCCTGGGCCAGCCGGACACCACGCCCCGGCTGGACAACGTGCACCGCTTCATGGCGGGCGTGTACCTGTCGATGGGCTTCATCGCGGCCTGGGCCGCCGTCACCGTGCGCCAGCAGGGCACGCTGGTCTACCTGATCGCGCTGGGCGTGGCCATGGCCGCCGTGGGCCGCCTGGTCTCGATGAGCCAGGTGGGCCTGCCCGAGCCGGCCATGACCTGGATCGGCTACCTGGTGCCCGAGCTGGTGGTGCCGGTGGTCCTGGCACTGGCGCACCGCAATCCGAGGCCGTAGGCCTGAGCACCTGCTCCGCGTGCATGCACGCAGGAGCCGCTTGCGCAACTGTCAATCCTGCAAGCCCAGGCCACCCGGACGGCGCCACAATACGGCCCCATCGCAACCGCCCAGGACCCCACCCCATGCTCAAGCTCTACCGCTTCTCCGATGCCCGAAAGGAATACTGGGAAACCTGGAAGGAAGGCAAGGGCGAGCACCTCGTTCACTGGGGCGAGCTGGGTACGCGCGGCGAGTTCAAGACCGTCAAGACCAAGGGCACCGACAAGGCCAAGGATGTTATCGAGGCCGAGGCCCAGGCCATGCAGGCCCAGGGCTTTGCCGAGATCGACCTGGACGACCATGTGACGCTGCTGGTCGAGTACGCCATCGAGGGCATGGGCACCAAGGCCGACATCAAGAAGCGCCACGACCTCGAAGACCGCCTGAACGAGACTTTGGGATGGACGGGATTGGGCCATTGCGATGGCGGCAGCATCGGCAGCGGCACCATGGAGGTATGCTGCTTCGTGGTCGATTTCGAAACCGCCCGCAAGGTGATCGCCGACGACCTGGCGGGCAGCAAGAAGTTTGCGGACTACACCCGCATCTTCGATGAGGATGCACCGTAGGCCTTGCCTCATGCCTCCACTCCATCCACCGAACCCTCCCCCCATGCGCCGACCCTTGCTGATTCTTCTGGCCTCCCTGGGCCTGGGCCATGCCGTGGCCGCTACTACCCCCGACGATGAGGCCCTTCGCGCCCTCGTGCACAGCTTCATTGCCGACTACGAAGCCTGGAACGACACGGCACAGCGCCAGTCCGACAAAGCCCCCCTGCGGTCCAAGGCCGCGCAGGACGCCATGGAAGCAGCCGAGCGGGCCTACGCCCCGCTCATCGGCACATACTGCCCACCGGGCTACCGGCACCAGGGCATCTCCTTCGGCAGCGACGCCATGCACCGCACCGCCGACGAGAAGATCCTGGGCGTGGACACCAAGGGCCGCAGCAGCGTGGTGCGCACCCGCCTGGCCCAGTCAGCGTCGGGTGCAGACATCTCCAGCCAGTACGAATACCACTTCGAAAAGGCGCAGGGTGGCCGTTGGTACCTGGTGCGGCTGCTGGTCCTGGTCGGCAAGGAAAAGCTCGAGGCGCTCTGACCCACCGCGCCGGCCCACAGTCTCAGGGGCAAAGCGGCCCCGCACCTATGCACGCACGCGCATACGCCACCCACTGCTTGCGCGTGATGCAAATCACCACCACCCGCATTTGTAAGGCCTGTCCTACAAATTACAGCCAGCAGACGATGTAACATGTGGTTTCATATCACCACCCCGGTACGGTCGGCGAACTCTTCACCCCATGGCCACCCGCGTGACTACGCTGCACACCCATTACGACAACCTGAAGGTGGCGCGCGATGCGTCGCCGGCAGCGATCGACGCTGCCTACCAGGCCATGGTGCGCAGGTTCGGCCCGGACAAGCACCCGGGCGATCCCCAGGCGGCGCGCAAGATGGCCATCGTCGACACCTCGTACGCCGTGCTGTCCAACCCGCACCAGCGCGCGCTGCACGACCTGTGGGTGGCCCAGAACGATGACGAGGACACGGCGGCCGCGCTGCGCCGCCCCCCGCCATTGACCATCCCCCCGCTGTGGATGCACAGCGAGGCACCGCAGCACTACCACCAATCACGGCCGCTGCCCTTGCCGCATGCGCCAGAGCGCGCGGTGCGGCGCCATCGCCGCTCCATCCTGCCGCCGGTGCACCCCGCAGCCCCCGCCAGTTCGCACCTGCAGCGCAACTGGAGCCTGTACGCCCTGGGTGCCGTGGTGGCCTGCCTGGCACTGGTCACCGCAGCGCCCAAACCCTTTCTGGACGATGATGCGGGCAGCGCGGCGGCATCTTCCGGCCCGCTGCGCGGCTTTTCCGTGCCCGTGTTCTTTGCCCCGCCCCGCTACACCCGCCCCGCCACCGCACCCAATGGCCAGCCCTGGCCGGCCAGCGCCGGCTATGTGGACGGCTACCCGCTGCTCAACAGCGAGGGCGATGGCAGCCTCACCGTGGACAACGGCAGCAACGACTCGGACGCCTTCGTCAAGCTGGTATCGCAAGGCGACGGCCAGCCCCAGGTGGTGCGCCACATCTACGTGCCCGCCTACCAGCGCTTCACGGTGGACCGCCTGGCCCCGGGCCGGTACGACCTGCGCTACCGCAACCTGGCCAGCGGCGCCCTGGCCCGCACCCCCGCCGTGACCGTGACCGCCGCCGCGGCACCGCAGGCCCTGCCCGATGGAGGCCAGGCGCCCCAGCCCGCCGCCACCGGCGAGGCGCCCCCCCTCACGGTGGCGCTGTACAAGGAGCCGCAGGGCAAATTGCCCGCGCTGCGGCTGGCAGAAAAAGAGTTCTTCTGAGCGCGTGCGGGCCCGACCGCATACCGCTGCGTTCCAGCCCCTGCCCGTCTCCTAGCCTGCGCGCCTGCAGGCGGCGTAGGAACGCTCCGACACAAACCGCGCCGGTTTGAAGGCATGATGGCCTTTTGATACTCCGGTCGGTCGGGGGGTCGCTCCATCTTCGTTCATGACATCCATCCCCGGCTTGTCCCAAGCCCTTGATCCTGACCTGTCGTCCTGCCACGCGGAGCCCATCCGCGTGCCCGGGGCCATCCAGCCGCATGGGCGCCTGCTGGTGCTCGACCCGTCGGACCTGCAGTTGCGCGCCTACAGCGACAATTGGCAACCCCCAAAGCTCCAGGCAGCGCTCAGCCGGCTGAAAACAGGTACGCTGGCCACGCTGGCGCCCGGCGCAGCCCCGGCATCGCTGGGCGCATGGGATCTCGGCGGCGAGCCCTGGGACGTGTCGGCCCACCGCACCGACCAGCACCTGCTGGTCGAGTTCGAGCCCGCCTCGCCCGCCGATGGCAACGAGGCACCGATCTACTCCCTCACCCGCGTCTTCCTGCCGCGCCTGCAGGACGCCAGCGCGATCGAGCAATTGGCCCAACTGGCCGCCACTGAGATGAAGCGCCTGTCGGGCTTTGGCCGCTGCCTGGTCTACCGCTTCGACGAAGCCGGCCACGGGCAGGTGCTGGCGGAAGACCTGGACCCGGGCTACGACAGTTACGCCGGCCACCACTTCCCGGCGGACGACATTCCGCAGCAGGCGCGCGCGCTGTACCTGCTCAACCACTTTCGCCTGATCGCCGACGCCCACTACACCCCGGTGCCCCTGCGCAGCGAAGACCGTGCGCTGGCGCCCACGGGCATCGACCTGTCGCAGGCCCAGCTGCGCAGCGTCTCGCCGGTGCACCTGGAGTACATGCGCAACATGGGCACGCTGGCGTCCATGTCGGTGTCCATCGTCATCGAGGGCAAGCTGTGGGGCCTGGTCTCCTGCCACAACCACGCGCCACGCTTCATCGGCGTGGCAACCCGGCTGGCCTGCGAGCACCTGGGCCAGCTGCTCGCGCTGCAGATCCAGTCCAAGGAGGCCAACAGCCAGGTCGCCGACCGGCTCGCGCTGCGCCAGCTCACGCTCGACATGGTGGCACACCTGGCCGACAGCGACGAAACCCTCTCCCTGCTGCCCAAGGTGCCCGGTTTGCTGCGCTTTGCCCGTGCCAGCGGCGCGGCCGTGGTGCGCGATGACGAGGTCTGGAGCGTGGGCGAGGTCCCGCCCGTGCCCGATATCCAGGCACTGGCCGCCTGGGTGGCCGGCCAGGGGGTCGAGGTGTTCCATACCCACCAGCTGGCCGCGCACTGCGCGCTGGCGCAGGGCTTGCAGGGCACGGCGGCCGGCTTGCTGGCCGTGTCGATCTCGCAGGTGCACCGCCACCTCATCCTCTGGTTCCGGCCCGAGATCGTGAAGACCGTGACCTGGGCCGGCAACCCACGCAAGAACCTGCTGGCCGCCGATGGCCGCATCCATCCGCGCCTGAGCTTCGAGAGCTGGCAGGAGCGCATCCGTGGCACCTCGCTGGCCTGGTCACCGGCCGAGATCGCCGTGGCCGGCGAGCTGCGCCAGGCCCTCACCGGCATCGTGCTGCGCCGCGCAGAAGAGTTTGCCGAAGTGGCCCACGAACTCGCGCGCGTGAACAAGGAGCTCGAAGCGTTCTCGTACACTGTCTCGCACGACCTGCGCGCCCCCATGCGCCACATCGCCGGCTATGTGGACCTGGTGGTCGACCTCGAAAAGAAGGCACTGTCCGAGCGCGCCCTGCGCTACCTGGGCAACGTGAAGGATGCCGCCGCCTACGCCGGCCAACTGGTCGATGCGCTGCTCGACTTCTCGCGCATGGGCCGGGCGGCCCTCAAGCGGCGCCCGGTCGACATGCGGGTGCTGGTGCAAGACCTCGTGCGCGAGCTCTCGCGCCAGGAGCCCCAGCGGCGCGTGGAATGGGCGCTGGACGACAGCTACCCCGAGGTCTTTGCCGACCCCCTGCTGCTGCAGGTGGCCACGCGCAACTTCCTGACCAACGCCCTCAAGTACGCGCGCGGCCGCGACCCCACCCGCATCGCCGTGCGCGCCATCCGCCGGCCCGAAGGCGACGGCATCGAAGTCGAGGACAACGGCGTGGGCTTCAAGATGGAATACGTGGGCAAGCTGTTCGGCGTGTTCCAGCGCCTGCACCAGGCCGAAGATTTCGAGGGCACGGGCATCGGCCTGGCCATCGTCAAGCGCATCGTCGAGCGCCATGGCGGCAGCGTCTGGGCGTCAGGCACGCCGGACCAGGGTGCGCGCTTCGGCTTCACCCTGCCGCGTGTAGAGCCCAGCGCCACCGCGGACCCCCTCCCTGCAACCACCCCTCCCCGGAGCCCCTGATGCTCAAGCCGATTTTGCTCGTCGAAGACGACAAGCGCGACCTGGAACTGACCCTGATCGCGCTGGAGCGCAGCCAACTGGCCAACGAGGTCGTGGTGGTGCGCGACGGCGCACAGGCGCTCGACTACCTGCGGCGCGACGGGGAGTTTGCGGGCCGGGATGCAGGCAACCCGGCCGTGATCCTGCTGGACCTCAAGCTGCCCAAGGTCAACGGCCTGGAGGTGCTGCAGGCCGTGCGCGCCGACCCGCTGCTGCGCAGCCTGCCCGTGGTGATGCTCACCTCTTCCCAGGAAGAGAACGACGTGGTCAAGAGCTACGAACTGGGCGTGAACGCCTATGTCGTCAAGCCGGTCGCCTTCGACCGCTTCGTGTCCGCCATCGGCGACCTGGGCGTGTTCTGGGCCGTGCTCAACGAGCCGCCACCAGGCTCCTACAAGGCCCACCGCCATGACGAGCAACCTTGAGCACGCACTGGCAATGGCCCCCACGGCAGCGGCACCGGCACCCGTGCCGCTGCGGGTGCTGATACTCGAAGACTCGCGCTTCGACGCCGAGCTGCTGGTCGAGGCACTGCAGGACGCACGCCCAGGCGCCCACACCACCCTCGTGCGCGACGAGCCCAGCTACCTGAAGGCGCTCACGGAGCAGCGCTTCGACGTGATCCTGTCCGACTTCGAGCTGCCGGCGTTTTCCGGCGGCGCGGCGCTGGAAACGGCGCGCAAGCACGCGCCCGAAGTGCCCTTCATTTTCGTCTCCGGCGTCATCGGCGAGGACAACGCCGTCGAGCTGCTCAAGCGCGGCGCGACCGACTACGTCAGCAAGAACCGGCTCGCCCGCCTGCCCGTGGTGCTGGACCGCGCCCTGTCCGAAGCCGCCAGCCGCCGCACCCTGGGCGCGGCCGAGCACCGCCTGCGCCAGGCCGACGCGGCCATCGTGCAGGCGCAGGCCCGCCGGCTGGCGCTGGTGGAGCTCTCGGACCGCATCCGCGACATGGACGACGTGGTCGAGATCAGCTACACCGCGGCAGAAACCCTGGCCAGCCAGTTCAACGTCGACCGCGCGGGCTACGGCGTGGTGGACAAGGCCGCCGAGACCATCACCATCGAGCGCGACTGGAACGCCCCCGGCGTGCAGAGCCTGGCAGGCGTGCTGCAGTTTCGCGACTACGGCTCCTACATCGACGACCTGTCGCGCGGCATCACCGTGGCCTTTGCCGATGCCCGCGAAGACCCGCGCACCCAGGCCACGGCGCATGCGCTGGAGGCCATATCGGCCCGCGCCGTGCTCAACATGCCGCTGAGCGAGCAGGGCAACCTCGTCGGCCTGCTGTACCTCAACCACAGCCAGCCCCGCGCCTGGACCGCGGACGAGGTGGACTTCGTGCGCGACGTCGGCGACCGCCTGCGCTCCATCCTGGGCCGCCGGGAGGCCCAGCAGGCATTGCAGGCCCTTGCCGCGTCGCTGGAGCGGCAGGTCGAGGAACGCGCGGCCGAGCTCGAGGCCGCCAAGGAGCAGCTGCGCCAGAGCCAGAAGCTCGAAGCCGTGGGCCAGCTCACGGGCGGCCTGGCGCACGACTTCAACAACCTGCTGGCGTCGATCACCGGCTCGCTCGAACTGCTGCGCCGCCGCGGCGGCGCCCACATCACGACGGACATGGAGCGCTACATCGGCGTGGCCCAGGGCGCGGCCAAGCGTGCCGCCGCGCTCACCCACCGGCTGTTGGCCTTCTCGCGCCGGCAGACGCTGGAGCCCAAGACCCTGGCGCTCAACGAGCTCGTGCACGGCATGGAAGAGCTGCTGCGCCGCACCGTGGGCCCTGAGATCGCCATCGAGATCATCGCTGCGCCCGGCCTGTGGAACGTGCACGTGGACGCCAGCCAGATCGAAAGCGCCCTGCTCAACCTGTGCATCAACGCCCGCGACGCCCTGCCCCGGGGCGGGCGCATCACCATCGAGACCTCCAACCGCACCCTCGACGCACGCGCGGCCCAGGCCGCCGACCTCAGGCCCGGTGCCTATGTCTGCATGTGCGTGCGCGACAACGGCGTGGGCATGCCGCCCGAGGTCGCGGCCATGGCCTTCGATCCCTTCTTCACCACCAAGCCCCTGGGCATGGGCACGGGGCTGGGGCTGTCCATGGTGTATGGCTTTGCCAAGCAGTCGGGCGGCCGGGTCAGCATCCAGTCCCAGGTCGGCGCGGGCACCTCGGTGTGCATCGAGCTGCCGCGCAGCGAGCGCACACCCGAGCAGAGCCTGGCCGAGCCAGGCCCGGCCGCCGCGCCGCGTGCTGACCAGGGCGAGACCGTGCTGGTCGTGGACGACGAGGCATCTCTGCGCATGCTGATGGTGGAAGTGATGCAGGACCTGGGCTACGCCACCCTGGAGGCCGGCAACGGCGCCGAGGCCATGCGCTGGCTGCGCTCGGACCGCGCCATCGACCTGCTCATCACCGACGTGGGCCTGCCCGGCGGCATGAACGGCCGCCAGGTGGCCGATGCCGCACGCGGCGAGCGCCCGGCCCTCAAGGTGCTGTTCGTCACCGGCTACGCGCAGACCGCCTTCGACGAGGGGCGCCTGGAGGCCGGCATGCACGTCATGACCAAGCCCTTCGAGATGGATGCGCTCGCCCGGCGCGTCAAGGAAGTCATCGAGGGCGCGTGACCCCGCAGCCGCGCCACCCGAAGGAAGCCCTTTCCCATCACTGCTGCGACGCCTTGCGCTGCCGGGCCCGGCGCGAGAACATGTTGAGCAGCTCCACCAGCGCCGAGAACGCCATCGCCGCGTAGATGTAGCCCTTGGGGATGGCAGCGCCAAAGCCCTCGGCGATCAGCGTGGTGCCGATCAGCAGCAGAAAGCCCAGCGCCAGCATCACGATGGTCGGGTTGGCCTGGATGAAGTTGGCCAGCGGCGTGGCCGCGAACAGCATCACCCCCACGGTGACGAGCACCGCCACCACCATGATGGGAATGTGCTCCGTCATGCCCACCGCCGTGATGATGCTGTCGATGGAAAACACCAGGTCCAGCAACAGGATCTGCCCGATGGCGGCGCCAACGCTCAGCCCGGCCCCCTGCGGGGTGAAGACATCCGGCCCCGGATCCGGGTCCACGCTGTGGTGGATTTCCTTGGTCGCCTTCCACACCAGGAACAGCCCGCCCGCGATGAGGATGATGTCGCGCCACGAAAAGCCCTTGCCGAACACCGTGAACACCGTGGCCGTCAGCCCGACGATGAAGGCGATCGTGCCCAGCAAGGCCAGCCGCATCACCAGCGCCGCACCGATGCCGATGCTGCGCGCCCGGGCGCGGTCCTTCTCGGGCAGCTTGTTGGTGAGGATGGAGATGAAGATCAGGTTGTCGATACCCAGCACCACCTCCATGGCAATCAAGGTGAGCAAGGCCACCCAGGCGGCAGGGTCCGAAACGAGGGTTTGCAGGTAGTTCATGGCGAGCACCGGGTTGGCGGGGTTGATCGACTGACTGGCCAGGCATCTTAAGTAAATGCGGACCAAAACGCATCCTGCCTGCCGCAGGCTTTGTGCCCATGCGCCAGAATCGCGCCCGTGACCACACGCCGCCAACCGACCACCGCCACCCGCGTTCAGCTTCTGCCCCTGCATGCCGGGCACCAGCAACCTTTCCTCGCCGCCGTGCGCGCCAGCCGGGCGCTGCACCGGCCCTGGGTGTCACCACCGGCCACGCCCGAGCAGTTCACGGCCTATGCCGAGCGCATGCAGTCCCCCGGCCATTGCGGCCTGCTCGTCGTGCGGCAAGGCGATGCCGATTCGCTGGAACTGGTGGGCGTGGTCAACATCACCAACATGGTCATGGGGCCGTTCTGCAGCGCCTACCTCGGCTACTACGCCTTTGCAGGCTTCGAGCGCCAGGGACTGATGCGCGAGGGTCTCACGCAGGCCGTGCGACTTGCCTTTCGCACGCTCAAGCTGCACCGGCTGGAGGCCAACATCCAACCCGGCAATGCGGCCTCGCTGGCGCTGGTGCGATCCTGCGGGTTCACGCAAGAGGGGTACTCGCCGAAGTACCTCAAGATCGGCGGCCGCTGGCGCGACCATGAGCGCTGGGCCCTTGTGGCAGGGTAGAACGGCACCATCTGCCAATTCAAGCATCAGGCCTTTGGCTATCGCAGCGATAGCAAGGCCCGCTTGCCAGCGTTCTGCGCCGCGCGGATAATCCACACCATTATGAAAATCCTCACCAACGTGATCAAGGCATCGTTCGCCACCTAGTTGCGCCCCTCGATCGCGTGTCGGAGGGCCGTGCGCCTTCCGGACCTCCAAACCCCGGCAGGCTCCTCCTCCGGGGTTTTTTGCTTTCTGACCAGCCACTTCTCAACCCATGCGTACCTACGACAAGTTGATCGCCACGATTCCCGACCGCCGGAGCATGAGCCCCGTGCGCCCGGGCTCCGGCGACAGCACACATCCCAGACGCTAGCGACCAGGCGAATTTTCATCTCGCCTGGGCTGGCGCAAAGCCAACCAGGCGGCAGCTGCTCGCAGAGCCGAGTGCAGCCGCAAGAAAGATGATTGAAAGATTCGCCATGACCAAGAATTCACGCCATACCAGCAACGCCCATCTGCGCAACCTCGGCGTCATCGCCCACGTCGACGCGGGCAAGACCACGACCACCGAACGCATCCTGTTCTACACGGGCGAAAGCCACCGCATCGGCGAAGTGCACAACGGCACGGCGCACATGGACTTCGACCCGCAGGAGCAAAAGCGCGGCATCACCATCAACAGTGCGGCCGTCACCGTGCACTGGAAGGGCACGCAGCTCAACCTGATCGACACGCCCGGCCACATCGACTTCAACATCGAGGTGAACCGCTCGCTGCGCGTGCTTGACGGTGCGGTCGTCGTGTTCGACGGCGTGGCCGGCGTGGAGCCGCAGACCGAGACCAACTGGCGCCTGGCCGACAAGTACCGCGTGCCGCGCATCGCTTTCATCAACAAGCTCGACCGCGTGGGCGCCGACTTCCACCGCGTGGTGGCCATGATGGAAGAACGCCTGGGCGTGCGCGTGGTGCCGCTGCAGGTCCCCATCGGTGCGGAAGGCGACTTCCGCGGCGTGGTGGACTTGCTGAGCCTGCGCGCCCGCATCTGGGACAAGGACGATGCGAGTGCGCCCTACCGCGAAGCCGACGTGCCCGCCGAGCTGCGTGAGCAAGCGTTGCGCAGCCGCGCCCGCCTGGTCGAGGCTGCCGTGGAGCAGGACGAAGCCGCGCTGCAGGCCTACGTGAACGGTGACGAGATCGCTGTGGACGTGCTGCGTGCCGCCCTCCGCAAGGGCGTGCTGGCAGGCGCCTTCGTGCCCGCGCTGGCCGGCTCGGCCTTCAAGAACCGCGGTGTGGAGCCCTTGCTCGACGCTGTGGTGGACTACCTGCCCTCGCCGGACGACATCGTGCGCGAAGGCAGTGAGGGCCAGCCCGCTTCGGCCGCCGACCCGTTCGCGGCCCTGGCGTTCAAGGTCGTCACCGACGACCATGGCGCTAAGGTGTTCGTGCGCGTCTACAGCGGCCGTCTGGGCCGGGGCGACCTGGTGCTCAACACCAGCACGGGCAAGACCGAGCGCGTGTCGCGCCTGTACGAAGTGCATGCCGACAAGCACATCGAGCGCGACGAGCTGGTGGCGGGCGACATCGCCGCCGTCGTGGGCCTCAAGGACACGCTGACGGGGCACACGCTGAGCGACCCGGCCCACCCCGTGGTGCTGGAGCAGATCAGCGTGCCCGAGCCGGTGATCCATGTGGCCATCGAGCCCAAGGCGAGCGCGGACCAGCAAGGCCTGTCCAAGGCCCTGCAGTCGCTGCTGCGCGAGGACCCGAGCCTCAGGCTGCAGCACGATGCCGAATCCGGCCAGACCATTCTGTCCGGCATGGGCGAGCTGCAGCTCGAAGTCTCAGTCGAGAAGCTGCGCGCACGCCACGGCGTCAACGTGTCGGTCGGCCGCCCCCAGGTGGCCTACCGCGAAACCATTTCACGGAGTGTGGAGGTCCACCATGTGCACAAGAAGCAATCGGGCGGCCCCGGCCAGTTCGCCGAGGTGAGGCTGCTGCTCGAACCCCTGCCCCGGGGCGAAGGCATCCGCTTTGACAACCGCATCGTCGGTGGCGCCGTGCCGCGCGAGTTCATCCCCGCCGTGGAGGCCGGCATCCGCCGCGCCGCCCTGGCAGGCGTGGTGGCCGGCTTCCCCGCCGTGGACTTTGCCGCCACGCTGGTGGATGGCAGCTTCCATGAGCGCGACTCGTCCACGCTGGCCTTCGAGCTGGCGGCCATGGCCGCCTTCCGCGAAGGCTTTGCGAAGGCAGCGCCCCAGGTGCTGGAGCCCGTGATGGCCGTCGAGGTCATCACCCCGGCGGACTACCTGGGCGACGCCATCGGTGATTTGAACCGCCGCCGCGGGCTGGTGCGCGGCCAAGGCCAACGCGGCAATGCCGCCACGGTCGAGGCCCAGGTACCGCTCAAGGAGATGTTCGGCTACATCGGTAGTTTGCGTGCGCTGTCTTCAGGCCGTGCGCAGTACTCGATGCAGCTGGACCACTATGGGGTGGTGCCTGCGGCCCAGGCGGCAGAGCTGGTGGGCTGAGTCGAACGTGCCGGGCTGGATGCATGCCCGGTGACGCAAAAGAGAAGGGGCGTGGACGGGTGTCTGCGCCTCTTTTTTACTTTGCGATGGGAGCATGCATGGCTGCATTGCGCCAGCAGATCGCATGACCCTCACAGACTTCATTCTCAGCCCACACAGGCCCTCCAAACTCGCATGCAAGAGGCATGGCAATTCATGTTGGTAGAGAGTCCCGACTCGTACTCCTGGACCGGTCCGAAGTCTGACAAGCGCTTGACCTCAAGTGCAGTTGATGTTTTAAAAACGGGGCCAACGCAACTCTCCCCTGCCCCTGCACCATGGACATACAACCCCTCGAAGCCCTGCTCCAACGCGGGGTCGACAACGCTTTGCTCCGCTTCGCGCTGGGGTCCCACTACCTGAAGATGAACGAGCCTGGCACCGCGGCCGAACATTTGCAGCGGTGCGTTGAACAGTCCCCCGACTACTCCGCCGCGTGGAAGCTGCTGGGCAAAGCCCACGCCCTGCACGACCAGCCCGATGCCGCGCAGCAGGCATGGACCCAGGGCATGGAAGTGGCCCAGCGCAATGGGGACCACCAGGCGTACAAGGAAATGCAGGTGTTCTTGCGGCGCCTGCAACGGGCGGCGCAGGCTGCGGAGGATTCGACCGGGGCCAAGTCCTGACCCCTCCATTCACCGTGGATGCCTGGCACCGCATCACCCACGGATCGAGGTATGCCCAGTAGCCCTTGTTGCTTTTCCGTGCCACTGCTTGCCGGACACCCGGGGCCCCGCCTACCATGGCCCTCCCATGCCAGCAGACACCAGCGCCATCCCAACGACGCCCCCCACCCTGCCCCGCCGCTTCCTGCACTTCCTCGGCCCCCTGGTCGCCACCAACCTGCTGCAGGCCCTGGGCGGCACGGTGGTCACCATCTGCCTGGGCCAGCTGCTGGGCGCGCGGGCCCTGGCGGCGGCGGTCAGCTTCTTCCCGCTGTTCATGTGCTGCATCGCCTTCGTGATCGGGTTGGGCGCGGGCTCGTCGGTGCTGGTGGGCCAGGCCTGGGGCGCGCGCGACCCTGACAAGGTGCGGCGCGTGGCCGGCGCAGTGCTGGTCGGCGGCCTGGCCCTGGGCTGCGGGGTGGCGGTGCTGGGCGCCACGGTCATTGGCGAGCTGCTGCGCCTGCTGGGCACAGCAGACGATGTGCTGCCCGAGGCCATTGCCTATGCGCGCGTGTTGTTCCTGGCGATGCCGGTGCTGTTTATCCACCAGTTGGCCGCAGCCCTGCTGCGCGGGCTGGGCGACACTGCCACGCCCTTACGCGTCCTGGTGCTGGCCTCGGGCCTGTGGATGCTGCTCACGCCGGCCTTCATCCTGGGCGGGCTGGGGCTGCCCCAACTGGGCACGGCCAGCGCGGGCTGGGCCAGCCTGATCGGCAATGGCGTGGCCGTGGCCTGGCTCGCATGGCACCTGCAGCGCAAGGACCACCTGCTCGCCTTCAGCCACCTGCGCCCACACCTGCGCTGGGACGTACCCCTGCTCGGCACCGTGGTGCGGCTGGGCGTGCCCACCGGCCTGTTCTTCATCACCAGCTCGCTGGCCGATGTGATGCTGCTGCGCCTGGTCAACGGCTACGGCTGGCAGGCCACAGCGGCCTGGGGCACGGTGAACCAGGTGATGGCCTATGTGCAGCTGCCGGCCATGTCGATCGCCATCGCGGCCTCGGTTTTTGCGGCGCAGGCGATTGGCACCAACAACCCCGAAGAGGTGCGCCGCGTGACGCGCGTGGGGCTGTGGATGAACCTCGCCCTGACCGGCGGCCTGGCCCTCATCGTGGCCATCGCCTCGCCGCTGGCCACCCTCTTGTTCACCAGCGACCCGGCCGTGGTGGGCCTGGCCGCCAGCGTGCTGCGCATTACGGTGTGGGGCAGCCTTGCCTTCGGCATGGCCAGCGTGTTAACCGGCGTCATGCGCTCGGCCGGCACGGTGCGGGTGCCCACCACCATCTCGCTGTCGTGCCTGGCATTCTTGCTGGTGCCCTTGGCCCATGCGTTGCAGCAGCAGCTGGGCCTGCAGGGCATATGGGCCAGCTACCCGCTGACCTACCTGTGCGCGCTGGTGCTGCAGGGCACCTACTTCTACGCCGTGTGGCGCAAACGGCCGATGACTCGGCTGGTGTAACAGCCAGGGCGCCCCCTTCCAGCCACCCGGCTGGTGCCGGGAAGGCCGCCGAAAAGTTCCGCGCCCATCGCGCAAAGAAGGCCTGCTTCCTCGGTGTTTCACCCGGCAATGCGGGAAGCCGTCCCGGCCCACAATGGCGTTGGCCGCAAGCCAATCCCGACACAACCCTGCCTCCTTGCCCACTTCTGGAAACACCACCGTGCGCCGCCACGCCCTGACCCTTGCCTTTGTCCTCTGGAACCTCCTGGGGTCCGCCGCCCATGCCCGCGACCGGTGCCGCGGGGATTGCCAGAGCGCCGGCCTGGCGGTGCTGATCCTGGTGCCCCTGCCCTTCATCTTTGCCTACTTCTGGGGCCGCAAGAAGGACGGCCCTGACCTGGGCCAGTTGCTGGCCTACGTGATCCAGAGCGGCGCGATCGGGCTGTGCGCCGCTTACCTGCTGCAGGGCATGGGGGCGCCACGCTGGGGCACGTGGATGGCGCTGGGCGCCGTGCAGTACGGCGTGTTCGCGGCCCTCGTCCACCCCCGGCGCCATGCGGTTGCGCGCTGAGCGCAGGCCTGCCGGCCCTCAATCCCGAAACCAGATCCTGAACGACACGTACAGCGCGTACGCCAGGAACAGCACCATCCACGCCAAAAAGAACACGTTGCCCCAGTACTGGCCGGCCTGCTCGGCCAGGGTATAGACCTGCCCCCGGCAGCCCTTGCCGACGCACTCGATCTGCCCCTGGAACAGCGCACGCAGCAGGCCAAAGCCCAGAAAGCAGGTGATGGCCGCGCACACCACAAAACCCACGGGCCCCAGGGGCGGCTTGGCGATCTCGTCGTTCTCGTCGCGCAGGCCCTGGGCGAGCAGCTTCTGCCCGTAGCGGTAGGCGGCGTACCCGAGCAAGAGCATCAGCGCGTAGTACAGGGTGGCGAGCATGTCGGTTGGTGGGCCAGGAAAAGTGCAGCAGGATCGTGCGTTGCCAGCGATGGTAGCCGAGCACCCTGGCGGCCTGCAGGCCAGGCTGCGGGCTGGGCAGTGCTGCCCATTCCGGGCGCGGCCGCCGACAAGCCGCCGGCACGGACATGCGCGTCGGCGCGGGGACTTCATCCTCACCTCACACAGGTTCGCAACACTCCATGCAAGGCCCCACCGCGGCCTCTTCAGGACCAGCAAGCCGGGCACTGCACGGCCTGTCCCCGCATGAGAGCAACACCCCTTGAACCTAGCAACCTCCCGTACTGCCACCCGCAGCCACCCCCCCCGCATGGCGCCCCGCAAGCTGCGCGCTGGCCGGGGTGCTGTGCATCCTGGTGTCCGCACTCACCGCCTGCGGGCAGGTAGATGACGAGGCCCTGACGAGCAAGGCGCGCACAGGGGTCGAGGTGGGCCTGCTGGCCAGCGACATCCATGTCTCCATCGCGCAGCGCCCCCTGGTGCTGCCTTTCGTGGCGCTGGAGGAGCACGCCCGCCAGGGAATGTCCTTCTCGCTCGACCGCCAGGGCGATCGCCGGCGCGCGGCCGAAGCGCGCCAGCAGTTCCTGCGCGATTCGGCCAACCCCGGCCAGCCCCTGCCGCTGGACAGCCTGTCCGTGGTGGTGGACACCTATGGCTGGAACCATTCCGAGCTGGGCCAACCGCCGCTGTGTGCGCTGCTGACCCGCGAGTGGGCGCGCGCCGTCTGCGACAACCCCTGGGCCTCCACGCGGCAGGCCTTGCCTTACAACCGCCTGCGCCTGCTGGACCTCAGCCGCCTGCGCACCACGGGTGCAGGCCGCCAGGCCGAGTGCCGCAACGGCACGCCGCCGCCCCGGGCCCTGCCCACCGAACCCGGTCAGGCCGTGCTGCTGTGCAACGCCATGGTTTACGGCGGGCGCGAGGACCAGTCCCACCATGCGGTGGTGCGCATCGATGGTGACCTGGGCGCCCTGTGGACCGTCTGGAACTACGGGCAAAACGGCGAGACGGCCGAAGCCATGGCGCAACGTGAGGGGCAGGCCATCGCCCATTTCGTGCAGCACGCGCTGGGCCCGCGCGAGGACTTCGCCGCGCTGCAGGCCCGCATGTGCCGCCTGCGCCGGCCGGACTCGGCGGACCACCCCCATGGCCCCGACTGCGGGCGCGGGGCACGCCGGCAGTCGGTGCAGCGCAACCCCTCCACTTGACATAGAGTGCACTCTAGCTCGCCCAATCACGGCTCCAACCACTTTTCCATCGTTCTGGAGCCGCACCATGCAAGCAAACAAGGCACTCATGCAAGCCATCTTTTCCGAACTGGCACAGGGCAACGGCCGCCCGCTGGTCGATGCCATGGCCGACGATTTCTGCTGGACCTTCAAAAGCGAAGGCCCCTGGCGCGGCAGCTACCGCGGCAAGCTGGCGGTGCGCGAGGAACTGCTCGGGCCGCTCATGGCGCAGTTCGCCGACCGCTACACCAACACCGCCCAGCGTTTCATCGCCGAGGGGGACCACGTGGTGATCGAATGCCAGGGCCGCGTCACCACCAAGGCCGGCCAGCCGTACCACAACCAGTACTGCTACGTGTGCCGCCTTGAGAATGGCCAGCTCAAGGAGCTCACCGAGTACATGGACACCGCGCTGGCCGAGGCCGTGCTGGCGCCCCCCGCGAGGCCGGGCACATGAGCGGCGGCGACAGCCAGGGCAGCCGCAAGCCAGGCCATGGCGGCCTGTTGCGCATCGGCGAGCTGGCGGCATTGAGCGGCCACAGCGTGCACGCCATCCGCTGGTACGAAACCCAGGGATTGATGCCCAACGTCGCGCGCGATGCCGCGGGCCGGCGCGTCTACCATGCTCGGCACCTGGACTGGCTGCAACTCATGGACCGGCTGCGCCGCACCGGCATGTCGATCGCCGAGATGCGCGAGTACACGGACCTGGTCCGCCAGGGGCGCACCAGCCTGCGCCAGCGCAAGGACCTGCTGCTGGCGCACCACGTGCGCGCCCAGGCCACCATCGCCGAGTGGCTGCAGGCGCTGGAGCTCATCGACGGCAAGATCGCCTTCTACGACGAGTGGATCGGCACCGGGCAGCCGCCACCGATGCTGCCGCACCAGAAGGCGGGCCCGGCAGCTCTGGCAGCGCCTGCGGGTGCGCCCCAGCGCCGCCGTGCACGCAAGGCCTGAGCAGCAGCGAAAAAATCAGACCAGCGTCTTCTTCATGAAAAAGCGCGAGAACCCTGTCGGAAAATCGGGAAGCTCGCCAAAGCACACGTAGCCCAGGCGTTCATAGAACGCCCGGGCCTGGAACTCGAAGGTGTCCAGCCAGGCGCCATGGCAGCCGCGGGCCAGGGACTCTTCCTCGGCCATCTGCAGGAGCCTGCTTCCCAAGCCCTGGCCGCGCAGTGGCTCAGGTACCACGAGCAGCTGCGTGAACAGCCAGCCATAGGCCGTGTAGCCCCACAGGCCACCAATGACGGCGCCCGCGCCGTCATTCACCTGGATGACCAGGGGCCGCCCCTGGCTCGGCCCCGCCTGGCTGTCGTTGTAGGCCACGAGCGGTACGAGGATGGATTTTCGGATGTCTTCGTTGGCGACATCGGTGACTGCCAGTGTGTATTCCATGCTGCCTGCAAGCAAAAAGCGGTTGGTCAAGGTCGATGGCAATATAGCCTGCGCCCCTCATTTCCTGGCTGGGAGGTGGCGCACAGGCGATATATTGCGGGCAGCCCCATGCCCACAGACGCCCCCTACCGCCCCCACCTGCGCCGCACCGGCCTGGCCCTGCTCATCGTGGGTGGCATCGACATCGCCGCCTGGCTCATCTGCCTGGCGTTTGACGTGCCGTATGTGTCGAGCTTCAACATCTTCTCGGTTGCCGGTGGCATCTTCCTGTTGCGCGGCAGCCTGCGCGCAGCTTCCATCGTGCGGCGCATGGCGATGTCGATGCTGGCGCTGCTGGCCGCCGTGGTGCTGGTCTCGCCGCTGCTGCAGCCTCCGGGGCTCACGCTGGCCATGGTCAAAGCCCATGCCGGGCTGGCCGCACTCGGAGGCGTGCTGATGGTCTTCACCGTGGCGCTGATGGCGTGGCTGGCACGCGAACTGGGCGCGCCCCCGGTGCGGGCGGCCATCGCCGCAGCCGGCCTCAAGGTGCGCAACACACGCTGGCCCATCGCCATGGGCGTGGGCATCGCGCTGCTGCTGGCCGCCATGGGCACCGCGCTGCAGCACACCGATGCGGCGGCGCGCGCCATCCGCGAAGCCCGCGCCGCCAACGGCGATGGCTACCAGTACCACCTGAGCCTGATCCAGGCCAGGGAAACCCCCGCCGGGCGCGAGATCACGGGCACCGTGTCGGCATGGAACGAGCATGAACTGCGGACCCTGCCCTTTGCGTGGCGGCAATAGGAGCGGTACCACGGCCGATGCGTGAGAATGCAGGCCACCCTTGCCACCGTGCAAGGCCTGCCCTGCGGCTTCTCACCCCACCCCCTGCTGATGATCACCCTCAACCGCATCGCCGTTCTCGACATCGCCCTGGTCTTTGCCCACCAGGGCGACGCGGCCTACTGGCATGAGTGGGAGATGTTCGGCCTGCCCGGCGGCATACAGCTGTTCAACGCGTTCAACGTGCTGGTGTTCGTGCTGGTGCT
Source organism: Acidovorax sp. GW821-FHT09B03 (assembly GCF_059418305.1). Classification (NCBI taxonomy): domain Bacteria; kingdom Pseudomonadati; phylum Pseudomonadota; class Betaproteobacteria; order Burkholderiales; family Comamonadaceae; genus Acidovorax; species Acidovorax sp. GW821-FHT09B03. The sequence continues at coordinate 20,722 of NZ_JBWKPP010000018.1, forward strand.
GGCCCTGTTCATTCCGGTGATCCAGCGCAGGCCTGCGGGCTGGCGTTGCTCCCTGGCCATTGCGGCGCTGTGCGCGTCGGTGCTGCCCATCCACGCGGGGTTTGCGCTGGCCGGGTTCGACCAGTTCCACCTGCCGGTCTCCATCGCACTGATCGGCGCCACCTTCGTGGCGGCCGTGGCGCATGGGGTGCTGACCTGGCGTGCACGGCCGGAGTTCGCTGCCGCGCACATGGCGGGCTAGCCCGGGCGCACCCGGTTGTCCTGGCCGCAACATGGCCGCACGTTCCGCTAGTGCCCCGCGACTTCCTCGCGCAGCACCCCATGGGTGTCGCACTGCTCCTCCAGGTCGTCCATGGCCTGGGCGGCCTGCTCGGTCGGGTAGTTCAGGCGCACCACCAGGAACTCCTCGCCGCTGTCGTCCAGCACCTCGTGCTTGCGCCCTGCGCCCAGGGCCTGCCAGACGAGCACGACGCTCATCGCGTCCGTGGTCGCGCTGATCATGGTGCTGTGCGATTCGCGCCCATCGCGCGTGAATCTGAAGACGGCTGACGACATTGGCATAAGGGGCTGGGTCCCTGGATCTTCTGCTCTGAGCGATGCCCAGATGGCCCCATGGTAGCAACACCCGGCTGGCCGGGTGTCCAACAATGCCTGCGCGAAGAGTAAGCCATTGGTAACAGGCGCCCCGCCCAAAAAAGGGCCCGCTCGGCGGCGGGCCCAACTCGCGATGGTCACGAGGGAGAGACGCCGATCCGGGGTCCACAGCACCCCTCACGGCGCAGCCATCGTAGTGGGCCGCCGGTGGCCACGCATGTAGGACGGAACCCCAAGCTTTTTGCGCCCGTTTCGCGGCCCGCAGCATGCTGCAAACCCTTGCGCCTGCTTACATTTCGCATGCCGGCGCACCCCCTGGAAACAGCCTGTGCATCTGCTTACCGGGGTGGGTGTTTTTCCGACCGGCGCATAGGACAAGACCTACAGGGCAGCGCCCCGTGGCGCCCAAGAATGGACCCACACACGGTCGTCGTGTGCAATGTTTTCACCTCAACAGGAGAACGTGTATGCCAAAGAACAACCCTCAAGGCAGCAGCAACCACCCGAACCAGGACGACAACAACAATAGCCTGCAGCGCAAACCTGCGGGCGAACGCCAGCAGGAGCAAAGCACCGGCAGTTCGGGCAGCCGCCAGCAGGGCCAGCCAGGCCAGCAGAGCAACGAGGCCAGCCGCCAGCAGGGTGAGTCGTCGAACCAGCGGCCCCCAAAGACCCAACACTAAAGCCCAGTTTCTGCGGCCCGCACCAGTCCAGCACAGGAGGGGCGCCATCACGCCCTCCCGGTGCGCAGCGGCGTGCGGGCCGCAGTTCCCGAGCACCGCTGCGGCACCCGCCGCCCGCCCCACCCTGCACTCCCCAAGGAGCAAGACAATGGGATACCGAGACAGTGACGACAGTGGCTTTTCGCGCCACGGCATGAACCGCGACAACGACCACCCCGATGCGCTGCAGCATGCATCGCAACGCCCCTACCGCGCAGGCTACGACCACCCCGACCTGGACCGCGACGAAGACCTGCGCACCAGCCATTCCATCCCCGCAGACGCCTTGCGCGCGGGCCGCAGCAACGAACCAGCCCCCGGCAGCCGCCGCGATGGCCCATCAGGTTACCCGGGCCCGCGCAGCTGGGAAGGCCGTGACCGCTACGCGCAGGGCCAGGGCAGCTACCGCAGCGAACACGACACCGGATACGGCTACGGCGCACGCGCCCCCGACATCGGCGGCTACGACCCCTACGGGTCGGAACAACGCCACCGCCAGCAACAGCAGCATGGCGGTGGCTACTACGGGCCGGACGAGCGTTCCCGCCTGACCCGCCCCGAAGGCTGGGCCCGCGAGGGCTATGGCGCCTACGACCGTGACCAGCAGGGCGGCGGCGCGCATGCATATGGCAGCCGCCAGGGCCGCAGCTACGGTTACGGCTACGACGGCCGGCCCGATGGCGGCCCCCCATCGCGGTGGGATCACCGGCAGGAGGGCTATGGGCCTGCAGGCTATGGCAACGACGACCGCTACCAGAGCAACGCCTACCCGCAGCAGTACCGCAGCCAGCAACGCCACGACCCCGACTACGCCGCCTGGCGCCAGGAGCAGTTGCGCCTGCTCGACGAAGACTACGAGTCGTGGCGCACCGAGCGCTACCAGAAGTTCTCCGACGAGTTCAACACCTGGCGCAGCACACGCAGCCGCAACGAAGGCCTGCGCGGCTCCAACCAGTCCGACCAGACCACGTCGGCCAGTGGCAAGAACCAGCCGGGCAGCAGCAACAATGCGGGCACACCCGGCGCAGGCAGCACGGCGCCCTCGGGCAAGACCAAGGACTGATCACCGGGTAGACAGACAGGCGTCGGCGGTTTGCAACCCGGGCCTGTCCACCGCACCGTCGACCAGGGAATGCACGGTGGCATTGCAGCAGCAGCGGCGCCGGAGGCCTCACGCATCGACAGGCCTGGCGACCCATGCAAGGCACCACCCTACCCCGCCGTGCCAATCAAGGCGCGCCGCGCTCGGAACCCTCCATCCAGCGCACAGCAGCCAAGTGCCACGCGGGGCCAGGGCATCAGCCCCCTTTTCGACCATGCCGTGGGCAGGCCCGGGTTCTTCTTTTCCTTGTTGCTTTGTTGATTGCCGGGCGTTGGCACCTGCTGCCGCCTTCGCCGACGAAAAAATGGCCCCTGTGCGGAGCCATTCACCGTGCCTGGAGCGCCCCGGCACCGCTCACAGCGGTCCGAACCCGCTGTCGGTGGCATCGTGCTGCCGAGGCGGCCCGCCGCGCGCCTGCGGCGTGGACAGCCAGCGCGGAAACAGCGATGTCGGCAGAAAGTGGAAATCCCGCTCCGGGTAGGCCTTGCGCAGCGCCGCGCGCCCTTCGGCCGTGATGGCCAGCACCTGGGCGCTTTGCAGCGTGCCCCCCACCTCGGGCAGCACTGCCTGCACCAGGTTCGCCGCAGCCAGCACGCGCAGGCAGTCGATGCTCCGGGCGTCATCCACCGTTCGGGGCAGTTCGACTTGCGACAGCTCGAGCATGAACTCCATCGGCATCAAGGGCTCCCTGGTGACGCGAGCCATTGTGGGGCCACGCAATGCAATTCGCAACGTATTACACAAAAAGAAACGGCAGCCTGTGCTGCACTGCGCATGGCCCCGCTGTTCTCCGGTCCGGCAACGCCATGCGGGCCTGTCTGACAGCGCACGCGCCCCTTTCGCGCGACCATCGCGGTAACTTGCCTGCCACCACGCCCTGCCGCCCCGTTGAGTCCTGTCTTTCCAGCCCCTCCCCGAAAGCCACCACCATGCCGATCTCCTTTCCCGCGCTGCCGCCCCTGCAGATGCTGATGCTGCTGCGGCAGTGGCTGTCCAGTGCCACCCACCCCATGGGGCCGGTGGACCCCGTGCCCGAGCCCCGGCCCGGCAACCCCTTGCCGCCCGAACCCGTGGGGCCGCACCCCACGCCGGAGCCGGTGTAGGAAAGCAAGGCAAGGGAGGCAAGGCCCCGGCCCGGTGTTGTTGTGCAATTGTTTGATTGCGCTCCCCCAGGAGGGAACGCTACGATGTTTCGATGACCCGGAGCACCCCATGCGATTAGTGCTTGCCTACCCCGAGGACGCCGACAGCGCAGACAAGGCCGCCATGGCCGAGCAGGCCGCGCTCGAGATCTGCGTGGCCGCGCACGTGCACCCTTACATGGCCTGGCACGACTACTCCCTGGTCCACTCCGGCCTGAACCTGCCCTCCTCGGCCTTCGCCACGGCCGAGATCGCCGGCGCCTTCGTCTGGATCGAGGCCATCGCCGCCGCGCAGGAGTTTCTGAACCCGCCCCGGGGCGCCAAGGTCGAGATCGACGTGGTCTTCGAGCCCGGGGACGAAAGGCCCCCGGCGGTGCTGCACGGGCCCGGCCGGGCGGTGCTGCGCGACCACCTGTACCTGCAGATGTGCCTGGCTCCGCGCCAGCTGGCGAATGCCGTGCCGCCGCCGCCGATGGATGACGAGGGATCTGGACCTGTGCCGCTGGGCTTGCGGCAGGAGCTGAGTTTCGTGAGTGAGTGATTTTTGGGTGAATGCGGTTTTTTGAGCGCCTTGCCTTTGTTGAGGGCGGAGGCCGGGATGTGCGCCCGGCGGCGCAGTAACTTTCTCTTGCGTCGCCAAGAGAAAGTCACCAAAGAGAAGGCGACCCCCAGTCTGCGTCCCCCGCTCGCCCTGTCGGGCGAACGGGGGCAGCCTGCGATGCTTGGAGCTGGGGTGGTGCCGATGAACTCGCTGCGTTCCCCCTGCGGGTGAGCTCCGCTCAGACAGCATCGGCAAGCTAGATGACGAAGCGTGTGTGTCCTTCGGCACACACGCCCACCCCAGCTCCTGCGCTTCTCGGCGCAGCCAGAAGGGGTGGGGAGCGGGGTCAAACACGACTGCTGCTTCGCAGCTGCGCCGGGTGTCGGTTCGCGCTGCGCGCTGCCGACGCGTGGGCGCGATCGCCCTGGCGAGCCGAGCGCAGCGAAGGACCACCAGGCCGAGCGAAGCAATGGCCCGTGTTGGTGTCCACCCCCTTCTGACCGTGCCGAGAAGCGCAGGAGCTGGGGTGGCGCGTGTGCCGAAGGACACACGCGCTTCGTCATCTGACTCGCCGCAGATGTCTGAGCGGAGTTCGAAGAACGCAGCGAGTTCCGAGGCGCACCCCAGCTTGGAGCATCGCAGGCTGCCCCCTCGCCCCAGGCGAGGGGGACACGGGCAGCGGGGTCGCCTTTTCTTGGCCTACGTTCTTTTGGCGAAGCAAAAGAAGGTAGGTGCGCCGCCGGGCGCACACCCCGGCTCCCGCCCTCCATCAAAGCATGCAGCCACCACTTGCCACAAGCACCGCACAAGACGCCAAGAGCTACCTCAACACCAACACCGGAATGTGCGAATGGGTCAGCACATGCTGCGTCTCACTCCCCATCAACATTCGCTTCACTCCCTTGCGCCCATGCGACGCCATCACGATCAAATCCGCCTTGTGCTTCTTCGCCGCAGCGATGATGGCCTCGGCCACCAGGTCTGACTTGCTCACCACGGCCTTCACCGTGATGCCGCGCGCGCTGCCGCGTGCCTTGACGGCATCGACCAGGGCCTGGGCGGCGTCGTTCCATTGCTGTTCGATGCGTTTCACATCGGCCAGCTCCACGGGCATGCCGCCCTCGAAATAGCTGCGTGGGTAACGCGGCACCACCTTGAGGGCGACGGCGGTGGCGCCGGACAGCTCCGCCAGTGCCAAGCCATGGTCCACGGCCTTCTCGGACAGGGTGGAGCCGTCGGTGGCGATCAGGATGCGTTGGTAGTACATGGTGGTCTCCTTGTAGATACCGCAAGCGTACGGACCATGATGTTCCTTGCCTTGATCCAGGTCAACCCGCCAACCCTGCTGCGGCGATAGGCTTGAGCCATGTCAAATGCCGCCCCCATCTCCGCAGAGCCAGACGTGCCGGGGGCCCCCCGGCAGCAGCGGCAGGACCCCCATGCCGCGCTGCTCGACGACCCGCAGGAGTGGGCGTCGTTCGGCCGTCCTTGCGCCGCAGGTGGCGCACCGGTCGAATGGCCCCCGGGCGCAGTCCCGCAGGATGCGCCGGCCTGGGAGTCGCATGTGGTGCTCTCGGGCATGCACTGCGCGGCCTGCGCCCTCACCATCGAAGAGGCGTTGCGCAGCGTGCGCGGCGTGCTGCAGGCCGATGTGAGTGCCACCACCCACCGCGCGCGCATCGTGTGGCAGCCCACGCAGGTGCGGCCCTCGGGCTGGATGGCGGCTGTGGCCCGGGCCGGCTACCAGGCGCTGCCAGCGGTGGACGCGTTTGCGCGCACGGCGCGCCAGCAGGAGAGCCGGCGCGCGCTGTGGCGCTGGCTGGTGGCCGGCTTTTGCATGATGCAGGTGATGATGTACGCATGGCCCGCCTACGTGGCGCAGCCGGGCGACCTGTCGCAGGAGATGGAGACGCTGCTGCGCTGGGCCTCGTGGGTCATCACGCTGCCGGTGGTGTGCTTTGCCTGTGGGCCGTTCTTCGCGAGTGCGCTGCGCGATGTGCGGCTGCGCCGCGTGGGCATGGACCTGCCCGTGGCGCTGGGCATGGCCATCACCTTTGCCGTGAGCACGGCGGGCACCTTCGACCCGGCGGGCCTCTTCGGCAAGGAGGTGTACTTCGACTCGCTCACCATGTTCGTCTTCTTTTTGCTCACCGGCCGCTGGCTGGAGCTGCGCCTGCGCGACAGCACGGCCGGCGCGCTGGAGGCGGTGATGAACCGCCTGCCCGACAGCGTGGAGCGGCGCGGTGCCGATGGCTGCACCTTCACCCGCGTGGCCACGCGCAGCCTGGCGGTGGGCGATGTGATCCGCGTCTTGCCCGGCGAGGCCTTTCCGGCCGATGGCTGCATCACAGAAGGCAGCACGCAGGCCGACGAGGCCCTGCTCACCGGCGAATCCACGCCCGTGGCGCGCCCGCTGGGCAGCACGGTGGTGGCCGGCAGCTACAACCTGCAGGCGGCGGTGCAGGTGCGTGTGGAAGGTACGGGCAGTGCCACGCGCTTTGCGCAGATCGTGGCGCTGATGGAAAGCGCTTCGCTGCAAAAGCCCCGCCTGGCGCAACTGGCCGACCGCGTGGCACGCCCCTTTCTCATGGCCGTGCTGCTGGCCGCCGTGGTGGCAGCAGCATACTGGTGGCCCAGCAGTCCGGGCCATGCGCTCATGGTGGCGGTGGCGGTGCTCATCGTCACCTGCCCGTGCGCGCTGTCGCTGGCCACACCGGTGGCCATGCTCACGGCCGCGGGCACCCTGGCGCGCCATGGCCTGCTGGTGCGCAACCTGCAGGGGCTCGAAGCCCTGGCCGCGGTGGACACTATCGTCTTCGACAAGACCGGTACGCTCACGCGCGACGGCATGGCGCTGCAGCGGGTGCACACCATCGCGGGCCTGCCGCACAGCGACGCGCTGGCGCTGGCCGCCGCGCTGGCGCGCCAGTCCATGCACCCGGCATCGCGCGCGCTGTGCGCGGCGGCGGATGGCAGCGTGCAGCCGCGGTGGATCGCCACGGACGTGGTGGAGCAGGCTGGCCAGGGCCTGACCGCCCGCATGCTGGATGCCAGCGGCGTGCTTGCACCGCGCCGCCTGCGCCTGGGATCGGCGCGCCATGCCGGTGTGGATGCGGGGCAGGGCGCCGACGACAGCGCGGCCCTGCAGGTGGTGCTGTCCGAAGAGACGGGCGAGAACGGCGCCAGCGTGGAGCTGGCCCGCTTCACCCTGGCCGAGGACCTGCGGCCCGAGGCCCGTAGCGTGGTACAGGCACTGCAGCGCGAAGGCGTTGCCGTGCACATGCTCTCGGGCGACCGCATGGCATCGGTGCGGCGCGTGGCCTTGCAGGCCGGCATCGAACAGGCCCGGGGCGATTGCACGCCGGGCGGCAAGCTGGCCGCGCTGCAGATGCTGCAGTCCGAAGGGCACCATGTGGCCATGGTGGGTGATGGGCTCAACGATGGGCCCGTGCTCGCGGGTGCCAACGTGTCCTTCGCTTTCGGCAGCGCCGTGCCGTTGGCGCGCTCGCGCGCTGACTTCGTGGTGCTGGGCGGCAGCCTGCAGCTGGTGCTGCAGGCGCTGCTGCTGGCGCGCAAGACGCTGCGCGTGGTGCGCCAGAACCTGTGGTGGGCGGCTGCCTACAACGCACTGTGTGTGCCGCTGGCGGTACTGGGCCACATGCCGGCCTGGCTGGCGGGGCTGGGCATGGCCTTGAGCTCGCTGCTGGTGGTGCTCAATGCCTCGCGCCTGGCCCGCCTGGTCGGCGAACAGCGGGCCGTGCCCGCTCAGCCACCAGCCCTTGCCCAGGCCACGCTGGAGACCGTGTGATGGACATCCTGTACCTGCTGATCCCCCTGTCCGTGGTGCTGGTCCTGCTGATCCTGGCAGGCCTGTGGTGGGCCGTGTACCGCGGCCAGTTCGAGAGCGTGGAGCAGGAAGGCGAGCGCATTCTCCGCAACGATTGACATGCGTCAATACCCGCCGGGCCGTGCTGCAAGAAACTCATTGCAACACAAAGAGGTGCCCGATGGATTCAACTCACAACACAGCTGCAGCGCACTACAACGACACCGTCGTGCGGCAGTTTTCTATCATGGCAGTGGTATGGGGGGGGGTGGGCATGCTGGTGGGCGTCATCATCGCCGCCCAGCTCGCCTGGCCTGAACTCAACCTCGGCATTCCCTGGCTCAGCTACGGCCGCCTGCGGCCGCTGCACACCAATGCCGTCATCTTCGCCTTTGGCGGCTGCGCGCTGTTCGCCACCAGCTACTACGTGGTGCAGCGCACCTGCCAGGTGCGGCTGTTCGCGGGGCCGCTGGCGGCCTTCACCTTCTGGGGCTGGCAGCTCGTCATCGTGGCGGCGGCCATCAGCCTGCCGCTGGGCTACACCTCGGGCAAGGAGTACGCCGAGCTCGAATGGCCGATCGACATCTTGATCACGCTGGTCTGGGTGTCCTACGCCATCGTGTTCTTCGGCACCGTGGGCATGCGCAAGGTGCGCCACATCTACGTGGCCAACTGGTTCTTCGGCGCCTTCATCCTGGCCGTCGCCATCCTGCACCTGGTCAACAGTGCAGCGGTGCCCGCCGGCTGGATGAAGAGCTACTCGGCCTACGCCGGCGTGCAGGACGCGATGGTGCAGTGGTGGTACGGCCACAACGCGGTGGGCTTCTTCCTGACCGCGGGCTTCCTGGGGATGATGTACTACTTCATCCCCAAGCAGGCCGGCCGCCCGGTGTACAGCTACCGCCTGTCCATCGTGCATTTCTGGGCGCTGATCTTCACCTACATGTGGGCCGGCCCGCACCACCTGCACTACACCGCGCTGCCCGACTGGACGCAATCGGTGGGCATGGTGTTCTCGCTGATCCTCTTGGCCCCCAGCTGGGGCGGCATGATCAACGGCGTGATGACGCTGTCGGGCGCCTGGCACAAGCTGCGTGACGACCCCATCCTGCGCTTTCTGATCGTGTCGTTGTCGTTCTACGGCATGTCCACCTTCGAGGGCCCGATGATGTCCATCAAGACCGTCAACGCCCTGAGCCATTACACCGACTGGACCGTGGGCCACGTGCACTCGGGTGCCCTGGGCTGGGTGGGCCTGATCTCCATGGGCTCGCTGTACTACCTGATCCCCCGCCTGTTCGGCCGCGAGAAGATGCATTCCGTGCCGGCCATCGAGCTGCACTTCTGGATGGCCACCGTGGGCATCGTCCTGTACATCGCCGCGATGTGGATCGCCGGCGTCATGCAGGGCCTGATGTGGCGCGCCATCAACCCCGACGGCACGCTCACCTACACCTTCGTCGAGAGCGTCAAGGCCACTTACCCCTTCTACGTGGTGCGCCTGCTGGGCGGCCTGCTGTACCTGGGCGGCATGCTGGTCATGGCCTGGAACGTGTGGGCCACCGCCATCGCCGGCCGCTCGGCCAAGGTCGCCATCCCCGCAGTGCACGCTGCCCACGCCTGAGCAGCACGTACGGAGAGCTTTTTCAATCATGTCTGACAACAAGACCCCCGCGACCACCACCACCGGTTTCAGCCACGAGAAGGTGGAGACCAACAACTTCCTGATGATCGTGCTGATCCTGCTGGTGATCGCCATTGGCGGCCTGGTGGAGATCGTGCCGCTGTTCTTCCAGAAGTCCACCACCGAGGCCGTCAAGGGCGTGGAGCCCTATACCGCCACGCAGCTCATCGGGCGCGATATCTACATCCGCGAGGGCTGCTACAACTGCCACTCGCAGATGATCCGCCCCTTCCGCGCCGAGACGCTGCGCTACGGCCACTACTCGGTGGCCGGCGAGTTCGTCTACGACCACCCCTTCCAGTGGGGCAGCAAGCGCACCGGCCCCGACCTGCACCGCGTGGGCGGCAAGTACAGCGACGAGTGGCACCGCATCCACCTGACCAACGCGCGCGACGTGGTGCCCGAGTCGAACATGCCCGCCTACCCCTGGCTGGAGAAGACGGCCGTCGACCCCGCCGTGGCCGCACCCCGCATGAAGGCGCTGCGCACCGTGGGCGTGCCCTACACCGACGCGCAGATCGCCGACGCGGCTGCCGAGCTCAAGGGCAAGACCGAGATGGATGCCCTGGTTGCCTACCTGCAGGTCATGGGCCGCGCGCTCAAGTAAGAGCGGCTAAAAAACTCTTCTGGCGTCGTTGCTGCGTCTTGTCGTACTACTCGTACTGCCTGCGACGCAGCGCCTAGCCAGAACCGCTTCGCTGAGTTTTTTCCCCGCTCTAAGTAACACCACATTTTGGGAGATAGCAATGGACATCACCACCATGCGCATCGTTGCCACGCTGGCCTCGCTGGTTTGCTTCATCGGCATCTGGGTCTGGGCCTACCTGGGCAGCAACAAGGATCGCTTCGACGAAGCGGGCCGCGTGCCCTTCGAGCACGAGTGACCGTGCCCGCCTCAAGAACAACGACAACCATATGAACAAGAGAGCACCCCATGAGTGACTTCACCAGCAATTTCTGGTCGGTCTTCGTGACCGCCGTGACCCTGGGCGGCATCGTCGCCTGCGGCCTGCTGCTGTGGATGGCCGGCCGCAAGAAGGTCATGGCCACCAGCGACAACACCACGGGCCACGTCTGGGACGAAGACCTGGTCGAGATGAACAACCCCCTGCCGCGCTGGTGGGTGTGGATGTTCGTGATCACCATCGTCTTCGGCCTGGCCTACCTGGCTGCCTACCCGGGCCTGGGCACCTTCGCCGGCAAGCTCGGCTGGACCCAGCTGGGCGAGTACCAGGCCGAGATGGACAAGGCCAAGGCAGAGCTGGCGCCCCTGTACGCCCGCTTTGCCGACATGAAGCCCGAGGACATGGCGCGCGACCCGCAGGCCCATGCCATCGGCGAACGCCTGTTCATGAACAACTGCGCGCAGTGCCACGGCTCGGATGCACGCGGCAGCAAGGGCTTTCCCAACCTGGCCGACGGCGACTGGCTGCACGGCGGCACACCCGACAAGATCCGCGAGACCATCGCGCAGGGCCGCACCGGCGTGATGCCGCCGATGGCGGCGGCCGTGGGCTCGCCGGAAGACGTGCGCAATCTCTCGCACTACGTGCTGAGTCTTTCGAAGAGCCCGCACGACTCGCTGCGCGCATCGCTGGGCAAGTCCAAGTTCAGTGCCTGCGCCGCCTGCCATGGCATGGACGGCAAGGGCAACCAGGCCCTGGGCGCCCCCAACCTCACCGACGACGTGTGGCTGCATGGCTGGGGCGAGGCCGCCATCACCGCCATGATAAACAACGGCAAGACCAACCAGATGCCGGCCCAGGCCGAGAAGCTGACCGAGGCTCAGATCAATGTGCTGGCCTCGTACGTGTGGAGCCTTTCCAGCAACGGCGCTGCAGCCGCCGCGCGATGAGCTGAACCCGGCGCTCCTGGCCCCGCCTCCACGGCAGGGGCAGGGGCGCACCAGGCCCACCGCAATGCCCCGAACCGGCATTGCCGAAGGCCAGAACTTTCGAGAACTGCCATGAAGCCACCCAGCGGGCCTGCCCGCAAGGTCATTCCCATCACCCCGGTAGCCGCAGCCCCCGGCGGTGGCACCACCGATGCAGCGGCCGAAGTGGTGTCGCTGTACGAAGCGCAAAAGAAGATCTACCCGCGCTCCATCAGCGGCACCTTCGCGCGCTGGCGCTGGGCCATGGTGGCCCTCACCCAACTGGTGTTCTATGCCGTGCCCTGGCTGCAGTGGGGCGAGCGGCAGATGGTGCTGTTCGACCTGGGAGCGCGGCGCTTTTATCTGTTCGGGTTCGTGCTGTACCCGCAGGATTTCATTTACCTCACCGGCCTGCTCATCGTCAGCGCGATGTCGCTGTTCCTGTTCACTGCAGTGGCGGGGCGCCTGTGGTGCGGCTTTGCCTGCCCGCAGACGGTGTACACCGAGATGTTCATGTGGATCGAGCACAAGGTGGAGGGCGAGCGCAGCGCACGCCTGCGGCTGGACGCCGGAGCCTGGACCTGGGAGAAGATCCGCAAGAAGGCGCTCAAGCAGTTCCTGTGGATCAGCGTCGCGCTGTGGACGGGCTTCACCTTCGTGGGCTACTTCGTGCCCATCCGCGCGCTGGGCGGCGAGCTGCTGGCGCTGCAGGGCAGCTGGCAGATCTTCTGGGTGCTGTTCTACGGCTTTGCCACCTATGGCAACGCGGGCTACATGCGCGAGCAGGTGTGCAAGTACATGTGCCCGTATGCACGGTTCCAGAGCGCCATGTTCGACAAGGACACCCTGATCGTCAGCTACGACCTGGGGCGTGGCGAACCCAGGGGCCCGCGCAACAAGACCGTGGACTACAAGGCCAAGGGCCTGGGCGACTGCATCGACTGCACCCTGTGCGTGCAGGTCTGCCCGGTGGGCATCGACATCCGCAACGGCCTGCAGTACGAATGCATCGGCTGCGGCCTGTGCGTGGACGCCTGCAACACCGTGATGGACAAGATGCACTACCCGCGCGGCCTCATCCGCTATGCCACCGAGAACGCCGTGGCGGCCCGCTGGAGCGGCGCGCAGATGCTGCGGCGCGTGCTGCGGCCCCGCGTGCTCATCTACAGCGCGATTTTGCTCGCGCTGTGCGTGGGTCTCACGGCCAGCCTGGCCCTGCGCACCGCCTTCAAGGTCGATGTGGTGCGCGACCGCGCCGCGCTCTCGCGCATCGTCGCGGGCGGCCAGCTGGAGAACATCTACCGCCTGCAGATCATGAACGCCACCGAGGCCGGCCAGCGCTACCGCATCGGTGCCCACGGGCTCGATGGGCTGCAGGTGGCGTCTGAGGCCGAAGTCGACATTGGCGCCGCCGAGTCGCGCTGGGTCGCGGTTCGCCTGCAGATCCCCTATGGCGCGGCCCCGCCCGGATCGCACCCCGTGCAGTTCGAGATCGAGGCCCTGGGCGGCGGGGGCCATGTCACCGAGAAGTCGGTGTTCCTGGTGCCACGCTGACCGGGCCTTCCAGCCCGACGACCCCATTTTTTCAGGAGCCATCACATGCCATCCCCCTCCGTCGCCGCATCGTCCGTGGCCGTCCCGTCCGCCCCCTGGTGGAAGTTCGGCCATGTCTGGCTGGTCATCTCCGGCCCGGCCATCGTCGTCGTCGCGGGCTTTGCCACCTTGTGGCTGGCCATCGCCCGCCCCGACCCCGTGGTGGCCGAGGACTACTACCGCCAGGGCATCGAGATCAACAAGACGCTCGAGGACAACCCCAGCAGCCTGGCCCCCGCCATGAAGGCCCGCAACCATGCGGCCACACCCGAGCAGGACAAACCGCGCTGACTGCGTCAAAGCATCCAAGTGAAGGAGACAAACCCATGAGACTGCAGCGCTTGATGTGGATTGCCTGGCCCGCCTTTCTGATGGCGGGTGTGCTGGAGATGCTGGTCTTCGCCTTCGTGGACCCGCAGGACATGCACTGGTTCGGCGACCAACCCCTGGCCTTGTCCCGCGAGGGTGTCTACACCGTCGCCTTCTTTGCATTCTGGCTGGTCACGATGGCATCGAGCGCGCTCACCACACTGCTGGCCATGTCGCCGTTCGAGGTCAACCGCTGCCCGGTGCCGGTGACCGAGCGGCCAGCGGACTGTGCCCGACATCAACAGCCCTGAACACCCAGTAATCGGGCAGGGCAGGGAAAACCGGGAGGGCACGGGCTGGCACGGCTCTTGAATGCGGGCGGTGATGTCCCTACAGTAGCGTGCAGGCCGGCACCATTGCTGTGCCCGCGCCTTGCACCTCTTTCGCCTGCCATGTACCTGAGCCACGCCCGTGTCGAGAAACTGTCCCGCCTGATGGGCAGGCTGGAGGCTGCCGACTTGCCCGCCAGTGCCCCGCTGCGGCTGGCCGTGGGCCAGGACCTGCTGGACCTGCTGCAGGCCGACCATTTCGCCTCCTACGCCTGGGACGGTGCCGCCCAGCGCTTTGGCGACCGCGCCTCCATCCACATGGACGACGCCAACCTGCAGGCCTACGAAACCTACTACCAGTACCGCGACCCCATTACCCACCAGCTGCGCCAGCGCCGCGAGCCGACCCTGGTCACGCAGATCCTGCCCCAGCAGGAACTCATGAAGACCGAGTTCTTCAACGACTTCCTGGCCCGCGACGGACTGCACCACGGCGTGAACCTGTTTGCCTGGGACGGCGAGCGCAACCTCGGTGACCTGCGCATCTGGCGCAGCCGCCAGCGCGGGCCGTTCGACCGCGACACGCTGGATTTGCTTCGCCTGGTGCAGCCGGCGTTTACCGGCGCGCTGCGGCGGCTGCGCGAGCGGCCGGTGGAAGCGGCGCGGGTTGCACCTGCACCCGCTTCACCCGACCCCTGGCAAGGCCTCAACGGCCGCGCCCGCGAAATCGCCCAGGCCCTGTGCGCCGGCTGGCCCGACAAGAAGATCGCGGCCGAGCTGGGTATTGGCTACTCGACGGTCCGCACGCATGTGGATGCGCTGTTCGAGCGGTTCGGGGTGCATAACCGGACGGAGTTGGTGCGGCGCCTGTTGGGGGCGGGGCGGCCGCACTGAAGCGACTCTGGCCAAGTCCTGCGTTTCTCGCCCTTCGAGACCTTGCGCATTACCCCGGCCGCCGACCCATCGGCGGAATTGGCTGTGGAAGGTTAATCAGCAGTGTCCTTCTCTTTGTCACGTGCCGCTTCCTGGCGTGGCATTGCGGACGGGTCGTGGAGTGCTTGCGCCCCAGACGGGATAGGGCCGAACATCATTACGATGAATCCGGCCGGTATCGATAGAAAAGCAAGCCACGGAATGCTGAGTATGGCCATGGCGATGGGGCCATACCACATTGCGTTCTTGCAGTTCACCGCATGCGCTGATGGTTCACAGCCGGCCAGCCACCATAGGGGCCACAGGACAAATGGAACGGCAATAGGGGCCAACGCGATGATTAAGCCCCAACGAAAATTGGACATGGACACCCCATTGGAGCGAGTAGGTTGTCATGTCCCACCCGCTGTTTGCAAAGTGCCATGTTAGAGCCATGACCAAGGTCTGTGGTATCCCTCTAACGGGGGGCTTTCTCCGCAAGCCTTGCCAGCGCGAGCACAGCACTCAATCCCTGCGACATCGCCTTTTTTTACTCCCCTGCCCGATACCGGTAGTCCACCGGCACGAACGCGTACTTCCCCTTGCCCTCATCGCGCAGGTAGCCTACCCCGGGGTACGGAATATGCGCCGCAGCCACCATGCGCCGCTCCTTGGCCAGCCGCGCGAACTGCTGCTTGCGTTGCGCCTTGGCGTCGTGGGGCACCACGTCGTAGACGATGGTCACATCCGGCCGGGGCATCTGCACCGATTGCACATGCAGGATGTCGCCGATGAACTCCAGTGCTTCGCCGCCCTTGCCTTGCAGCACGAAGAAGGCGTGGCCGGGCGTGTGGCCCGGGGTGGGGCGCGAGCGGATGCCGGGCACGATCTCCACCGCGCCGGTGAAGGGGCGCACCTGGCCTGACTTCACGTAGGGCCCGAGGGCGGTGGTGCCTTGCTGGAAGTAGGCCTTGTCGTAGCCGCGCACGCCTTGCTGGTTGCCGGGTGCGAGAAAGAAGTCCAGATCGGCCTTGCCCACGTGGATGGTGGCGTTGGGGAACACGCGCTCGCCCCGTGCATCGACCAGCCCGCCGCTGTGGTCGGTGTGGATGTGGGTGATCAGCACGTCGTTGATCTGCGCGGGCTCCACGCCCACGGCCTTGAGGCTGGCCACCAACTGGCTGCCCGCACCCGGGCCGAAGAAGGCGCCCGCACCGGTGTCGACCAGCGCCAGCCGGTCACCCGCGTAGACCAGGTAGGCGTTGATCGAGGCCTCCACCGGGTTGGCGACAAAGCCGCGTTGGAGCAACTGGTCGGTCTGTGCGGGCTTCATGTGCAGCAGGGTGTGCAGGTCCTGTGGCACCGTGCCATCGGACAGGGCCACCACCTGCACGCCGCCCACACTGAAGCGGTAGAAGCCGGCCTGTTGGGTGGCGGGGGGAACGCTGGCCGGGGCTGCAGGCGCAGCGGCCTGGGCGAGGGCCAGAACGGGGCCGAACAGCGATGCGGCGACGGCCAGGGAGAGGAGGGAGCGGCGTGTCGATGTCATGTCTTGAAGGGAATGAAGTGGGTGGGCGGATCGGTGGTGAACGGCTGCGGTCTCAGGCCACACGGCCATGCGGAAACAGCTGTGCCTTGGCATCGGCATCGAGCTCGGCCTTGAAGGCGTGCTTGCTGGCCAGCGCGCTGGCTGCGATGGCCGCGGGGCGGGCATTGAGTTCGTCGAAGTGGCGCTTGACGTTCGGGAACTTCGCCCACGCCGCATCACCCATCAGGTAGGCCAGGCCGCCACACCAGCCCCAGAGCGACATGTCGACGATGCTGTAGTGCTCATCGCCCAGTACGTAGCGGCGTGTGGCCAGCCGTGCGTCGAACAGGGCCCAGTGGCGCTCGGCCTCGAAGAGGTAGCGGTGCAGCGCATACTCTTTGGGCTCGGGTGCGTAGTGGGTGAAGTGCACGGCCTGGCCGGTGAAGGGGCCCAGGCCCGTGGCGGCCAGCATCAGCCACGAGAGCATGTCGGCGCGGCCCGCTGCGCCGGGTGCGCCCAGAAATTGCCCGGCCTTCTCGGCCAGGTGCAGCAGGATGGCCGCGCTGTCGAAGACCACCGCGTCGCCATCGACCAGGGCCGGCACCTTGCCGTTGGGGTTGATGGCGCGGTAGGCGGCGGTGTGCTGCTCGCCCTTCGATGTATCGATGGGCACCATCTGGTAGGGCAGGCCCAGTTCCTCCAGCAGCAGCGCGACCTTGCGCGGGTTGGGGGTGGGGTGGTAATAAAATTGGATCATCTGAAAGCTCGCGAAGAGTGCGGTGAAGTGAGGGCGCAACGATAGGCCGCACAGGCACTGCAGCGTGAGTCGGAATTGCCGATAGGAGGTATAGGCACCATGGATATCCGGCGTTCCGATCTGCCGCTGTTGATCTCGCTCGATGCGCTGCTCGATGAGCTCAACGTCACGCGCGCAGCGCGGCGCCTGAACATCAGCCAGCCCAGCTTGTCGGGCCAGTTGGCCAAGCTGCGTGACCTGTTCGAAGACCCGCTGCTCGTGCCCGCCGAGAACGGCCGCGGCATGGTGCCCACGCACCGCGCACTGGAGTTGAAACCCCGGCTCAGCGAGGCGCTCAACCAGCTGCGCGGGGCGGTGGAGCTGGGCGAAAGCTTCGACCCTGGCAGCGCGCGCCGCGCCTTCGTGATCGCTGCCAACGACAGCGTGTTCAGCATCCTCGGCCTGGCGGCGCTGGGCCGCATCGTGGGCATCGGCAATCCCGATCTGCGCGTGAGCTTCGTGCCCGCGGCCGACTCCGGGCTGGTGGAGCGCATGGAGCGTGGCGAGGTCGACCTGTACCTGGGCGATGTGGGCAAGGTGCCCGGCCCGCTCAAGTCGCGCTACCTGATGGGCGACCGCTTCGAGATGGCGCAGCGCATCGGCCACCCGCGCGGCAAGGTGGCCGCCACGCTCGACGAGTACTGCGGCCTGTCGCATGTGCTGGTCTCGCAGGTGGGCCACCCGCACAGCCAGATCGACGAGCTGCTGGCGGCCCTGTCGCGCAGCCGGCGTGTGGTCGTCACCGTGCCCAGCTACAACCAGGTGGCCCTGGTGCTCACGCACACCGATTGCGTGGCCACCCTGCCCAGCCACCTGCTGCGCCGTTACGCGCAGATCCTCGAAATCCTGCCCGCACCGTTCGAGATACCGCCCTTCAACCTGGCCATGGCCTGGCATGCCCGCGCGCAGGAGGATGCCGGCCACCGTTGGCTGCGCGCTCTGTTCGTCAGCGCAGTGGCGGAGCAGGCGGGCGAAGCAGCGGTCCTCTCGCCAGCGCAGGACTAGATCCTGGGCGCCGGCAGGCTGCCTAGCAGCTTCTCGATCTCCAGGCCAATGGCCAGCAACCGGCGGTCGCTGCCCACCGGGCCGTCGAGCTCCAGCCCCACGGGCAGGCCCGCGCTGGTCAGGCCTGCGGGCACCGACAGGCCCGGGATGCCGGCATTGCTGCCGGGGTCGGTGTTGCGGATGAAGGTGGCGAACGTGTCCGCATCCGCCCCGCCATTGACCTTGACGGTGGACGAGCCCTTGGCCTTGTCCATGGGCACGGCGGGCAGCGGCGTGGTGGGGAACAGCAGGGCATCGAGGCGGCCCTGCGCAAAGGTGCTGGCATACAGCGCCTGCAACTGCGGCCGGTGCACGGCCATGGCCTCGGGGTAGTTCGGGCCGAAGGCATCGGCCTTGATCGCACCGAAGGCGCCCTGCACATCGGGACTGGCGACCTGGGCCGCGACCTCGGCCACCGTTTTCACAGGCGCATTGTTGGCCGCCAGGTAGGCGGGCAGATCGGCCACGGGCTCGTGCAGCGCGATCTGGAACGACATCTTCTCGTTGAGCGGCAGCAGCTGCGCCATGTCCACCTCCACCAGCGTGGCGCCGGCCGCGCGCAGCTTGTCCAGCGCAGCGTTCACCACCGTGGCCAGCGATGCATCGAGCCCCGCCCACAGCGGCCGCGGCAGGCCTAGGCGCACGCGCGCCAGCGGCAGGGCCGGCAGGCTGGCATCGCCGGTGATCACCGCGTCGAGCAAGGCCACGTCGGCCACGGTGCGGCCCATGGGGCCCACGGTGTCGCGCGTGTGGCTGATGGGCACCACGGCCAGCGGGTCGTGGTAGCGGCGCTCGGTCCCGCCATTGCCCACCGAGGGGCGCAGCCCCACGATGCCGCACAGGGCGGCCGGCACGCGGGTGGAGCCGCCCGTGTCCGTGCCCAGGCCGGCCGCCACCATGCGCGCGGCAATGGCCGCCGCCGTGCCGCCCGACGAGCCGCCGGGGATGCGCGCCGGGTCATAGGGGTTGCCCACCGGCCCCGCAAACGGCGCGAAGTTGGTGCTGGTGATGCCGAAGGCCAGCTCGTGCAGGTTGGCCTTGCCCAGCACGATCACACCCGCGTCGATGAGCTTTTGCAGCGAGGGCGCCGTGCGCGGTGGCTTGAAGCCCTGCAGCGCAGGCGTGCCACCGGTGGTGGGCAGGTCGGCCGTGTTGATGTTGTCCTTGACCACGATCACCAGGCCCGCCAGCGGGCCGAGCGCGGCGCCCGAGGCGCGTGCCGCGTCGATGCGCCGCGCGGCGGCCAGGGCGCCGGCTTCGTCGAGCGTGATGAGGGCGTTGAGCGACTGAAGCGCCCTGGCACGCGCCACCAGCGCGGCCACATAGTCCACGGCCTTGATCTGGCCGCCCTTGATCTGCGCAATGGCCTGGGCAGAGGTCAGCTGGGTGGGGTCCGACGGCGTGGAGGCCGTGCTTGCGCACGCGGCCAGCCAGACCGGGGCGCTGAGGGTGCCGGCCAGCGCACCAGCGTGTTGCAGAAATTGGCGGCGGGGCTCGGGCGAGGGGTGGCTCATGAAGGCGCTCCTGAAGGTCGATGACATGGAGCCTTCAGGTTATCGGCGGTGCCCCGCGTGCGGTATCCCCAGGATTGAGGAGGCGGACTCCCAACGGGGTCGCGCCTCCCCTCAAAGGAACAGGATGACCCGCTCCCCCGCTGCCCGCGAGCAGCAGGCCATCATGCGCTGGTTGGCCTGGCGCTCGGTCTTGGTGAGCACCTTGTCGCGGTGGTCGATGTCGCCGCCGGCCACCTGCACCTCGCAGGCGCCGCACAGGCCCTCGCCGCAGTCGCAGGGCACATCCACGCCCGCAGCCTGCAGCGCCTGCAGCAGGGTCTGGTGGCGCGGCACTTCGATGGTGAGGCCCGAGTCCTTGAGCTCGGCGGTGAACGCGTGCTCCTTGCTCGGGTCCAGCGCCGCGTTGTCGGTGCTGAAGTGCTCGAAGCGCAGCACGCCCTCGGGCCAGTGCTCGGCCAGGGTTTCGAGTTCGGCGATCAGCCGGTCCGGCCCGCAGGCGTAGACGCGGGTGGCGCCGTCCACGTGCCGCAGCAGCGCGGGGAGGTCCATGCGCCGGCCCTCGGCCTTGATGTGCAGGGTGGCATGGCCGGCGTGGTCCTTGAGCACGCGGCTCAGCAAGGCCATGTTCTGGCGCGAGCGGCCCGCGTAGTGCAGCTCGTACGACAGGCCCAAGGCCTTGAGCCGGTCCGCCATGGCCAGGATGGGCGTGATGCCGATGCCCGCGGCCAGCAGCACGTGGTGAGCACCTGCTTCGTCGATGCGGAACAGATTCTTGGGCCCGGCCAGCTGGATTTCGTCGCCCGGCTGCAGGGTGTCGCAGAAGTGCCGCGAGCCGCCGCGCCCGCCTTCCTCGCGCTGCACCACGATCTCGTAGCAGCCCGGGTGCGCGCCCGCGCCGCACAGCGAGTACTTGCGGCGGTGGCCCCCGGCGATCAGGTCGATGTGCGAGCCTGCGGTCCAGGTGGGCAAGGGCGTGCTGCCTGCGGCGGCGATGACGAAGCGGTAGAGGCCATCGCCCTCGGCGATCTTGTCCTTCACGACAACGGCGCGGGCGATGCCGTCCTTGGGCGGCGGGCCGATCTGGAACTTGGCGAGGACTGCAGGTGCTTTGTCGGCCTGGCGTTCAGGGTTCTGCAGCGGATCCCACTGCACCCACAGCGCCGAGGGGCCGCGGAACGAGGTGTTCGACAGGAACTCGAATTGCTGCCCTTCGACGAGTGCGATGTGCGGCAGGCGGCGCACGAACTCTTCGAGGAAGATGCGCATCTGCATGCGCCCGATGTTCTTGCCCATGCACTGGTGTGCGCCGTAGCCGAAGGTCAGGTGCTCCACCGCATTCTCGCGGTGCAGGTCCACCCGGTCCGGGTCCTCGAAGTGGCTGGCGTCCGCATTGGCCGAGGCCTGGAACAGCAGCAGCTTGCCGCCCTTGGGGATATCCACGCCGCCGACCACGGTGTCGCGTGTGGCCATGCGCCGCCAGGCGATGATGGAGCCCGCCACGCGCAGGCATTCCTCCACCGCGTTGGGGATCAGCGCGGGCTGTGCGCAGATCTCCTCCCAGGCATCGCGGTGCGACAGCAGGGTCATGAAGGCATTGGCCGTGGCGTTCGACGTGGTCTCGTGCGCGGCGGCCAGGATGGCCATCATCATCGAGCGCAGGTAGGACTCGGTCACGATGTCCGGGTGCGCGTGGTGCTGGCGGATGGAGTCGTACATCCAGCCCTCGCCGTCGGGGCTGGCCATCATGGTATCCAGGATGCCCTGGGCCGTCTGCCAGAAGCGGCCCACGTTGTGGGCAATCTCCAGTTGCTCCTGCGCTGTGGGCCGGCCCCAGGTGTTCAGGGTGTGGGCCACGGCAAAGTGGCGCAGCTGCTCGGCCCCTTCGTCGGGCACGCCCAGGAAGTGCAGCGCAATGGTCAGCGGGATCTCGTAGAACATCTCCGCCACGAGGTCGGCACGGCCCTTGTCCACAAAGCGGTCCATGTACTTGCGCGCCAGCTCGCGGATGGGCTGCTCGTAGTCCATCAGGCGCTCGGGCATGAAGGCGTCCATCAGCAGGCGCCGGCGCGCCATGTGGTCGGGCTCGTCCTCGTTGACCATGGTGCGGTTCATCGCGAAGCCATAGCTTTTCAGGATGGCCAGCACCTCGTCCGTCGCGGGCGTGATCTTCTCCAGCGCGACCGAGGGCGAGAACAGGAGGTTATCGCGGAACACCGCCTTCACGTCCTCGTAGCGCGTCACCACCCAGTAGCCCAGCTCGGGGCTGTAGAAGACCGGCTCCTCCTCGCGTGCCCAGCGCACCACCTCGGCCGGGTTCTGCTGGTAGCTGGGGGCGAACGGGTCGAACGCCGCGGCGCGCGCGCTCACGGGGCAGCCCGTGGGGCTTTGGAGGGCGGCGGCCATCGCCGCATGGTCGACCGGGCAACGGGAGGCGTTGGCGGGGGCAGTCATCGTGAATCTCCTTTTGCGTAAATGTATTACGCAATATGATTGCAAAGATTCGGGTTTACCCTGGGTTGCCTTGGTAGCCCATGGCCCGGCTGATGAGACGCGCCTCCTGCAGCAAGGCGGGGCAGATGGCGCCATCGGGCCGCAGGTCGAAGCCGCCCGTGGCGCCCAGGGTGGTCAGGCAGGCGCACACATTGCCAGTGGCGTCGAAGACCGGCGCGGCGAGGGCGCTGATGCCCTTGAGCAGCGAGTCATTGGCCATGGCCCAGCCCCGCGCGCGCACCTGCTGGCGCAACTGCTCCACCGGCCGGGTGCCGTCGAGCTGCGAGCGCCGCTCGGCAGAGGCCTCGGCCAGCTCCTGCTCGGCCATGTCGATCACCAGCCGGTCGTTGGAGAAACCCAGGAACACCCGGCCCGTGGCCGACCACAGCGTGGAGAGCACCGAGCCCGCGCGGATGTTCACCGTGACGGGCAGGGTGGGCTCTTCCATGCGCAGCACGGTGGCCCCCTTGTTGCCCATCACGGCCAGGAAGGCGGTGACTTCCAGTGCCTGGCGCAGCCTTTGCAGGGAGGCCTCGCCCAGGCGGATGGGATCGCACTGGCGCAGGGCCGCCAGGCCGATGGCAATCGACTCCTGGGCCAGGTAGTAGTGCTGGTTGGTGGGCGATTGTTCGACAAAGCCCTGCTGGCACAGGCTGGCCAAGTAGCGGTGCACCTTGGCGGGGCTTTCATCGACTTCGGCGGCCGTGGCGGTGAGGCTGGCCGCGCCGCCCAGGCGGGTCAGCGCCTTGAGGACGCTGAGCCCCATTTCGGCGGACTGGACCCGTTGCCGGCGGTCGGCCACCCGGGCCGTGGAAGGGGATGTGCTCATGGTGTTTTGGTGATGGACCTAGGGTAAACGCTGCCCAGGTTTATTACGCATAGCGGAGTAACATCACGCAGATATTAATCCCCTGAGGTGCAGACATGTTGAAGAATCGACGCTTGTTGGCTGGAATGCTCGCCCTGCCGGCATTGCTGGCATGGGCCGCCCCGGCCAGCGCGCAAACCTACCCGGCCAAGGCCATCCGCTGGCTGGTGCCGTACCCGGCGGGCGGCGGTTCCGATTTTCTCGCGCGCACGGTGGGCCAGCAGCTCTCGACGCAGATCGGCCAACCGGTGCTGATCGACAACAAGCCCGGGGGCAACACGGCGATTGCCGCCGCCGAGACCGGCCGCGCCGCGCCTGACGGCTACACCATCCTGTCGGCCGACAACGGCACCATGGTGTTCAACCCCGCGCTGTACAGCAAGCTCAGCTACAACCCCAGCAAGGACCTGCTGCCTGTGACGCTGATGGGCAGGTTCCCGATGATCCTGGTGGTCAACCCAGGCGCCGACTTCAAGGACGCCAAGGACTTCGTTGCCAAGGCCAAGGCCAAGCCCGGCGCCATGAGCTTCGGCTCGGCCGGCGCGGGCAGCCCGCACCACCTGGCGATGGAGCTATTGAAGGTCGATGCCGGCCTGTTCATGACCCATATCCCCTACCGCGGCGCTGCGCCCGCGCTGACCGACCTGGCCGGCGGCCAGATCCCCGCGATGATGGTCGACCTGGCCGCCGGCGGCGCCTTCATCAAGGCCGGCAAGGTGCGCCCCCTGGCCGTGGCCAGCGCCAAGCGGCTTCTGCAGCTGCCCGATGTGCCGACCTTTGCCGAACTGGGCTTCAAGAACGTCGAGGCGTCTGCCCAGGTGGGCATCGTCGCCCCCGCAGGCACGCCTGCGGACGTGGTGGCTGCACTGCAAAAGCAGGTGGCTGCCGCCATCAACCAGCCCGCGGTCAAGCAAAAGCTGGTGGACTTCGGCATCGAGCCCGTGGCCAGCACGCCGGCCCAGTATGCAGACCTGATCCGCACCGAGACGGACCGGTGGCACAAGCTGATCAAGGCGCAGCGCATCACCCTGGACTGAACCCCGCTCCTGGCAAGACCCCATGGCCCCTACTGGTTTGCACCGGGCCTGGTGCCATCGTGCCACTCCCCGTTACAGTTGAAAACCCATCAGTTCAACTCAATACCGGAGAGTTTCATGCTGTCACGTCGCCATTTTCTGGGTGCTGGGCTTGCCGCCCCTGCCATTTACGCGGCGGGCTCGTTCGTGCCCGTGTGGGCGCAGAACGCGCCCAACTTTGGTACGCCCACCCTGCCCAACCCCGGCTTCCGGCGCATGAAGGTGGGCGATGTGGAGGTGGTGGCGCTGGTCGATGGCATCACGCGCCGCCCGCTGGGTGAGGAGTTCGTGAAGAACGCGCCGCTTGCCGAAGTGCGTGCGCTGCTCACCTCGCAGGGCCTGCCCACGGACTACATCGACGTGCCCTACACCCCCTTCCTGGTGGTGGCAGGCGGGCGCAAAATCCTGATCGACACGGGCCTGGGCGAGTTTGGCGGGCCTACCACCGGCAAGCTGCTGGAGAGCCTGGCCGCTGCAGGCCTGAAGGCCGATGACATCGACACCGTGCTCATCAGCCACTACCACGGCGACCACATCAACGGCATTCGCAACAAGGCGGGCGCGCTGACCTTCCCCAAGGCCAAGGTGCTGGTGCCGGCTGCCGAGCATGCCTTCTGGATGGACGATGCCCGCATGGCGGCCGCTCCTGCAGGCATGAAAGGCGCCTTCGAGAACGTGCGCCGCACTTTTGCAACCATGCCGGCCGACACGCTGGTGCAGTTCGGCGCGGGCACCGAAGTGGCGCCAGGCATCCAGTCCGTGGCGGCCTATGGGCACACGCCGGGCCACACCCTGTTCGAGCTCAAGTCCGCCGGCCAGAACTTCTTTTACGTGGCCGACCTGACCAATGTGCCGGCCCTGTTCGCACGCAACCCCGACTGGGCCGTGACCTTCGACATGGATGCCGAGGCCGCGCGCAAGGTGCGGCGCGAGGTGTTCCAGCGCATTACTGCCAGCAGGGCCATGCTGGGGGGCTTCCACTTCCCGTTCCCGGCATTCGGGCGCATGGCTGCATCGGGCAATGGCTATGCCTTCCAGCCCGCAGCCTGAGGCGGTCGTTGGCCGGCGCGCCCTGCTGGGCGCAGGGCTGGCGTGGACCACGCTGCATGCCTGGGCCGCCCAGGACTCCGACGCCGATGCCCTGCTGCGCAAGGGCGGGGTGGTGGCTGCGTTCCGCCATGCGCTGGCACCGGGCACCTTCGATCCACCGGGGTTTCGCCTGGGCGATTGCGGCACGCAGCGCAACCTCAGCGAAGAAGGGCGCGAGCAGGCACGGCGCACCGGGGTGTGGTTCAGGGAGCGCCAGTTGCAGCCGTCCAAGGTGCTTTCGAGCCCCTGGTGCCGCTGCATCGACAGTGCTACTCTGGCATTTGCCGCGCCCCAGGTGTGGCCCGCGCTGGGTTCGCCGCGCGGCGCGCCGGAGACTACCGGTGCCAGCCATCTGCGCGAGCTGCGCCAGGCGCTGGTGGCCGCGTCGGCACGGCGCGGTGGCTTCGAGGCCTGGTTCACCCACATGTTCGTGCTGTCCGATCTGGCCAGCACCAACACCAGCTCGGGCGAGGCGCTGATCCTGCGGGCCGACCGCAGCGGCAAGACCGAGGTGCTGGCCCGCCTGCAGGTCCAGGGCTGATGTTTTAGCTACACGTCTGCGAGTTCACGATGCGCTTGAGCGCGTCCGTATCCAGGATGCGCACATGGCGCTGCTTGACCTCGACGATGCCGTCCTCGGCGAACTTCGAGAAGGTGCGGCTCACGGTTTCGAGCTTGAGGCCCAGGTAGCTGCCGATCTCCTCGCGCGTCATGCGCAGCACCAGCTCGGACTGCGAGAAACCGCGTGCATGCAGGCGTTGCACCAGGTTCAGCAGGAAGGCCGCCAGGCGCTCCTCGGCGCGCATGCTGCCCAGCAGCAGCATGACGCCGTGCTCGCGCACGATCTCGCGGCTCATGATCTTGTGCACGTGGTGCTGCAGGGCCGTGACCTCGCGCGAGAGTTCCTCGATGCGGTCGAAGGGCATCACGCAGACCTCGGCATCCTCCAGCGCCACGGCGTCGCAGGTGTGGTGGTCGTTGACGATGCCGTCCAGCCCGATGATCTCTCCCGCCATCTGAAAGCCCGTCACCTGGTCGCGCCCATCCTCGGTGGCCACGCAGGTCTTGAAGAAGCCGGTGCGGATGGCGTACAGCGAGGTGAAGGTCTCGCCGTTGCGAAACAGCGTGCCGCCGCGCTTGACCTTGCGCCGCGTGGCCACGATCTCGTCGATGCGTTCCAACTGGGCGTCGTTCAGGCCCACGGGCATGCACAGCTCGCGCAGGTTGCAGTTGGAGCAGGCGACTTTGATGGTGAGCGGGTTCATGGGCGCAGCAGCTGTTGGAGGTTGCGAACGGATCGCATCCGGCGAAAGGAGCGTGGTGGTGGCTGACATGCATCAAATTGTGGGCCCTGTGGGCCTCGCAACACTTGATCCAGGTCAAGGACGGGGGCGTAGGCCTGCGGCAAAGTGCATATCCAACAAGGAAACGCTCCCCATGACCGCTGTGACGCCCGAACTCCTGACCCGTTTCGACGTGCCGGGCCCCCGCTATACCTCCTACCCCACGGCCGACCGTTTCGTCGAGGCTTTTGGCGAAAGCGACTATGTGCTGGCCCTGGCCCAGCGCAAGGCGGGCACGCCGGGCAAGGCGCTGCCGCTGTCGCTGTATGTGCACATTCCGTTCTGCGAGTCGCTGTGCTACTACTGCGCCTGCAACAAGATCATCACCAAACACCACGACCGGGGCGACGTGTACCTGCGCTACCTGGCGCGCGAGGTGGAGCTGCACACGGCCCACTGCGGCACGGGCCAGGTGGTGAGCCAGCTGCACCTGGGCGGGGGCACGCCCACTTTCTTGTCGGACGACAAGCTGCGCGAACTGATGGCGGTGCTCAAGCGCAGCTTCACGTTTGCACCGGGCGGCGAATACTCGATCGAGGTGGACCCGCGCACCGTGACGGCCGAGCGCCTGGCTGTGCTGGCCGAGCTGGGTTTCAACCGCCTGAGCTTTGGCGTGCAGGACTTCGATGCCGACGTGCAGAAGGCCGTGCACCGCGTGCAGCCGTCGGGGCAGGTGTTCGCGCTGGTCGAGGCGGCGCGCCGCCTGGGTTTCGAGTCGGTCAACGTGGACCTGATCTACGGCCTGCCGCGGCAGACGCCCGAGTCCTTCGACCGCACGCTGGAGCAGGTCAAGGCCCTGCGGCCCGACCGCATCGCCCTGTATGCCTACGCGCACCTGCCCGAGCGCTTCAAGCCGCAGCGGCGCATCGTGCCGGCGGAGCTGCCGGCGGCGCCTTCCAAGGTGGCCATGCTCTCGCGCTCGCTGCAGCAGTTCATGGACGCGGGCTATGTGTACGTGGGCATGGACCACTTCGCGCTGCCCAGCGACGCGCTGGCCGTGGCCAAGCGCCAGGGGCGGCTGCACCGCAACTTCCAGGGCTACAGCACGCAGCCCGACTGCGACCTGATCGCCCTGGGCGTGTCAGCCATCGGCCGGGTGGGCGCCACCTACAGCCAGAACGCCAAGACCCTGGACGAGTACTACGACCTGCTGGACCAGGGCCGCCTGCCCGTGGTGCGCGGCCTGGCACTGAACCGCGACGACCTGGTGCGCCGCGCCGTCATCATGGCGCTGATGTGCCAGGGCGAGCTGCTGTTCGAGTCCATCGAGGCGGGCTGGCTGATCGATTTCAGGCGCACCTTCGCGGCCGAGCTGGAGCAACTGGCGGGCCTGCAGGAGCAGGGCCTGGTCAGCGTGACCGACGAGGGCATCTTCGTCTCGGCCATGGGCTGGTTCTTCGTGCGCGGCATCGCCATGGTGTTCGACCGCTATCTTCAAGCGGACCGCAACCGCGCCCGCTTCTCCCGGATCATCTGACCATGCTGGCCACCCTGGGCTGGACCGCGCTGCTCATGGGCCTGGCCGGCGGCCCACACTGCCTGGCCATGTGTGCCGCGCCCTGTGCGGCGCTGGTGGGGCAGGGTGGGGGGCAACCCGTTCGCTGGGCCGGGCCTGGCGGGGGCGGGCTTGCCGCGGCCCCTGTCGCTCCATCCTTCTCCTTGACGCGATCCATCGCTTTCCATGGTGGGCGGGTGGCGGGCTATGCCGTTCTGGGCGCGGCCGCTGCGACCGCGATGGACAGCCTGGCCTGGCTCACCCAGCGCACGGCCGCGCTGCAGCCCGCCTGGACCTTTGCGCACCTGGCCATGATGGCCTGGGGCCTGCTGCTCATGGTGCAGGCACGCCAGCCGGCCTGGGTTGAAGGCCTGGGCCGCTCGGTCTGGCGGCGCGTACAGCCCCTCACGGCGGGGGCGGGTGGCGTGGGCGTGGCCGGGCTGCTGTGGGCGCTGATGCCCTGCGGCCTGCTGTACTCGGCCCTGCTGGTGGCCGCGCTCAGTGGCGGGCCGGTGCAGGGCGGTGCCACCATGGCGCTGTTTGCCCTGGGCAGCGGCCTGTGGCTGGTGGGCGGGCCCTGGCTCTGGTCGCGCCTGCGCAGCCGTATCAACCAGGCCCGGGCCGACTGGGGCACCCGCGTGGCCGGGGGGCTGCTGTGCGCGGCGGCCGGCTGGGCGCTGTGGATGGACCTGGTCTACAAGCCTTCGCTGTGGTGCCGGTGATACACCGGCCACGGGGCGGGTGGGGCCTGCCGGACTGTTGTTTTGCGTGTCCTACGTGCTTGCACGGATGCGAGGGGCTCCACGGGCGGCAGGGCGTGCCGTGCGCTGCATGGCCTGCCCCAGGGTTTTTACCAGGAGGTAAATTGCCGCGCAGCCCCCGCCGGCCTTGGGATGGCGGGTATGTCCTATGACATTGCGGGGCAAGACAAGCGTTCAGAAGTGGAGATAATGGGTGTAACCAATGGTGGCAGAAGTGCCGCCGTGTTTCCTCACGTACGTTTGAAGTGAATTCGTCCATCCTCATCGATATCCGCCAGTTGCGCATCGGCATGTACATCCAGCTCGACCTGGGCTGGATGCACCATCCGTTTCCGGTGAGCAGCTTCCGGGTGGCGTCGGCCGAACAGATCGCCACCTTGCGCGAACTGGGGCTGACCGAGGTGCGCTACGTCCCCAAGAAGAGCGACCCCGACCTGCGTGAGCTGGCATTGCCCCCGGTGGGCAGCCCCGAGGAAACACTGCCCGCCGATGCCCCTGGCGCTGCGCGGGAGGCGACGGCTCCCGCTCCGCTGGCCGCGCCATCGGACCCCGCTGCGGACGAGGCCGCTGCCCGCCGCCGCCAGCTGCTGGAGGCGCAGAACCGCGCCCTGGCCCTGTGCAACCAGCGCTTTGGCGAGGCCACGCGCCGCTACGTGGAGCTGGAGAAGGTGGTGGTGGAGCTCCCCGAGCGCGCCCGCACCGATGGCGAGCTGCTGGTGGCCGGCTGCGTGACCGACCTGCTCAACAATGGCGACTCGGTGATCCGCCTGCTCTCCGAAGGCGTGGGCGAGCCTGGCGCGCTGCACCCCGTGAACGTGCTGGTCGTCAGCCTGCTGCTGGGCAAGGCCCTGGGCATGAAGGCCGAGGACCTGCAGGACCTGGGCGTGGCGGCCCTGATCCACGACCTGGGCAAGATGCGCCTGCCCGATGCGTTCAAGAACGCCCAGCCCCACATGCCGCCACCCGACCGTGCCCGCTACGAAGGCCATGTGCGCGAGTCCGTGGCGCTGGCAGGCCGCATGGGCCTGGGCAAGCCGGTGCTGCTGGCCATTGCCCAGCACCATGAAATGGTGGATGGCAGCGGTTTTCCCATGCGGCTCACGGCGCACGACCTCTCGCGTCCCGGCCAGGTGTTGGCGCTGGTCAACCACTACGACCGCCTGTGCAGCCCCGGAAGCGGCATGGGCGGGCTGACGCCGCATGAGGCGCTGTCGGTCATCTTCGCCCAGCACAAGGCGCGTTTCGACGCGGTCGTGCTGGGGGCCTTCATCCGCATGATGGGGGTGTACCCGCCGGGCTCCATCGTGCAGCTGGTCAACGACCGCTATGCCATCGTGGCCTCGGTCAACTCTTCGCGGCCGCTTCGGCCCAAGGTGATCGTGCACGACCCGCGTGTGCCCAAGGACGAGGCACCCATCCTCGACCTGGAGACGGTGCCCGAGCTCGGTATCCGCCGCAGCCTCAAGCCCGCCCAGCTGCCGCGCGAAGCGCTCGACTACCTGTCGCCGCGCAAGCGCATCTGCTACTTCTTCGAGCGCGCCGTGGCCCCCGTCCCCGAAGAGGGTGGAGCGTGATCCGGCCGCTGCCGCAGGCATGGATCGATGGTTTGCTGGAGGCAGTTTGGCTCGTCGATGAAAAGACGCTGCACATCCTGGCCGCCAACCAGGCGGCCGAGCACCTGACGGGCCTGTCCATCGCCGACATGCAGGGCACGCCCGTGACACTGCTGGCAGCCACGCCGCAGGACCAGGTCTTCTGGAGCCAGCCCGCAGCCGTGGTGGCCGACGGCATCCACTCCCACACCAGCGTGCTGCACTCCACCGGCAGCCTGGTGGCGGTGGAGCGGCGCGTGACGCGCGTGCCCCGGCTCGAAGGGGGCACGGCCTTCCTGGTCACCATGGTGGACCGCAGCCACCAGCAGGCCACCGAGCGCGAGCTCGAAACCCTGCTGGCCGAACTGCGCGCCACACTCGATTCGGCTGCCGACGGCATGCTGGTGTGCAGCCTGGACGGGCGCGTGCGCGCCTTCAACCAGCGGCTGGCCCAGCTGTGGAACGTGCCGGCCCCGCTGCTGGTGCGGCGCGACGATGAAGCCCTGTTCGCCCACATGGCCGACCAGGTGGCCGACGTGCCCACCTATGTCGAGCGCCTGGCCGCCATCGTGGCCGAGCCCATGCAGGAGAGCATCGACATCCTCGGCTTGCGCAACGGCATGAGCCTGGAGCGCCGCTCGGTGCCCCAGTTCAGCCAGGGGCGCGCCGTGGGCAGGGTGTACTCGTTTCGCGACATCACGCGCCAGCACGAGGTACAGGCCAGCCTGCGCCTGGCGGCACGGGTGTTCGAGTCGAGCATGGACGCGATCTTCATCGCCGACAGCCACCACCGCCTGATGCGCATGAACCCCGGCTGCGAGCGCCTGGTGGGCAAGACCGCGCGCGCCTTCGAAGGCGCTGCGGCCGCCTCGCTGTTCGGCGGCGGGCCCGATGCCGACTTCATGGCCCAGGTGGAGGCCGGCTGGGCGCGCGAGGGCTTCTGGGAGGGCGAGCTGTGGCTGCCGCGCGAGAACGATGCCTACTGCGCCGTGCAGCTGTCGTGGGTGGCGCTGCGCGACGACGAGGACCGGCTGGTGCAGAGCATCGGCTTCATGCGCGACCTCACTTTGCAGCATGCCGCGCAAAAGCGCATCGAAGAGCTGGCCTACAGCGACGTGCTCACCGGCCTGCCCAACCGGCTGCTGCTGTCGCAGCGCGTGGACACGGCGATCCAGGGCGCACGCCAGAGCGACACCGGTTTTGCCATCCTGTTCCTGGACCTGGACCGCTTCAAGATCATCAACGACTCGCTGGGCCACCCCTTCGGTGACCGCGTGCTGCAGCTGGTGGCCGAGCGCCTGCAGACCTGCCTGCGCCAGACCGACATGCTGTGCCGGCTGGGCGGCGACGAGTTTGTGATCTACCTGCACGGCGGCGATTCCGTGGTGGCCGAGAGCGTGGCGCGCCGCATCCTTGATGAGATGCTGCGCCCCTTCACGCTCGACAGCATGGGCTTCTCCATCCAGTGCAGCATCGGCATGGCGCTGTACCCGCAGGACGGCAGTTCGCTGGACGAGCTCATCAAGCAGGCCGACACGGCCATGTACCAGGTCAAGGAGCGCGGCCGTGGCAGCTACGGCTTCTACCAGCCGCAGATGAATGCCAACCTGCTCTCGCGCATGAAGCTGGAGCACGCCATGCGCCAGGCCCTGGGCGAGCAGCGCATGGCCGTGCACTACCAGCCCCAGGTGAGCATGGCGACCGGCGCCATCACCGGTGCCGAGGCGCTGATCCGCTGGACCGACCCGGAGTTCGGCCCGGTCTCGCCCGGCATGTTCATCCCGCTGGCCGAAGAGTCGGGCTACATCGTCACGCTAGGCGCCTGGGTCATGGAGCAGGCTGTGCGCGAGGCCGCGGCCTGGATCCATGGTGGCCACCCCATCGTGGTGTCGGTCAACGTCTCGGCGCTCGAGTTCCGCCAGCCCGACTTCGTGGAGCGGCTCACGCGCCTGTTGGCCGTGCACCAGTTGCCGCCCACGCTGCTGGAGCTGGAGCTGACCGAGACCATCTTGCTGCAGGACGCCACCGAGATGGAGCAGCGCCTGCACGAACTGGCGCGGCTGGGCGTGAGCCTGGCCATCGACGACTTCGGCACCGGCTATTCGAGCCTGGCCTACCTGAAGAAGCTGCCCATCCACAAGCTCAAGATCGACCAGTCCTTCGTGCGCGGCCTGCCCGACGACGATGGCGACCGGGCCATCGTCAGCGCCATCATCAGCATGGGCCATGCGATGCGCATCGAGGTGGTGGCCGAGGGGGTGGAGACCGAGGTGCAGCGCGCCGTGCTCGCGCAGATGCAGTGCGACCACTACCAGGGCTTTCTGCGCGCCCCCGGCCTGCCGGCCGAGGACTTCCGCCGCCTGCTGGGCCGCCCGGTCGCGGCGCCGCCCGGCGTGCCGGCGCCGCAGCCGCTGGCTGCCAAGCGCGCGTCGGATCCCGAAGACTGAGCGATCTGCCGCGCGCGCGGTGCGGCCAGATCAGATGCTGGTGATGCCCTTGTAGAGCATGTAGGCCGCCAGGCAGAACAGCAGGCTGGCGAACACGCGCTTGAGCTGCTTGACCGGCAGCTTGTGCGCTGCCTTGGCGCCCAGCGGCGCCGTGAGCACGCTGCACACGGCGATCACCGCCAGGCCGGGCAACCAGATGTAGCCCAGCGAGGCCGGCGGCAGGTTCTGCACCGACTGTCCGCCGATGGCATAGCCCACCACATTGGCCAGCGCGATCGGGAATCCGAGCGCCGCGCTGGTTGCCACCGCGTTGTGGATGGCCACGTTGCACCAGGTCATGAAGGGCACGCTGACAAAGCCGCCGCCCGCGCCGACCAGGCCCGAGAGAAACCCGATCACGCCGCCCGCGGCCAGTTGCCCAGCGGTGCCCGGCATCTGGCGCGTGGGCGCAGGCTTCTTGTCCAGCAGCATCTGGCTGGCCGAGAAGCTCACGAACAGCGCGAAGAAGATTGCCAGCGACGAGCCCTTGAGCAGGGCGAAGATGCCCAGGCTGGCCGCGAAACCGCCGATCACGATGCCGGGTGCCAGGCGCTGCACGATGTCCCAGCGCACCGCGCCACGTTGGTGGTGGGCGCGCACGCTGGAGATGGAGGTGAAGACGATGGTCGCCATCGAGGTGGCGATGGCCATCTTCACCGCCAGGTCGGGTGCGATGTTGCGCGCACCCAGGATGTAGGTCAGGAAGGGCACCATCAGCATGCCGCCGCCAATGCCCAGAAGCCCCGCGAGAAAGCCCGTGCACAGGCCAAGAACACCGAGTTCAACGATCAGGAGGGGGTCGAGCATGGAAGAGGGAGTGGGTGTTGGAATGGGGGCAGGGCGCACCGCAAGGTGGCGCAACGATTGTAGTGCGCGGTGTCTTGCGGCGCTGGTGCGGCACCGCTGGTGGTGCGTGGCCGGAGCGGATGGCTATGGCGGGCTGCCGCGGCGCGCGCCGTAGCGCTTGAGCAGGGCCACTTTCCCGGGCTCGTCGCGTGCCATGGCCATGTCCAGCGGGGTCTTGCCCGCCTGGTTGCGGGCATTGGCATCGGCCTTCATGCGGAGCAACTGCGCCATCTCGTCCTGCATCTCGGGGTGCTCGGTCGCTGCGTGCAGCGGGGTGTTGCCGCCATGGTCGCGGGCCTCGATGGCTGCGCCGGCCTCGACGAGCAGCTTTGCCATCTGGGGGTACGCCGCCAGGTGCAGGGGCGTGGTCCCCTGGTCATTGGCGGCATTCACGTTGGCGCCGCGTGCGATCAGCAGGCGGGCCATGGCCATGTGCTCTTCGCCGGCCACGCCATGCAATGCTGTGAAGCCCCGGCGGTCTGCCTGGTTCACGCTGGCCGGCGCGCGCGCCAGAAAGCCTTCGACGGCTGCGCGGTCGTTGAACACGGCGGCGTCGTACAGGGTGGCGTGCTGGCGCGGCCCGGCGGGTGCCGGCTGGGCCAGCACCGGCAGCATGGCCAGGCCGCAGCACAGGGCAAGGCAGAGGGTGAAGTGGGCTCGCATGGAGGTGTTCGTGGGCGACGGCTGCAGCATACCGAACGCCCTGGCAGACCCGAAAAAAATGGCCACCGGATTGCTCCGGCGGCCATTTCAGGAATAGGTGTCTGCGGTATTTGCTACCGGACCCTCATCCTGAACCGGGGGTTCAGGTGGGCGAGGGCAGCCAGGTGTTGGGTTCATCTGACGCGAGATGATCACGCTCCCCTGGCGATGTACCAAGCCCGTGCTCGTTGAGCATTGGTTCAAGGAAATATAAGACCCGGCGGCACCGCAGACACCTTCATTGTAGGGGCTCCAAATGCCCCTGGCAGGTGTCGGTGATGTAAAGAAATCTCTGAGGTGTACGCCATTGATAGCGCACGGGCCTCCACGCCGTCTACAGCAGGCGCCCGTCTTCGCCGAGGGCCTGGTCCAGCCGCTGCACCAGGCTTTGCAGGCGCAGGGTCTCGTCCGCATCGGGGGGCAGCAGCGACTCCTGCACACCGCTGGCGCTGCGCCGCGGTGGCGGGGGCGGGATGTCGTCGCCCACCGCCACGGGGGTGGCCATGGGCACGGGGTGGGGGTGGTCGGCGGCGGCAGCCATGTCGGCGGCCTCGCGGTCGGCGATCTCGAAGGCGAGGTTCAGCGCGGCCAGCACCGCAATGCGCTCGCGGGCACGCACCTTGCCGGCATCGCGGATGCGGGTCATGGCGGTGTCCACGCGCTCCACGGCATCGAGCAGCCGGCTCTCATGCCCCTCGGGGCAGCTGAGCAGGTAGCTTTGCTGCAGGATCTGCACCTCGATTTGCTTCATGCGGCGTCTTTCGCGGGAGGGGCCTGGGGCAGGCGCTCGAGCAGGGCGTCCACGCGCGAGCGCGCGGCGCTCAGGCGGGATTTCAGCGAGTCGCGTTCCTGGGTGAGTGCGGCCACCTGCTCGGACAGCAGCGCGTTGGTGCGCTGCAGTTCGGCGTGGCGCACCAGGAGCCGCTCCACGCGCTCGGCGATCTGGTCGGTAGTCGATGGTGTTGTTGCCATACAGCCACCGATTGTAGGACGGCGGGTTGTAAACGGTCGTAAAATCACCGGGTTGGTGCTCGCGGTGTGGTTCACATGCTGCAGTTCAACGGGAAGCAGGGAGGTGGCGCCAAACATGGCGCGCCGAGCCTGCGCTGCCCCCGCAACGGTCAGCGGACGAATCGGTTTCGATTCCCTTTTCAACCACATGCCACTGGATGCCTTGAACAAGCACCTGGGAAGGCGTTGAAGAGCGTTCCGCCAGCCCGGATACCGGCCAACACGGTGGCTGCGTGCGCCCTTGCAAGGGGGTGACTGCAGCCGTATCACCCATTTCGCTGGCGGGAGGCCGGCACGGGTTTTTGCTTGCCGATGATTCGCCCCATGAAGCTCCGTACCCCCCGTGCGCGCATTGCTGCGTCCCTGTGCCTGCGCCCTGCGCTGGTGTCCCTGGCCGTGCTCGGCGTCTGCGCCGTCCAGGCCCAGCAGAGTGGCAGCGCTGCCGCCCCCGTGCTGCTGGCGCAGAACCTGCGCGCACCCTCGCTGGCCGAGACCGTGGTGACCGCCACGCGCACGCCGCAGCCCCTGTCCGACCTGGTGGCCGACGTGACCGTGGTCGACCGCGAGACCATCGAGACCAGCGGTGCCACGGGCCTCGCCGACGTGCTGGCGCGCGTGCCCGGCATCGAGATCTCGCGCAACGGCGGTCCCGGCACCACCACCAGCGTGTTCCTGCGCGGTGCGGAGTCGCGCTTCACGGCGGTCTACATCGACGGCGTGCGCATGGATTCGCAGTCCACCGGCGGCGCCGCGTGGGAATCGATCCCGCTGGCGCAGATCGACCGCATCGAAGTGCTGCGCGGCCCGGCCGGCGCGGTCTACGGCTCCGACGCCATGGGCGGTGTGGTGCAGATCTTCACCAAGCGCGGCGAGCAGGGCGTGGCGCCCTATGTGGGCATCGGCATTGGCAGCCACAACACCACCAAGGCCGAGGCCGGCGTGAGCGGTGCCAGTGGCACCATCGACTACGCCTTCGGCATTGCGCGCGAGGACAGCAAGGGCTTCAACGCACGCACCACCGCCACGGCCAACCCCGACCGCGATGGCTACGAAAGCACCTCGGCCAATGCCCGCGTGGGCCTGCAGCTCAATGCCACGCACCGGCTGGAGGCCACGTTGCTCGCCAACGACATGAACAGCGGCTACGACACCAGCCCCACGGCCGATGATCGCAACAAGCACCAGCTGCACGCGCTGGGCTTGAACTGGCAGGCGCAGTGGAGCACCGCGTACAAGACGCGTGTGCAGATCACCGATTCGCGCGACCGCTACGAAACCCGCCCCTCGATCTACCTGAGCGAGACCAACCTGCGCGGCTACCTGTTCCAGAACGAATGGCGCCAGGGCCCGCACCTGGTGACGGCCGCGCTGGAGCGCCGCGAGGACCGGCTGGAGAACCCGCCCATTGACCGCAAGCGCTCGCAGGATGCACTGGCCCTGGGCTACGGCTACACCGCCGGCGCCCACACGCTGCAGGCCAATGTGCGCCACGACTCGGACAGCGAGTTCGGCGGCAAGGGCACGGGCAGCCTGGCCTATGGCTACACCTTCGCGCCACAGTGGCGCGCCACGGCATCGGTGGGTACGGCCTTTCGCGCCCCCACGCTGTACCACCGCTTCAGCGAGTACGGTACGGCCCGCCTGAACCCCGAGAGCAGCCGCAATGCCGAACTGGGCCTGCGCTGGGCGCAGGGTTCGAGCAGCTTCTCGGCCACGGCCTACCGCAACCGCGTGGAGGACCTGATCGTCTTCGGGGCGGCGGGCCCTTGCCCATCCACCTTCGGTTGCTACGCCAACGTCGCACGCGCCGAGTACAAGGGCGTGACCTTCGCGGGCTCGTACCGCCTGGGCGGTGTGCAACTGCGCGGCTCGCTGGACCTGCAGAACCCGCGCGACCTGGCCACCGGCAAGCTGCTGGCGCGCCGCTCCAAGCACCACGGCACGCTGGGTGCCGACACGCAGCTCGCGGGCTGGACGGTGGGCGCCGAAGTGCAGGCTTCGGGCCGCCGCTTCGACAACGCCACCAACACGCTCAACCTGGGCGGCTATGCCCTGGTCAACCTGTACGCCAGCACGCGCATCGCGCGCGACTTCACGCTGGTGGCGCGCCTTGATAACGCGGCCGACAAGCAGTACGAGCTGGCCCGCACCTACGCCACGCCAGGCCGTGTGGCCTATGTCGGCGTGAAGTGGGCACCGCATTGAGCCGAGATCAACGAGAGAGGGTAGGGGAGTAGCAAGAAGAATGGTCACCCCGGCACGCTGTCCGGCGATATTGATCGCCGCCCCGGCATCGGGCCAGGGCAAGACCACCGTCACCGCGGCCCTGGCGCGCCTGCACGCGCGCCAGGGCCGGCGGGTGCGGGTGTTCAAGTGCGGGCCGGACTTCCTTGACCCGCACTGGCACCAGCTTGCCAGCGGCGCACCTGTGCACCAGCTCGACCTGTGGATGAACGGCGAGGCCGACTGCGCGCAACGCCTGCACGAGGCTGCGCGTGAGAGCGACCTGCTTCTGATCGAAGGCGTGATGGGCCTGTTCGACGGCACGCCGAGCGCGGCCGACCTGGCCCAGCGCTTTGGCGTACCCGTGCTTGCCGTGGTCGATGCCTCGGCCATGGCCGGTACCTTCGGTGCGCTGGCATTCGGCCTGCGCCACTACCGTGCGGGCCTGCCCTGGGCCGGTGTGCTGGCCAACCGCGTGGGGGCCGAGCGCCATGCGCAGATGCTGCGCGATGGCCTGCGGGACGCGGACGACTGGCTGGGCGCGCTGGTGCGTGTGGCGCCCGGCGATGTCGCCAGCAAGGCATCGGCGCCGCTGTTGCCCGAACGCCACCTGGGCCTGGTGGTGGCGCACGAACTGCACGATGCCATGCAGCGCCTGGACGCCGCGGCCGATGCGCTGGCCGCCACGCCGCTCGGGCAGATGGGCCTGGACGACCTGCAGCGCTGGGCGGTGGACTTCCCGGCGCCCGCATCGGCCGCCCTTGTAGCGCCGCTGCTTGCCGGCCGCACCGTCGCCGTGGGCCGCGACGAGGCCTTCTGCTTCCTCTACAGCGCCAACCTGCAGTGCCTCATCCAGATGGGCGCCCAGGTGGTGTTCTTCTCGCCCCTGCACGATGCAGCGCTGCCCGCCTGCGACGCCGTGTGGCTGCCGGGCGGCTACCCCGAACTGCATGCCGCCACCATCGCGGCCAACACCGCCATGCAGGCCAGCCTGCGCGCCCATGTGGCGGCCGGCAAGCCGCTGTGGGCAGAATGCGGCGGCATGATGGCCCTGTTCGAGTCCATCACCCTGGCCGATGGCACCGAGCAGTCGCTGTGGGGCCTGCTGCCCGGCCGTGTGGCCATGCACAAGCGCCTGGCGGCGCTGGGTCCGCAGCACCTCACTGTGGCGGGCCACACGCTGCGCGGCCATACCTTCCACTACTCCACCGCGCAGAGCACGGCGCCCGTGGTGGGGCGCACCGCGCGTCCAGAGGCGCAGCCCGCACCCGATGCCGGCGAGGCCCTGTACCGCCACGGCAGCATCCACGCGAGCTATTTCCACGCCTGGTTCGCGTCCGCACCCCTGGCCGCCGCGCACCTGCTGGGCGGGGAGGGGGTGGCGCCATGAACAGCAAGGCCATCACCACCGAACTCATCCTGGGCGGGCAAAAGAGCGGCAAGTCGCGCCGCGCAGAGCTGCTCGCGCGCGACTGGCTGGCGCAATCGCCCGCGCACGCTGCCGTGCTCGTCGCCACCGGCCAGCCCTGGGACGACGAGATGCGCCAGCGCATCGCCCGCCACCAGCGCGACCGCGCCGAGCGCGTGCCCGGCCTGGCCACGCTGGAGGAGCCGCGCGACCTGGCTGCCGCACTGCGCGGCCACAGCAGCGCCTGCACCC
The DNA here is from genome assembly GCF_059418305.1 of Acidovorax sp. GW821-FHT09B03. NCBI lineage: Bacteria > Pseudomonadati > Pseudomonadota > Betaproteobacteria > Burkholderiales > Comamonadaceae > Acidovorax > Acidovorax sp. GW821-FHT09B03. The sequence goes on from NZ_JBWKPP010000018.1 coordinate 59,873, forward strand.
TGGTGGTGGTCGACTGCCTGACCCTGTGGCTCACCAACTGGACCCTGCCGGTCGGTGCCGAGGACATGGGTGCGCCCGAGCGCGAAGCCCTGGCACGCGGCTGGGCCGCGCAGTGCCAGGCTTTCCTCGCCGCATTGCAGCAGGCCCGCGGCCCCATTGTTCTGGTGGGCAACGAAATCGGCCTGGGGGTCATCCCCCTGGGGCGCGAGGTGCGCGCCTTCGTCGATGCACTGGGCGCCCTCAACCAGCAGGTGGCGCAGGTGTGCCCGCGCGTGACCCTGATGGCGGCCGGGCTGCCCCTGACCCTGAAAGATTCGCCTCCATGACCCCCACCCCCGTGCGCCGCATCCTTTGGGTGATCGCCATCATCGTGGTGCTGGGCCTGCTCATGGCCGGGCTGGCGCAGGCACAGCCGGTGCAGGTCAAGGACGACCGGGGCCGCCTGGTCACGCTGCCCCAGCCGCCGCAGCGCATCGTCTCGCTGCTGCCCTCGCTGACCGAGAGCGTCTGCGAGCTCGACCAGTGCCACCGCCTGGTGGGCGTGGACCGCTATTCCAACTGGCCCGAGTCGGTCGCCAGCCTGCCCAAGCTGGGCGGTGGCATCGACCCGAGCATCGAGGCCATCGTGGCCGCGAAACCCGACGTGGTGCTGCTGGCCATGAGCTCGCGCGCCAGCGAGCGGCTCGAGGCCCTGGGCCTCAAGGTCGTGGTGCTGGAGCCCAAGACCCATGCCGACGTGCGCCGTGTGCTCGGCGTGGTGGGCCAGGTGCTGGGCGTGCCCCAGGCCGAGGGCGCCGACCGCCTGTGGCGCGTGATCGACGCGGCCGTGCAGGCGGCGGCCCAGTCGCTGCCGCCCAAGGCGCGCAATGTGCGCGTGTACTTCGAGGTGAGCCGCGGGCCGTATGCGGCCAGCGAGGCCTCGTTCATCGGCGAATCGCTGGCGCGCCTGGGTGTGCGCAACGTGGTGCCGGCCTCGCTCGGCCCTTTCCCGCGCCTGAACCCCGAGTACGTGGTGCGCGCCAACCCCGACGTGCTGATGATCGGCAACAGCAGCATGCAGAGCATGGTGCCGTATCCCGGCTGGTCCACGATCCGCGCCGTGCGTGAGAACCGTGTCTGCGTGTTCGGCCCCGGCGATGCCGAAGTGGTGGTGCGCCCCGGCCCGCGCATGGCCGAGGCAGCGCGCCTCATGGCGCGCTGCCTGACCGAGAAAGCCCGATGACTGCAGGTCCGGCACCGATCCCCACTGCCGCCGGCCGGCGCCGCGCCGCCTGGTGCGCGCTGTGGCTGGGCCTGGCCAGCGTGCTGCTGCTGGTGCTGGGCACCGCCGTGGGCAGCACCGGGCTGGAGAGCCTGGTGCACATGGGCGACGACCCCGTGGCGCGCCAGATCGTGTGGGACATCCGCCTGCCGCGCACGCTGGGCGCGTGGCTGGCCGGCGCGCTGCTGGGCCTGGCGGGCGCCGTGGCGCAGGGCCTGTTCCGCAACCCGCTGGCCGACCCCTACCTGCTGGGCAGCGCCTCGGGCGCAGCGCTGGGCGGCGCGGTGGCCATGGCGATGTTCGGCGTGTCGCCCGTGGCCGCGCAGTGGATCGCGCGCATCGGCATCACCGGCATGGCCTTCCTCGGCGCCGCCGGGGCCGTGGTGCTCACGCTGCTGCTGGCCAAGGGCGTGCAGCACACGCTGCGCCTGCTGCTGGCCGGTGTCATCGTGGGCGTGGTGCTGGGTGCCCTGCGCGACCTGGTGGAGCTGGCCTCGCCCGACATCCTGCAGGCCATGCAGGCCTTCATCCTGGGCAGCACGGCCTTCGTCGGCTGGATCGCCTGCACCCTGATGGGCGCCGCCTGGGCCCTGTGCGCACTGCTGGCCTGGGTGCTGGCGCGCGCGCTCGACGGCCTGACGCTGGGCGAATCCACCGCTGCCAGCCTGGGCCTGCCGCTCGGACCCATGCGCGCCGGCCTGGTGGCGGCCATGGCGCTGGCCACCGGCACCGCCGTGGCGCAGACCGGGCTGATCGCCTTTGTCGGCCTGGCAGCGCCGCACCTGGTGCGCTCCATGGTGCGCGTGACGCACGAGCGGCACATCCTCTTGTCCAGCCTGATGGGCGCGGTGCTGCTGCTGGCGGCCGACATCCTGGCGCGCTGGATGCTGGCACCGCAAGAGCTGCCCGTGGGCGTGCTCACCGCGGCGCTGGGCGGAACCTACCTGCTGTGGCTGATGCACCGGCGCACCGCGCATGGGGGTGGCCTGTGAAGGGGATTGCGCTGAGCGCCCACCACATCACCGCGCGTGTCGGCGGTGCCGAGGTGCTGCACGGCATCGACCTGCACCTGCCCGCCGGCCGCTGGACCAGCATCGTCGGGCCCAATGGCGCGGGCAAGTCCACCTTGCTCAAGGTGCTGGCCGGCCTGCTGCCGCGCCACCAGGTCGATGGCCAGGTGGCCCTGCTCGGCCGCATGCTCACCCAGGTGCCGGCGCGCGAGCGCGCGCGCCAGCTGTCCTGGCTGGGGCAGAACGAGGGCTCGGCCGACGACCTGACGAGCTACGACGTGGCCATGCTCGGCCGCCTGCCGCACCAGCCCTGGCTGGCCCCGCCCTCGGCCGCCGACCATGCCGCCGTAGAGCAGGCCCTGCGCACCACGCAGGCCTGGGACTGGCGCGACCGCCCCTTGTCGCAGCTGTCGGGCGGCGAGCGCCAGCGCGTGCTGCTGGCCCGCGCCCTGGCCGTACAGGCAACGGTGCTGCTGATGGACGAACCCCTGGCCAACCTCGATCCCCCGCACCAGACCGACTGGCTGCACACCGTGCGCGCCCTGGTGGCCGGCGGTGCCACGGTGGTCAGCGTGCTGCACGAGGTATCGCTGGCCCTGCATGCCGACGATCTGGTGGTGATGGCCAAGGGCCGTGTCACGCACCAGGGCGGCTGCAACGAGGCGGTCACCCACCGCGCGCTGGAGGCGGTTTTCGACCACCGCATCGCGGTGCACGAGCTGCTCGGGCAGTGGGTGGCCTTGCCGCGCTGATTATTTTTCTTTCTGTTTTCTTTTTTTGTTTTTTCAACCAAGGAGCCGTGCCATGCACATCGAACCCGGACTGGTGGACACCACCAAGATCTTCCTGAGCTACGCCACGGGCGCCACGGCGCTGCTGTATGCCAGCAAGCTTGCGCTGGACATGGTGAAGAAGGAGGGCCCCGTGGCCCTGCTGCTGCGCTCGATCTTCACCACGGCGCTGGTGTTTGCGTTCTTCGAGCTGCTGCCGCACCACCCGGTGGGTGTGTCCGAGGTGCATCTGATCCTGGGCACGACCTTGTTGCTGCTGTTCGGCGCCGCGCCAGCGTGCATCGGCCTGGCGGCAGGCCTGTTGATCCAGAGCGTGTTCTTTGCGCAGCAGGATCTGCCGCAGTACGGGATGAATGTCACGACCTTGCTGGTGCCGCTGTTCGCCACGGCGGCAATTGCCAAGCGCATCGTGCCGGAGAGCATGGCGTATGTGGACATGACGTATGCGCAGACGTTCAAGCTGTCGGTGGCCTACCAGGGCGGGATCGTGATGTGGGTGGCTTTCTGGGCTATCTACGGTGCGGGTGTGGGCTCTGCGAATCTGGAGAGCATTGCCACGTTTGGCGCTGCGTACATGACGGTGGTGTTGTTGGAGCCGCTGGTGGATCTGGGTGTGTTGGCGGCTGCCAAGGCTCTGCGTCGTCTTGAAGGCTCTTCGTTCGTTGAGCGTCGTTTGCATCAGGCTGTTTGAGTTTGTTGGTTGTGGTCGCTTCTGTTTCTTTGCTTGGGGCGGAGGCCGGGATGTGCGCCCGGCGGCGCACCTACTTTCTTTTGCGTCGCCAAAAGAAAGTAGGCAAAGAAAAGGCGACCCCCAGTCAGCGTCCCCCGTGCGCCCTGTCGGGCGAACGGGGGCAACCTGCGATGCTCGGATCTGGGGTGGTGCCGCAGAACTCGCTGCGTTCTTCGAACTCCGCTCAAACAGCTGCGGCAAGTCAGATCACGAAGCGTGTGTGTCCTTCGGCACACACGCCCACCCCAGCCCCTGCGCTTCTCGGCGCAGCCAGCAGGGGTGGGGAGCGGGGTCCACACGGCTGCTGCTGCGCAGCTACGCCGGGTGTCGGTGACGCGCTTCGCGCTGCCGACAGGCCGAAGCGCAGCGAGGCAAATTGGGCCGAGCGAAGCGATGGCCCGTATGGGGCCCGTTCCCACCCCCTTTTGACCGTGCCGAGAAGCGCAGGGCCTGGGGTGAGCGCGTGCCGAAGGACACGCGCATCGTTGTCTAGCTTGCCGCAGCTGTTTGAGCGGAGTTCGAAGAACGCAGCGAGTTCTGCGGCACACCCCAGGACAGAGCATCGCAGGCTGCCCCACTTGCCGCCAGGCGAGTGGGGACACGGGCAGCGGGGTCGCCTTTCTTTTGGGTACTTTTCTTTGGCGAAGCAAAGAACAAGTACCTCGGCCGCCGGGCCGAGACCCGGCTCCCGCCCGTAACACCAGCAAGCAGCAACCAAGACCACCGGCAGAGCAGAGAAATGCAAATCGAATCCCCCCCCATCCTCCGCGACACCCCCAAACCCCAAGGCGAACGCCGGGGGCTTGTGCTCGTCCACACCGGCACCGGCAAGGGCAAGAGCACCGCCGCCTTCGGCCTCGCCATCCGAGCGCATGGAAGAGGCAAAACCGTCAAGATCTACCAGTTCATGAAGGTCCCCACCGCGAGGTTCGGCGAACACCGCCTGTTCGAACAACTGGGCATCCCCATCGAAGGCCTGGGCGACGGCTTCAGCTGGAAGAGCCGCGACCTGGACCACTCCGCCCAACTGGCCCTGGACGGCTGGGCCAAGGCCGAGGCCACCATCCGCGCGGGCGAGCACTTCCTCGTGGTGCTCGACGAGATCATGTACCCCATGCGCTACGGCTGGATTCCGCTCGAGACCATCCTCACCTGCCTGCGCGAGCGCCCGCCGCACGTGCACGTGGTGCTCACCGGCCGCAACGCGCCGGCCGAGCTGATCGAACTGGCCGACACGGTGACCGAGATGACGCTCGTGAAGCACCACTTCAAGGCCGGCGTGCCCGCCCAGCGCGGGATCGAGGACTGATGGCCGCCAGCAGCGCCCTGTCCCTGCCGCTGGCAGCCCGCTGCCGCCTGCACCCCACGGTGCCGGCGCTGGCCATGCTCGGCCTGCTGGGCGGTTTGGCAGCCCCGATCGCGCAGGCGCAACAACAGCACCGCATCGTCACGCTGTCACCGTCGCTGACCGAGGCCGTCTGCGCCCTGGGCCACTGCGCCGAGCTGGTGGGCACCGACCGCTATTCGAGCTGGCCCGGCACCGTGGCCAGGCTGCCCAAGGTGGGCGGCCTGCAGGATGCACAGATCGAGCGCATCGTGGCCCTTCGGCCCGACATGGTGCTGCTGGGGCCGCGCAGCCGGGCAGGGGAGCGCCTCTCGGCCCTGGGCGTGCCGGTACAGGTGTTCGATGCGCGCACGCATGCCGACCTCAGGCGCATGCTGCTCAGCGTGGGCCAGTCGCTCGGCGAATCGGCCCGCGCGGCCGAGCTGGTGGCGCGCATCGAGCGCGAGCTGGACGCCGCGGCGCGGCGCGTGCCGGCCCACCTGCGCGGGCGAAGCGTGTATGTCGAGGTGGGCGTGGGCCCCACGGCGGCCAGCGCGGCCAGCTTCATCGGCGAGACCATCGCGCGCCTGGGCCTGGTGAACATCGTGCCGGGCGACATGGGGCTGTTCCCGCGCGTCAATTCCGAGATGGTGGTGCGCCGCGCGCCGGACCTGGTCATCGGCCCGCAGACCACCCTGTTCAACGTGGCCGACCGCCCCGGCTGGGCCGGCATGCAGGCGCTGCGCCAGCACCAGGTTTGCCAGCTCGATGCCGACCGCATGGACCTGCTCTCGCGCCCCGGCCCGCGCCTGGGCGAGGCGGCGCACATGCTGGTCGATTGCCTCATCGGTTTGCCCCAGGTGCTGCGCTGAGCCGCAGCCATTTTTCTGATTCCCGATTTTTCTGACTGGAGATTCCTTCCATGCAAGTGAACAAGATTCCCGCCACCATCGTCACCGGCTTCCTGGGCAGCGGCAAGACCACGCTGCTGCGCCACCTGCTGACCAACGCGCAGGGCAAACGCATTGCGGTCATCGTCAATGAGTTCGGCGAGCTCGGTATCGACGGCGAGTTGCTGCGCAGCTGCGGCATCGGCTGCGACGAGAACGGCGTGGAGAACGGCCAGCTGTTCGAGCTGGCCAACGGCTGCCTGTGCTGCACCGTGCAGGAAGAGTTCGCGCCGGTGATGGAGCAACTGGCCGCACGCCGCGACCAGATCGACCACCTGGTCATCGAGACCTCGGGCCTGGCGCTGCCCAAGCCGCTGGTGCAGGCCTTCCAGTGGCCCGCGCTGCGCAACGTGTTCACGGTCGATTCGGTGATCACCGTGGTCGATGCGCCTGCCGTGGCCGCCGGCCAGTTCGCCGACGACCCCGTTGCGGTGGACGCCCAGCGCCGCGCCGACGAGAACCTGGACCACGAATCGCCCCTGCACGAGCTGTTCGAGGACCAGCTGGCCACCGCCGACCTGGTGGTGCTGCACAAGACCGACGGCCTGGATGCCGAAGCCCTGGCCCGCGTGGAAGCCATCGTGCGCGGCGAGACCCTGCCGGGCGTGAAGTTCGTGCACGCCCAGCACGGCCGCATCGACCCCAGCGTGCTGCTGGGCCTGGGCCATGCGGTGGAGGACGTGATCGACGCGCGCAAGACCCACCACGACGAGGAAGAGGACCACGACCACGACGAGTTCGAGTCGGTCCACGTCACGCTCGACGTGACCGACCGCGGCCGCCTGCTGGAGGCCCTGGTCGCCCTGGTGCAGCGCCACGAGATCTACCGCATCAAGGGCTTCGTGGCCCTGCCGGGCGCGGCCATGCGTCTGGTGGTGCAGGGCGTGGGCCAGCGCTTCGACAGCCATTTCGACCGCGCGTGGCGTGAGGGCGACCTGCGCGCCACGCGCCTGGTGGTGATCGGCGACCACCTGGATGCCGCGGCCCTGCAGGCCGAGCTGCAATCGGCCCTGGCCGAATCCGCCACCACCGCCTGAGGCCGTCGGCATGCATCTGCTTTCCACACGCCCGGGTGGCTACGTCGAGGACGGGGGTCAGGGCCTGGTGCGCGTGGAGCAGACGCCCGGCGACATCGTCATCCTGAGCGCGGCCGACACCACGCTGTCGCTGCTGTCCGATGCCGCAGCCAGCCTGGGCGAAGGCTTCCCCAGTGTGCGCCTGGCCAACCTGATGTGGCTGCGCCAGCCCGCGTCCACCGACATGTATGTGGACGACGTGCTGCGCCATGCGCGCGTGGTCGTCATCGACCACCTGGGCAGCCCCAGCGACTGGGCCTACGTGGTCGAGCAGGCGCAGTCGCTGGCCGGCAAGCGCGGCCAGTGGCTGGCGCTGTTCTCGGGCGACAACGTCGAAGACCCGCAACTGCTGATGCGCAGCACCGCCAGCCCCGAGGACTGCCACCAGCTGTGGCGCTGCCTGCGCGAGGGCGGGCGCGACAACGCGCTGGCCTTCTTCGCGCTGATCGGCCATGCGGCCTTTGGCATCGGGCCACGCCCACCCGCACCGCGGCCGTTGCCGCCGGTGATGGCCTACACGCCGGCCGATGCCGCGCCCTGGGTTCCCGGTGCACCGGTGGCGCTGCTGGTGTTCTACCGCGCCCACCTGCAGTCGGGCAACACGGCGGTGTTCGATGCCATGCAGGCGGCGCTGGCGGGGGTGGGCCTCAACACCCTGGCCGTGGCCGTCGATTCGCTCAAGAACCCCGAGAGCCTGGCCGTGCTGCAGGCCATGGCCGAGGAGCAGGGCGTGGCCGTGGTGCTCAACGCCACGAGCTTTGCCGTGGCCTCCATCGATGGCAGCGACGACGGGGATGCGCAGGCGATCACCCTGGCCGGCGATGCGCCGGTGCTGCAGCTCATCACCGCCGGCTGCTCGCAAGAGCAGTGGCAGGCCGACCCGCATGGCCTGGCGCCGCGCGACCTGGCCATGCAGGTGGTGCTGCCCGAGGTGGACGGGCGCATCGGCGCGCGCGCCATCAGCTTCAAGGGCCTGGCCTGGCGCTGCGAGCGCACCGAGGTCGACGTGGTGCGCTACCAGCCCGAGCCCGAGCGCATCGCCTTCGTGGCCGAGCTGGCGCGCCGCTGGTGTGTGCTGCGCAGCAAGCCGCACGTGGGCAAGCGCGTGGCGCTCATCCTGGCCAATTACCCCAACGACGATGCGCGCCTGGCCAACGGCGTGGGCCTGGACACGCCGGCCTCCACCGTGCTCATCTTGCAGGCGCTGCGCGATGCGGGCTACACCACGGGCGAGCTGCCCGAGGGCGGCGACGCGCTGATCGCGCAGCTGGTGGAGGGCGTGACCAACAACCTCGACGCCAATGCCGACCGCCCCGCGGGCCAGAGCCTGGCGATGGCCGACTACCTGGCCGACTTCGGCGCGTTGCCGCAGGCCAGCCAGGACGCGGTGAACGCGCTGTGGGGCCCGCCCGGTGCCGACCCCATCGTGCGCAGCGGCCGCTTCATGGTGCCGGGCGTGCGCCTGGGCAATGTCTTCGTGGGCATACAGCCCGCGCGTGGCCGCGACCTGGACCTGGTGGCCAGCTACCACGATGCCGACCTGGTGCCCACGCATGGCTACCTGGCCTTCTACTTCTGGCTGCGCCGCGTGTTCGCGGTGGACGCCGTGGTCCACGTGGGCAAGCACGGCAATCTCGAATGGCTGCCGGGCAAGAGCGTGGCGCTGGGCGCCGCCTGCTGGCCCGACGCCATCCTGGGCCCGCTGCCGCACCTGTACCCCTTCATCGTCAACGACCCGGGCGAGGGCAGCCAGGCCAAGCGGCGCACGCAGGCGGTCATCATCGACCACCTGATGCCCGCGCTCACGCGCGCCGAGACCTACGGCCCGCTGCAGCAGCTCGAGCGCGCCATGGACGAGTACTACGAGGCGCTGTCGCTCGACCCGCGCCGCGCCAAATTGCTGCGCCAGAGCATCCTCGACCAGGTGCTGCAGCACCGCCTGCACCAGGAGCTGGGCTTTGCGCCCCCGGCCGACGACGCGCAGCGCGAAGCCCTGCTCGGCCGGCTCGATGCCTACCTGTGCGAGATCAAGGAGTCCCAGATCCGCGACGGCCTGCACACCCTGGGCCGTTCGCCGCGGGGCCGCCAGCGCACTGACACCCTGGTGGCGCTGGCGCGCTTTCCGGGCGGCTCTGCGACAGGGCAGGGCAGCCTGCTGGTGGCGCTGGCGCAGGACCTGGGCCTCGCCGATTTCGACCCTTTGAACCCCGAGTGGGCCGCGCCATGGACCGGCCCGCGGCCCGACGCGCTGCAGGCCCTGGGCGACGAGCCCTGGCGCCACGTGGGCCACACGCGCGAGCGGCTGGAAAAGCTCGCTGTGCAGTGCGTCGAGCGCTACCTGGGCGCCGAGGATGTGCCCCTCGACGCCGCGCTGTGGCCCGGTGCCGCGGCGGTGCTGGCGCGCATGCGTGCCGTGCTGGCGCCCCGGCTCGATGCCTGCGGTGCGAACGAGATGGGCCAGCTGCTGCGCGGCCTGGCGGGCCGCTTCGTGCCGCCCGGGCCCAGTGGCGCGCCATCGCGCGGCCGGCCCGACGTGCTGCCCACGGGCCGCAACTTCTATTCGGTGGACACGCGCGCCGTGCCCACGCCCACGGCCTACGGCATGGGCGCGCTGGCGGCCGACCGCGTGGTGGAGCGCCACCTGCAGGACCATGGCAGCTTTCCCACGGCGGTGGGCCTGTCGGTCTGGGGCACCAGCACCATGCGCACGGGCGGCGAGGACATCGGCCAGGCCTTTGCCCTGCTGGGCGTGCGCCCCCAATGGGCGCCCGGCAGCCACCGCGTGGTGGACATCGAGGTGCTGCCCATGGCGATACGCAACCGCCCGCGCATCGACGTGACGCTGCGCGTGTCGGGCTTCTTCCGCGATGCCTTCCCGGGCGTGATCGACCTGTTCGACACGGCCGTGCGCGCAGTGGCCGCCATCCCCGAGGACGACGAGCCCGACGACGTGAACCCCATCCGCGTGCGCGTGCGGCGCGAGGCCGCGCAAGCCCAGGCGCAGGGCATGGCCGCTGACGATGCCGAGCGCCGCGCCACCTGGCGCGTGTTCGGCCCGCGCCCCGGCGGCTATGGCGCCGGCCTGCAGGAGGTGATGGCCAGCGGCCGCTGGAGCACCGCCGACGACCTGGCCCAGGCCTACCTGCGCGCGGGTGCCTTTGCCTACGGACAGGGCCAGCATGGCGAGGCTGCGCGCGCGGCCTTCGAGCAGCGCCTGGCGGCCGTGGACGCCGTGCTGCACAACCAGGACAACCGCGAGCACGACATCCTCGACTCGGACGACTACTACCAGTTCCAGGGCGGCATGGCCGCCGCCGTGCAGCACCTGGCTGGTGCCCCCGCCGCGCTGTACCACGGCGATTTCAGTGTGCCGGGTGCGCCGCGCATCCGCACCCTCGGCGAAGAGCTGGCGCGGGTGGTGCGTTCGCGCGCAGTCAACCCCAAGTGGATAGCCGGCGTCAAGCGCCACGGCTACAAGGGCGCGTTCGAGATCGCGGCCACGGTGGACTATTTGTTCGCCTTCGACGCGACCACCGGCGTGGTGGGTGACCACCAGTACGCGCTGGTGGCCGACGCCTACCTGCACGACGACGCCACGCGCGAGTTTCTGCAGCAGCACAACCCGCTGGCCCTGCGCAGTGTGGGCGAGCGCCTGCTCGAAGCCATGCAGCGCGGCCTGTGGGCCGAGCCCGGCGAGCACCGCGAGCGCATCGAACAGCACCTGCTCGCACTGGAGCACCGCCTTGAAACCCAGGGCGAAGGACCTTTGACATGACAACTTTCGCACCTCCCGCCACTGTGTTCCCCTTCACCGCCCTGGTCGGGCACGAGGCCCTGCAGCGCGCCCTGCTGCTGGCCGCCATCGACCCCGGCATGGGCGGGGTGCTCATCAGCGGCCCGCGCGGCACGGCCAAGTCGACCTCGGCGCGCGCGCTGGCCGCGCTGCTGCCCGATGCGCCCTTCGTCACGCTGCCCTTGGCCGCCAGCCTGGAGCAACTGGTGGGCACGCTGAACATCCAAGACGTGCTGCGCGACGGCCAGGTGCGCCTGGCGCCCGGCCTGGTGGCGCGTGCGCATGGCGGCGTGCTCTATGTGGACGAGGTCAACCTGCTGCCCGATGCGCTGGTGGATTCGCTGCTCGACGTGGCCGCCAGCGGCGTGAACACCGTGGAGCGCGATGGCGTGTCGCACCAGCATGCGGCGCGCTTCGTGCTGGTGGGCACCATGAACCCGGAGGAGGGCGAGCTGCGTCCGCAGTTGCTGGACCGCTTCGGCCTGTCGGTGGCCCTGCACAACCCGGCCGATGCCGCGCAGCGCCAGGCCATCGTGCGTGCCCGCCTGGCCTTCGATGCCGATCCCGCGGCCGTGGTGGCGCGGCATGCCGCCGCGCAGGCCGAACTGGCCGCGGCGGTGGCCCGCGCCCGCGCCGCGCTGGCGGCCCTGGAATGGACCGACGCCGTGGTGCAGCATGCCGCCAACCTGGCCCTGGCCGCCGGGGTGGACGGCATCCGCGCCGACCTGGTGATGCTGCGCGCCGCGCGCGCGCTGGCCGCGCTGCAGCAGGACGATAGCGTGGGCCTGGCGCATGTGGATGCCGTGGCCGAGCTGGCGCTGGCGCACCGCCGCACGGAGAGCAACGCCGGCTCGGCGCCACCGGCTGGCGCCACGCAGCCACCGCCTTCGTCATCGACGAAACCATCGCCTGCAGGCGGGCAGGGCCCTGCCTCGTCGCAGAACGCGCCCGAGGGCGACTGGGGCGCCCTGCCGCCCGAGCCCCAGGCCATGGCGCGCGTGCGCAGCACGGGGGCATGGCCACCAAAAAAAGCCTGAGCCACCCCGGCCCGCGCTCGCTGAAGACCAACAAGGCAAGCGCAGGCTGGAGGTGGCAAGCCCCCCGCAATGCCTGGCTGCGCACGCCGCAGGCCGTGGCCCGGCCCGCCGACCCCGAGGGTGCGGGCATCGCCTGGCTGCCCACGCTGGTGGCCAAGGGCCCGGCGCGCCTGCAGGCCGCGCATCTGCGCCGCCAGCCTGCCAGTGCCGTGCAGCCCTGCCTGCACCTGATCGCGCTCGATACCTCGGGCTCCATGCGCCAGGGCGGGCGCCTGGCCTGGGCCAAGGGCTATGCGGCGCGCCTGATCGAGCAGGCCGCGCGCGCGGGCGACGAGGTGGCGCTTTTGTGCTTTGGCGGCCAGGGGGTGGAGCTGCTGCTGCCCCCGGGCCCCGCGCGCACGGCCGGCACGGCCCGCGTGCGCCCGCTGGGCGCAGGAGGCGGCACGCCCCTGGCGGCCGGCCTGGCCGAGGCCGAGCGCCTGCTGCGCACCACGCGGCGCCAGCGCGGCGCGGGAGCACCGTCGTGCCTGTGGCTGCTGACCGATGGCCGCACGCTGGAGCAGCCTGCTGCACCCGCTGCGGCCACGCATGTCGTGGTCGTGGATTTCGACGATCCGCTGCGGCCGGTGGGCCGCTGCGCCGCCTGGGCCGCGCGCTGGCATGCCGAGCACCGCATGCCCGAACCCCTTTCTTCCTAGAACGAGCTTTTCCCCGATGTCCGACGCAGCATCCCCGATGCCCTTCCCGACCACCACCGACGTGATCGTCTGCACCACCTGCCGCCCGGCCGGTGCGTCCCGTGACCTGCCTGCCAGCGGCGAACTGCTGTTCGAGGCCGTGCAGATGGCCCAGCTCGAAGACGACGCGGGCGCCTGGGCCCATGTGCGCGTGCGCGGCGTGGCCTGCCTGAGCAGTTGCGGGCGGGCCTGCTCCGTTGCCTTCCAGGCGCCCGGCAAGCACACTTTTGTCTTCGGCGACCTTAAGCCCGATGACGAGACCGCGCGCCATGTGCTGGAGTGCGGCGCCATGCATGCCCGTGCCAGCGACGGCATGCTCAACCGCAACGAGCGTCCTGCGCGCCTCAGGAGCGGCATCGTGGCTCGGTTACCGCCCTTTGTGCCGACCCCCACCGGTTGATTCAGCAACGCTGCCATGCCCCTGGTTCCGTTACTTCCCTGAATTTGCCTGTTTTTGGAGTCCCTTTCCCATGCACCGACACCTCACCCCCCTGTCCCTGGCCGTGCTGGCCTGCATCGCTCAGACGGCTGCCCATGCCCAGTCCGCCGCCGCCACCCAGTTGCCCGCTGTGCAGGTCACGGACACGCAGTCCGCACCCGGCAGCACGCTGTCGCTCGATGCCCCCAGCGCCACGGGCTCGCGCCTGGGCCTGACGGCGCGCGAAACGCCGGCCAGCGTGAGCAGCCTGGGCGCGGCCGATATCGCCGAGCGCAGCCTGACCCGAGCGCAGGACGTGGCCGTGCGCATGCCCGGCATCACCGAGGCACCAGCCCCCGGCAACGGCGGCACCAGCCTGGTGGCGCGCGGCTTCGCCGGCCACAACTCGGTGGCGCAGATGGTGGACGGCACGCGCCTCATCGTCGCTTCGGGCACCATCACCTACCCGTTCTCGACCTGGCCCATGGAGTCGGTCGAGGTGCTGCGCGGCCCGGCCTCGGTGCTCTACGGTGACGGCGCCATCGGCGCGGCCGTGAACTATGTGACCAAGCGCCCGAGCTTCGAGACCACGCAGCGCGAGGCATTCTTCTCCGTGGGTTCGTTCGGTACGGTACAGGGCGGCGTGGGCCTGCGCGGCCCGATCAACGACGTGCTGGCCTACTCGGTCTACCTGGATGCGGAAAAGAGCGACGGCTACCGCCAGTTCATGGACACGCAGCGCCACAACTACGCCCTGGCCCTGGCCGTGCGGCCGGGCCGCGACCTGAATATCACCCTGTCGCTCGACGGCGGCGTGAACGACGATGCGCGCTACTTCGGTACGCCGCTGCGCAATGGCGTGCTCGACGAGCGCCTGCGCCGCACCAACTTCAACGTGGCCGACTCGGTGGTCAAGTACGACGACCGTGTCTGGCGCGCCAAGGTCGACTGGCAGGCCGCCGCCGGCGTGCGCCTGCGCAACGAAACCTACCACCTGAGCACCGACCGCCATTGGCGCAATGCCGAGGCCTATGCCTTCAACGCCGCCGGCACGGCCGTGAACCGCAGCGACTACCTGGAGATCCTGCACGACCAGGAGCAGACCGGCAACCGCTTCGACGCCGCCTTCGACGGAAACCTGGGCAGCATGAAGAACCGCTTCATCGTGGGCCTGGATTGGTACCGTACCAAGCTGCTGCACACCAACAACTCGCCCTACGGCGGCGCAAGCACGGTGGACCCGTTCAACTTCGCGCCTGGTGGCTTCATCAGCCCGGTGCCCACCATCCCCGGCCGCGCCTCCGAACTCAAGACCACGGCCCTGTTCGCCGAGAACGCGCTCGACCTCACGAAGGAGTGGAAGCTGGTGGCCGGCCTGCGCAGCGACCACATGGAACTCGATACCACCGACCTGCGCGGCGGCGTGAACCTGGTCAAGAAGTACTCGCCTGTCACTGGCCGCCTGGGCGCCGTGTGGGCGCCCAGCGAGGCGCTGTCGCTCTACGGCCAGTTCGGCACGGGGACCGACCCTCTCTCGGGCGCGCTGTCGCTGCCCGGTGGCGGCAATACGTTCGACCTCACCAAGGGCCGCCAGGTCGAAGTCGGCGCCAAGGGCGCCGTGCCCTCCGTGCGCGGAGAATGGACGGTGGCGCTGTACAAGATCGAAAAGCGCAACCTGCTCTCACGCGATGCCAGCAACCCCAACATCACCCAGCAGATCGGCCAACAGTCCTCCACCGGCATCGAGCTGGCCTTTGCGGCCGAGCCCGTGCGCGGCTGGACCATCGACGCCAATGCCGCCTTCCTGCGTGCGCGCTACGACGATTTCAAGGAGCTGGTCTCGGGCGCGCTGGTCTCGCGCGACGGCATGACGCCCACCGGCGTGCCCGAGCGCACTGCCAGCATCTGGACCGCGTACCGCTTCCTGCCGCAGTGGCAGGCCGGCTTCGGCGCGCGCTACGTGGGCGAGCGCCAGGGAAATACCGCCAACACCACCAGGCTGCCGTCGTATGCGGTGCTCGACGCCTCGCTGGCCTATGACTACTCGCGCAACCTGAAGCTCGGCCTGGCGGTGAAGAACCTGGCCAACCGCGACTATGCGCTGGCGGGTACGGCCAACGCACGCTGGCTGCTGGGCGCGCCGCGCACCGTGCAGCTCACGGCCCGCGCCACGTTCTGACGCCGGTGGGCAGGGCAAGGAGCCGCGCATGGTGAAGAAGCTCGTCATCTTCGTGCACAAGTGGCTGGGCGTGGTGCTGGCGCTGTTCTTCCTCATGTGGTTCGTGAGCGGGGTGGTGCTGTACTACGTGCCGTTCCCCAGCCTCACGCAGGCCGAGCGGCTGGCGGCGCTGCCGCCGCTGCAGTTGCCGGCCGGTTGCTGCCTGGCCGCGCCCGATGCGGCCCAGCGTGCGGGCCTGCGCCCCTCGGGCGGGGTCGAAGCGCGCCTGGGCATGTTCGGCGATGCGCCCGTGTGGCGCCTGCAGGCCACCGTGGCCGGCGGCGATGCCGATGCGGCGCCGCGCCTGCGCTGGCACACGCTGGATGCGCGCACGGGTGCGCTGGTGGCACCGCTCGACGACGCCCAGGCCGCCAGCGTGGCCGAAGCCTTCAGCGGCCGGCGCGCCACAGGCACGGAGCGCCTGGAGCGCGACCAGTGGACGGTGCCCCAGGGCCTGGATGTGCACCGGCCCCTGGTCAAGGTGCTGCTCGATGGCGACGACGGGCTGGAGCTCTACGTATCGCCCGGCGCCACCGAGGTGGTGCGCGACACGCGCCGCGCCGAGCGCTTCTGGAACTGGCTGGGCGCCGTGCCGCACTGGATCTACCCGACGGTGCTGCGCCAGTTCCCCAAGGCCTGGCACCATGTGGTGGTATGGCTCTCCATCCCCGGCGTGCTGCTGGCTGCCACGGGCATTGCGCTGGGCATCTGGCAGCTTTTTCTCAATCGCCACCGGTGGATTCCGTACCGGAAGTTCTGGATGCGCTGGCACCACATCCTGGGCCTGGTGGCTGCCGTGTTCACGCTCACCTGGATGTTCTCGGGCCTGATGTCGATGAACCCGTTCGGCGTGTTCACGGGCCGCGCCGCAGACCCGCAGGCGCGCATGCAGTGGGCCGGCGAGGCGCCGCGCATGGCGCGTGGCCCGGCCGAGGCCGTGGCTCTGGCAGCGGCCCAGGGCGTGGTGCCGCTGGAGCTCGATACGCTGCGCATCGCCGGCCAGGCCTGGTACCGCGTGCGCGGCCAGGGCGAGGGTGCGGTGCAGCGCCTGGTGCGGGCCGATGGTCCCGAAGCCAGCGTGGCGCAGGCCGTGCCCGATGCGACCGTGCTCGCGGCACTGCAGGCCTTGCGACCCGGCAGCCCGCCGCCGGCCATCGAGCAGCTCACCCGGTACGACGCGCTGTACTATGCGCGCCACCATGACGCATCGACATCCTTCAACCGACCCTTGCCCGTCTGGCGTGCCCACTGGGCGGAGGACGACGTGACCGTGTACGCCGATGCCGCCTCGGCCCGCATCGTGATGCGCGCCGACGCCACCACGCCCTGGCAGCGGGTGCTCTACAACGGCCTGCACAGCCTGGACTTCGCACCGCTGCTGGCGCGCCCGCTGCTGCGCACCGTGCTGGTGGTGGGGCTGTCGCTGCTGGGCATTGCGCTGTGCATCACCTCCTGTGTGATCGCCTGGCGCGTGTTCGTGCCCGCACGGCGGCGGCAGGCCCGCAGCGCTGCACAAGCCACCGTGGGCGATTCGTCGCAAGGCACATGGTCGGTCTGATCGATCTGCTGCTGCCCGGCACGCAGTGGGACGCCCTGCGCGTGCTGATCTGGGTGCCTTTCGTGGCCCTGGCCATCGACTGGTGGCGTGGGGAGCCACCGGTGGCCGTGCACCCCGTGGTGTGGATGGGCAAGGCCCTGCAATGGTGCGGCGAGCGCTGGGCGCCGTTGTCGCCCGTGCCGCGCGATTTCAGGGCCTTCTGGTGCATGGCGCTGGCCTGGTGCGTGCTGGCGGTGGAGGTCATGTCCGCGGCCTGGGGCCTGCAGTGGCTGGCGCTGCGTTTCCACGACGTGATTGCGGCGGCCCTGCTGGGCTTGCTGCTCAAGCCCCTGCTGTCCTGGCGCATGCTGCACGACGAGGTGCTGGCGGTGGAGGCGGCGCTGGCCCGCTCCCTGCCCGAGGGCCGTGAGCAGCTGGCGCGCCTGGTGAGCCGCGACGTGAGCGGGCTCACGGCCGAGCAGGTGCGCGAGTCGGCCATCGAGTCGCTGGCCGAGAACCTCAACGATTCGGTGGTGGCGCCGCTGTTCTGGTTCGTGCTGCTGGGCCTGCCGGGCGCCGCGCTGTACCGCCTGGCCAACACGGCCGATGCCATGTGGGGCTACCCCGGCATGCGCGGCGGGCGCTACTGGCAGTGGGCCGGCAAATGGGCGGCGCGCGCGGACGACGTGCTCTCGTGGCTGCCCGCGCGCATCACCGCGCTGCTGCTGGCGTTGATGGCGGGCGGGCTCTCCCCCGCCACCGTGGCCCGCCTGGCGCGCCGCACACCCTCGCCCAACAGCGGCTGGCCCATGGCGGCCATGGCGCTGGCACTGGGTGTGCGCCTGGCCAAGCCCGGCGTGTATGTGCTCAATGCCGATGCGCGCGACCCCGGCCCGCTCGACACCCGGCGCGCAGCCAAGCTCGGGTCGCTGGTGGCGCTGTCGCTCGTGCCCGTCGGCGTGGGCGCGCACCTGCTGATCACCATCGTGTCGGCATGGATGGGCACATGATCGTGCCTGCCACCGCGCTGCACCACCATGGCGGCCCCGACGCGCTGGGCGCGCCCGTGCACGATTTTTCGACCAACAGCAACGCCTGCGGCCCCTGTCCCGAGGCGCTGCACGCCGTGCAGCAGGCCGATGCCACGCGCTACCCCGATCCGCACTACACGGCGCTGCGCGAAGCGCTTGCCGCCTTCCATGGCGTGGCGCCCTGGCGCATCGTGCTGGCGGCCAGTTCCAGTGAGTTCATCCACCGCATCACGGCGCTGGCCGTGCAGCAGGGGGCCTTGCAGGCCAGCTTGCCGCTGCACAGCTATGGCGACTATGCCCAGGCCGCGCTGGCACGTGGCATGGACCTGGTGCACCGCAAGGACGGGGAGGCCGCCGTGCCGGGCCTGCAATGGGCCTGCGAGCCGTCGAGCCCGCTGGGCCGCACCGATCCGGCGCGGGACGCCTGGGCGGCCCTGGCCCAGGGCGGTGATGCCTCGCTGCGCGTGCTGGACTGTGCCTACGCCCCGCTGCGCCTGGGCGAGGACGGCGGCGCAGCCCGCTGGGCGGGCACGCCCGTGCTGCCTGCCCAACTGCCTTGCTGGCAGCTGTGGACCCCCAACAAGGCCCTGGGCCTGACGGGCGTGCGTGCCGCCTATGCCGTGGCGCCCGGGGGCGCCGAAGCGCAGGTGCAGGCGCTGCTGGCGCTGGCCCCATCCTGGGCCGTGGGCGCGCACGGCGTGGCCCTGCTGCAGGCCTGGGTGCAGCCCGGCGTGCAGCGCTGGCTGGTGCACAGCCTCGATACCCTGCGCGGCTGGAAACAGCGCCAGATGACCCTGTGCCTGGACCTGGGCTGGGCCGTGCATGCGGGCAGCCTGGCCAACTACTTCTGTGCACAGCCCGTGTGCGCCGATCTGCCGGCCGCGCTGGTGGCCCTGCGCGCGGCCGGCATCAAGCTGCGCGACGCCACCTCGTTCGGCCTGCCCGGCGCCGTGCGCCTGGGCGTGCTGGCCCCCTCCGCGCAGGACGCACTACGCACCGCCTGGCAGGCCGCTCTAAGATCCGGGGCACAACCCGAGGAAAGCGACAACCCCTGATGCGAACCATCACCGTTACCCGCTATGTCACGCCGCTGCGTGAAGGCGGCTCCATGCCCGCCGTGGTCGAAGGCGACGACCTGGGCCTGTACGTGCTCAAGTTCCGCGGCGCGGGGCAGGGCGTGCGCGCGCTGCTGGCCGAAATGATCTCGGGCGGCATCGCCCGGGCGCTCGGCCTGCCCGTGCCCGAGATCGTGCTCGCCGAGCTCGATCCGGGCCTGGCCCAGACCGAGCCCGACCCCGAGATCCAGGACGTGGTGCGCGCCAGCGGCGGCCTCAACGTGGGGCTCGACTACCTTTCGGGCGCGCTCAACTTCGACCCTGCGGTGGACGAGGTCAGCGACGACTTCGCCTCGCGCCTGGTCTGGTTCGACGCCCTGGTGGCGAATGTGGACCGCACGGCGCGCAACACCAACCTGCTCATGTGGCACAGGAAGCCCTGGCTCATCGACCACGGTGCCTCGCTGACCTTCCACCACGCCTGGAACGGCGCGGTGGCGCAGCCTGCCAAGCCCTTCGCGCCGATTGCCGACCATGTGCTGCTGCACCGGGCCACGGCGATCGCTGCGGTGGATGCGGAGCTGGCCGCATTGCTCACGCGCGAGGTGCTCACGGGCATCCTGGCCGAGGTGCCCGACGAGTTCCTGGCCATCGCCGGCGCCGAGCACACCGAGGGCCCGCTGTCGCAGCCGGCCAGCCACCGCCAGGCCTATGTGGAGCATTTCTGCGCGCGCCTGGCCGGGCGCGAAGCATGGGTGAAGGGGGCCATCGATGCGCGCGGCTGAGATGGCGGTGTACGACTACGCCATCGTGCGCGTGGTGCCGCGGGTGGAGCGCGAGGAATTCATCAACGCCGGCGTAATCCTCTCGTGCCAGAAGAGCGGCTTCCTGCAGGCCGCCATTGCGCTCGACGAGGAGCGCCTGCTGGCCATGGACCCGCATGTGGATATCGACAGCGTGCGCCGCCACCTGGCGGCCATCGTCGCCATCTGCGCGGGGGATGCGGGCTGTGGGCCGATTGCGCAGTTGCCGTTTCGCCAGCGCTTCCACTGGCTCACGGCCAGGCGCAGCGCCATCATCCAGACCTCGCCGGCGCACACCGGGCGCTGCACCGATGCGGCGGCGGCGCTCGAGCACATCATGGACCGCATGGTGCGGCCCCTGCCTTGACTGCGCACGCCTCTGCGAAACCAGCTCGCTGCGTGATGGTGCTGGGCACCACCAGCGGCGCCGGCAAGAGCTGGCTGGCCACGGCGCTGTGCCGCTGGTACAGCAACCAGGGCTACAAGGTGGCGCCCTTCAAGGCGCAGAACATGAGCAACAACGCGCGCGTGGTGGCCAGCGACCATGGCCATGGCGAGATCGGCAGCGCACAGTACTTCCAGGCGATTGCCGCACGCACCGTGCCCGACGTGCGCATGAACCCGCTGCTGCTCAAGCCCGAGGCCGACACCAAGAGCCAGGTGGTGCTGCTCGGCCAGGTGAGTGCCGAACTCACCGCGCTGCCCTGGCGCGGCCGCAGCGAACGCGTGTGGCCGCAGATCGCGGCCGCGCTCGATGCCCTGCGCGCCGAGAACGACGTGGTGGTGATCGAGGGCGCGGGCTCGCCCGCCGAGATCAACCTGCACGCCAGCGACGTGGTGAACATGCGCGTGGCGCGCCACAGTGGCGCGCACTGCCTGCTGGTGACCGACATCGACCGCGGCGGTGCCTTTGCCCACCTGTACGGCACCTGGGCCCTGCTGCCAGAGGACGAGCGGGCGCTGATCCACGGCTTCGTACTCAACCGCTTCCGCGGCGATGCCGCGCTGCTCGCGCCCGCACCGCAGATGCTGCAGCAGCTGACCGGCGTGCCCACGGTGGCCACCATCCCCATGCAGTGGCACCACGGCCTGCCCGAGGAAGACGGCGTGTTCGACGACCGCAACACCGCTGCCGGGGCCGTGCACACCACGGTGGCCGTCGTCGCCTACCCGCGCATCAGCAACCTCGACGAATTCCAGCCGCTCAAGAACGTGCCCGGCGTGCGCCTGGTCTGGGTGCGCAGCCCGGCCGAACTGGCGGGCCTGAAGTCCACGGACTGGGTCATCCTGCCCGGCTCCAAGGCCACCGCAGCCGACCTGGCCTGGCTGCGCACGCAGGGGCTCGATGAGGCCATCAGCGCGCATGCGGGGCAGGGCGGCCGCGTGCTCGGCGTCTGCGGCGGCCTGCAGATGCTGGGCGAGGCCCTGATCGACACCGCCGGCATCGATGGCAATGCGCCGGGCCTGGGCCTGTTACCCCTGGTGACCACCTTCGAGCCCGCCAAGACCGTGCGCCGCAGCACCGCGCGCTTCGGCGCGCTGCAGGGCGCCTGGGCGGCGCTCTCGGGCGTGCAGGCCAGCGGCTATGAGATCCACCATGGCCAGACTGCCCAGCACCCGGCCATGGCGGCCGGCGGCGATGTGGCACGCGAAGTGGTGCCGGGCCTGGCCTGGCAGAACGGCGCGGGCAATGTGCTCGGGCTGTACCTGCACGGCCTGCTCGAAGACCCTGCCGCACTGCAGGCCCTGTTCGGCCGCGAAGGGGCTGCCCCCGTGCCCACGCTCGATGCCGTGATGGAGGGCCTGGCCCGCACGGTGGACGCACATTTCGAACCCGGCGTATTGAACGCCCTGGTGGCCTGATCCCATTCCTTACCTGACGAACCCATGTCCTTCGCTATCCCCACCATCGCCGACATCACCGACGCCACGCTCACGGCGCGCCTGCAGCACATCCTCGACTTCAAGACCAAGCCCCTGGGCTCGCTGGGCCGGCTCGAAGCGCTTGCCCTGCGCCTGGGCCAGGTGCTGGGCACCGAGGCGCCGCAGCTGGTGCAGCCGCAGATGCTGGTCTGCGCGGGCGACCATGGCATCGCGGCGCGCGGCGTGTCGGCCTTTCCGAGCGACGTGACCTGGCAGATGGTGGAGAACTTCCTGGCCGGCGGTGCGGCCGTGAGCGTGCTCGCACGCCAGCACGGCCTGGCCCTCACGGTGGTGGACTGCGGCGTCGCCAAGCCCATTGCGCCGCGCGCAGCCGCCTCGGGCGCGCCCCAGTTGCTGCTGCGCAAGGTGGCGCCCGGCACGGCCGATGCGTCGGCGGGCCCTGCCATGACGGCCGGGCAGTGCCAACAGGCCATTGCCAACGGCATGGAGGTGGTGCGCGGCCTGCCGGGCAATGCGCTGCTGCTGGGCGAGATGGGCATTGCCAACACCTCGGTGGCCTCGCTGCTGCTCGCGCGCCTGGCCGGCCTGCCGCTGGCCGAGGTGACGGGCGCAGGCACGGGCCTGGACGCGTCCGGCATCGAGCGCAAGCGCGCCGTGCTGCAGCAGGCGCTGGATGTGAACGCCGAGGCCACCAGCCCCTTCGACGCGCTGGCCGCGCTGGGCGGCTACGAGGTGGCCACCCTGGTGGGGGCCGTGCTGCAGGCCGCGGCCGAGCGCCGGGTTATTGTCGTCGACGGTTTCATCACCAGCGCCGCCGTGCTCGTGGCCAGCCGCCTGCAGCCGGCCGTGCTGCAGTGCTGCGTGTTTGCCCACCGCTCGGGCGAGCGCGGCCACAGCCTGATGCTGGCGCAGATGCAGGCCGAGCCCCTGCTGGACCTGGGCCTGCGCCTGGGTGAAGGCTCGGGCGCGGCGCTGGCTTGGCCGCTGCTGCAGTCGGCCTGCGCGGTGCTGGCCGAGATGGCGAGTTTCGAGTCGGCTGGCGTGGATAACAAGAGCTGAGACCTCTCAGCGCCTGCGTTCCGCTTAGCGCCTGCGTTACGTTTAGCGCCTGCGTTACGTTTAGCGCCTGCGGCGCGCAGGCTTTTCGGCCAGGGCCTGGTGGTGTGCGCACAGCAGGTCGATCAGCGACTGCGCATACGCCGGCATGCGCGCCTCTTCGCGCACCAGGATGTAGCGTTCGCGCACGCTCCAGGCGTCTTCCAGGTCGATCAGCACCAGCCCCATGGGCGCCAGGTAGCGGTGCGCCGCGCTCTCGGGCACGATGCCGATGCCTACGCCGGCACCGATCATGCGGCACATGGCGTCGAAGCTCGACAGCTGCACGCGCAGCTTCTGCGGCTGGCCGAGCTGCTCGGTCACCTGCGCCAGAAAGGTCTGCAGCGTGCTGGCCGGGTGCATGCCCACCATGGGCTCGTCCAGCGTTTCGGAAAAGGCCATGCGCCGGCGCCGCGCGAAACGGTGGCCGCGCGGCACCACCAGGGCCAGGCGGTCGGTGCTGAAGTGGATGGCCGTGAGGCCCAGCGTGTCCACCTGGCCCGCGACGATGCCGATGTCGGCGCGCCCGTCGAGCACGCCGCGCGGGATATCTGCGTTCGGTTTTTCCTGAAGCTCCACGTTCACGCGCGGATTCGCTGCGAGGAAGGCGGGCAGGATCTCGGGCATGAAGTCCGTCACCGCCGTGGTGTTGGCGAACACGCGCACATGGCCGCGCAGGCCGCCGCTGTACTCCTGCAGGTCGGCGCGCAGCTGCTCGGTCTGGCGCAGCACGCCGCGTGCATGGTGCAGGAAGGCCTCTCCCGCAGGCGTGGTGCGCATGCCGCGCGCCTCGCGGTACAGGAGCGGCATGCCCGCCTGCGCCTCCAGCGCCTTGATGCGCGCACTGGCGGCCGCCAGCGACAGGTGGCGCGCGGCCGCGGCGCGGGAGAGCGCGCCTTGCTCGGCCGTGAGCACGAACAGGCGCAGGTCGGTCAGGTCGAATTGCATGGGCGCCATGGTACTGCGTGGCTCCTGAGCTTTCGGTTCTGGCGAAGGCGCGGTTCTGAAATGCGTGATTGTGCCGGGGCGGCAGTGCAGCGAACATTCGTCCTCATCCGAGAACACGCCAAGGAGACAAACCGCATGAACTTCGCCTCGCCCCGCGCCATTGCGCGCCGCACCGCCCTCGCTGCCCTGCTGGCAGCACCCCTGTGGGCAGCGGCCCAGGCCAGCTACCCCAGCCGCCCCATCGTGATGGTCGTGCCCCAGGCCGCCGGCGGCACCAACGACATCGTGGGCCGCCTGGTGGGCCAGAAGCTCGGCGAGGTGCTGGGAGGCGCCACCGTGGTGGAGAACCGGCCTGGCGCGGGCGGCAACATCGGCACGCAGTTCGTGGCCAAGGCGCCCAAGGACGGCTACACCTTGCTCATGACCATCAGCAGCAGCCAGGCCATCAATCCCGCTCTCTTCAAGAACCCAGGCTTCGACCCGGTCAAGGACTTCAAGCCCGTGGGCTTGATCGGTGCCGTGCCCAACGTGCTGTTGGTCAACCCCTCATTCCCGGCACGCAACATGGCGGAACTGGTGGCCCTGGCCAAGGCCAGGCCCGGCCACTACCAGTACGCATCGGCCGGCAATGGCACGCTCAACCACCTGCTCGGTGAAATGCTCAACAGCATGGCCGGCATAGAGCTGCAGCACGTGCCCTACAAGGGCGTGGCCCCGGCCATCAACGACGTGCTGGGCGGCCAGTTGCCGATGGTGTTCGCGAGCATGCCCTCGGCCCTGGCGCACATCAAGGCCGGCAAGCTGCGCGCCCTGGCCGTGAGTGGCGCCACACGCTCGCCCGTGCTGCCCGATGTGCCCACCATCGCCGAGACCGTGGCCGGCTACAACGGCACGCTGTGGATCGGGCTGTTCGCGCCCGCAGGCTTGCCGGCCGACATCCAGTCCAAATTGCAGGACGGCATGGCCGGTGCGCTGGCCGCCAAGGACCTGCGCGACAAGCTGGAGCTGCAGGGCGTGGAGATCGCGCCCAAGACCACGCCCGACCAGTTCGCCGCGCTGCTGCAGGAGGACCTGGCCAAGTGGGCGAAGGTGGTCAAGACTTCCGGCGCGACAGTCGACTGAGCACAGGAGCCAGCCGATGACCCGACCCCTGGACCACATCACCGTGGTGTCGCTCGAGCATGCGATCGCCGCCCCGTTCTGCACCCGCCAGCTGGCCGACCTGGGGGCGCGCGTGATCAAGGTCGAGCGCCCCGGCGGCGGCGACTTTGCGCGCGACTACGACACCAGGGCAGAGGGCCTGGCCTCGCACTTCGTCTGGGTCAACCGCTCCAAGGAAAGCCTCACGCTCGACCTCAAGCAGCCCGAGGCGCTGGCCGTGCTGTGGGAGCTGCTGGAAACGGCCGACGTGCTGGTGCAGAACCTCGCCCCCGGTGCCACCGCGCGCATGGGCCTGTCGTGGGAGGCGCTGAGCAAGCACAACCCGCGCCTCGTCGTCTGCGACATCTCGGGCTACGGCAGTGATGGCCCCTACCGCGACAAGAAGGCCTACGACCTGCTGATCCAGAGCGAGGCGGGCTACCTGTCGGTGACCGGTACGCCCGAGGAGCCCTGCAAGTCGGGCAACTCGATTGCCGACATCGCGGCCGGCATGTATGCCTACACCAGCGTGCTGGCTGCGCTGATGCAGCGCGAGAAGACGGGGCAGGGCTCGCGCATCGACGTCTCCATGCTCGAATCGCTGGCCGAGTGGATGGGCTTTCCCATGTACTACGCCTACGGCGGCGCAACGCCGCCGCCGCGCAACGCGGCCGCGCACGCCACCATCTACCCCTATGGCCCCTTCCTCGCTGGCGACGGCGGCACGGTGATGCTGGGCCTGCAGAACGAGCGCGAGTGGAAGCTGTTCTGCGAGCACGTGCTGCTGCAGCCAGAGCTTGCCAGCGACCCGCGCTTTGACAGCAATGCCCGGCGCAACGA
The DNA here is from genome assembly GCF_059418305.1 of Acidovorax sp. GW821-FHT09B03. NCBI lineage: Bacteria > Pseudomonadati > Pseudomonadota > Betaproteobacteria > Burkholderiales > Comamonadaceae > Acidovorax > Acidovorax sp. GW821-FHT09B03. The sequence goes on from NZ_JBWKPP010000018.1 coordinate 85,551, forward strand.
ACACCGGGCCGAGCTCCGGGTCCTGATCCTCGCCGTGTTCGGCACGCTCACGGCCGCGCAGGTCATCGAGCGGCTGGAGGCGGCACGCATCGCCAACGCACGCATGAACACCATGGCCGAGGTCTGGGCCCATCCGCAGTTGCAGGCACGTGGCCGCGTGCAGCAGGTGGAGTCGCCGCAAGGGCCGCTTTCTGCGCTGCTGCCGCCCGGTGCGCACAGCAGCTTTGCCTACCGCATGGACCCGATACCCGCCGTGGGCGAGCACACCGAGGCCATCCTGCGCGCGCTGGGGCGCGGCGACGAGCAACTGGCGATGCTGCGCGCCAGCGAGGCCATCTGATGGCCGTGTCGTCTGCCCACGGTGCCATCGCCCGCGCGACCACCTTCCTGTTTGTTCCGGCCAACCGCCCCGAGCGCTTCGCCAAGGCCCTGGCCAGCGGCGCGGGCGCGGTGATCGTGGACCTGGAGGACGCGGTGGCGCCCGATGAAAAGGCCGCTGCGCGCACGGCTTTGCTGGCCGCCGTGAAGGCCGTGGAGCCAGCGCAACGTGCGCGCCTGCTGGTGCGCACCAATGCTGCAGGCACCCCCTGGCATGCCGACGACCTCGCGGCCGTGGCCGCCTGCGTGGCCCAGGGCCTGGCCGGCGCCATGCTGGCCAAGGCCGAATCGGCACCGGTGCTGGCCGCAGTTGCCCGCGCGCTTGGCCCGCAGGGCCTGCTGGTGCCGCTGGTCGAGTCGAATGCCGGGCTCGATGCCCTGGATGCGCTGGCGCAGGCACCGCAGGTGGTGCGCCTGGCCTTCGGGCACCTCGACTTCCAGGTGGACCTGGGCATGGAGTGTGCTGCGGATGAGACCGAACTGCTGCCGGTGCGCCTGGCGCTGGTGCGTGCCTCGCGCCGCGCGGGGCTGGCCGCGCCGGTGGATGGCGTGACCACGGCCACGGACGACCTGGCACGCCTGGCCGACGACACGGCACGCAGCCGGCGCATGGGCTTTGGCGGCAAGCTGTGCATCCACCCCGCCCAGGTGGCGCCGGTGCAGGCCGCCTTTGCGCCCCAGCCGGCGGAGCTGGCCTGGGCACGGCGGGTACTGGAGGCAGCGCCCGCGCAGGGCGGGGCGGTGTTCCGGCTCGATGGGCGCATGGTCGACGCGCCCGTGCTGGCGCTGGCCGCGCGGCTGGTGGCCCGGGCCTGAGGCGCTATCCGACCACGGTCTGGTTGCGACCCTGTTCCTTGGCCTGGTACAGCGCCTGGTCGGCGCGCGCGAGCATGGCGTCCAGTGTGTCGCCGGGGCCGCCCCATTGCGTCAGGCCGATGCTCACCCGGCAATCGAGCGGGTGGCCTACGGCCAGCGTGGCGTGGATGCGCCGGGCCACGTTGAGCGCTGCGACGGCATCGGTGCCGGGTAGCACCACCATGAACTCTTCGCCGCCATAGCGGCCCATGCGGTCGGGCGTGCGCAGCACGGCCAGGGTGCGCTCCACGAAGTGCACCAGCACCGCGTCGCCATGCTGGTGGCCGCAGCTGTCGTTCACGGCCTTGAAGTGGTCCAGGTCCAGCATCATCAGCGAGGGGCCGCCTCCATAGCGGCGCGCGCGTTCGAGCTCTTCCTCGCAGCGCTGCAGCAAGGCACGCCGGTTCAGCGCCCGGGTCAGCGAGTCGTGCGTGGCCAGGTGCTCGAGCTCGGTGCGCAACCGGTCGGTGGCCATCAGCAGCGCGCCGATGGACAGCATGAGGACCGTGAGTGCATAGGCACCGATGTACAGGTTCTGGTAGACCGACGGCTCCATGAGGTTGTCGCCCGCGAACCCCGCGAAGATGGAGCCAAGCCGTACCAGCAGCACCGTAAGGTGCAGCAGCAGCACCACTTCCACCAGCCGCACCGGGAAGTTGCTGCCGCCATGGCGCAACAGAAAGCGCAGCTGGGCGCCATAGATGCAGGACATCACCAGCGTGAAGAAGGTCAGCCGCACGCTGTAGTTGGGCCAGCCGTAGGACAGCCAGGTGAAGACCCCCAGGCACACGGTCAGCACCCCACCCCAGATGCGCCAGGTGGGCGCATGCCCCAGGAAGGCGCGGGTACCCATGTAGTAGGTCATGGTGCCCAGCACCAGCAGCATGTTGGCCCCCACCAGGCTCAGCCAGTCGGGCACCAGTCCACGCGAGCTGAAGAGCGCGGTGGACGCCAGCCACAGCACCGGCGCCGCCGCCCAGGAGCCGAGGCCCCGGATGTGGGCCGGGTAGTAACGCCGCATGCAGGCGAGCACGATGGCCATCAGGGCGGACATGAATCCCGCCAGGGCGATCATGGAGCGAGGGTCGAGATTCGTCATCCTGCAGTGCTGCGGTGGGACGGTGGGCGCCTCGTAAAGAAATGTTTCCGTGACTGGCCAGTATAGCCAGCGACTGGCTGGCATGGCACTTGTCCAGTGGGCACAGTTGGTGCCGAAGGGCGTATGTGGCGGCCGCGCGACGGGTGAAATGGGCGCTTTTGGTGCCGTGCAATCCCGCCGTGTAAGCGGCTGTGCACGCTATCGGTGCATTTTGTATACAAACTGATGCGAGCATTGTGTGCAAAAGCTGGCACGCGGTTTGCGTAGATCTGTGGCATGCACGACACCACGCCTGCCCAGCCCCCGGCCGCCATCGAGATCGTGGCGCTCACCAAGCGCTACGCCAGCGGCAAGCCCGCCGTGGACGCCATCGACCTGCGCATCGCCAGCGGCAGCTACTGCTGCCTGCTGGGCCCTTCGGGCTGCGGCAAGAGCACCACGCTGCGCATGATCGCCGGGCACGAGTCGGTGACCAGCGGCGACATATTGCTTGAGAACCGCAACATCACCGACCTGCCCGCCGCCGCGCGCGGCACGGCCATGATGTTCCAGAGCTTTGCGCTGTTCCCGCACCTTTCGGCGCTGGACAACGTGGCCTTCAGCCTCAAGATGAAGGGCGTGGCCAAGGCCGAGCGCCAGGCCAAGGCGCGCGACCTGCTCGAGCGCGTGGCCATGGGCCATCTGGCCGAGCGCAAGCCGGCCGAGCTGTCGGGCGGGCAACAGCAGCGCGTGGCGCTGGCGCGTGCCCTGATCACCCAGCCGCGCGTGCTGCTGCTGGACGAACCCCTTTCGGCGCTCGATCCGTTCCTGCGCATCCAGATGCGTGCCGAGCTGCGCCGCTGGCAGAAGGAGTTGGGCCTGACCTTCATCCACGTGACCCACTCGCAGGAGGAGGCCATGGCCCTGGCCGACACCATGGTGGTGATGAACCACGGCGTGATCGAGCAGGTGGGCTCGCCGCACGAGGTCTACAACCGCCCCGCCAGCGAATTCGTGGCGCGCTTCATGGGCGGCCACAACGTGATCGACACGACCGAAGGCAAGGTCGGCGTGCGCACCGACCACCTGCAGGTGCTGCCGCAGGGCGCGCCGCTGCCCTGGGGTGCCCAGCACATGCAGGCCGTGGTGACCGACGTGGAGTACCAGGGCACCTATGTGCTGCTGGGCCTGCAAAAACAGGGCGTGGCCCTGTCTGCCAATGCCACGGCCGCCTATTCGGTGATGGTCTCCGAAGCCGCCTTTGCCGCCCAGCCCTACCAGGTGGGGCAGGGCGTGCAACTGCACTGGACGCCTGAGCAGGCCCACCCCCTGTACCCGCCTGCGGCGCCCGTGTCTGCGCCCATGGCCACGGCCACTGCGCAGGCCGTGCCGGCCTGAGCATCGCTTTTTTCGTTGTCCGCTGTCTGTCTGTCTGTCTGTCTTTTCGTCCGTTTGTTCGTTTCCAACCCCTCCACTTCGCAAACCAAGGAGCTTTCCCATGTCCGACGACTCTCGTGCTGATTCCCCTGCTGCCGTTGCCTCCGAAGCCACCGGCGTGCAGCGCCGCTCGCTGCTCAAGGGCACGGCGGGCATCCTGGCCGCCGGCGTGTTCCCGGCCGTGCACTCGCAGGAAAAGATCGTGCTGCGCTACCTGGGCACGGCCGTGAACCAGGACAAAGCCATTGCCGAGAAGTTCAAGGCCGACACCGGCATCGAGATCCAGTACGTGGCCGTGACCACCGACGACGTGACCAAGCGCGCCGTGACCGCGCCCAACAGTTTCGATCTGATCGACACCGAGTACTTCTCGCTCAAGAAGATCGTGCCCACGGGCAACCTGAAGGGCATCGACACCAAGCGCATCAAGAACGCCGACAAGATCACCACGCTGTTCACCAACGGCATGGTGGCCGGCAAGGCCGTGGGCGACCAGGGCACGGCGCCCAAGAAGGTGATCTACCTGGAGGGCGAGAAGTCCAAGAAGTTCGCGACCGCGCCCACGCAGTTCATGTCGCTGATTCCCACCGTTTACAACGCCGACACGCTGGGCATTCGCCCCGACCTGATCAAGCGCCCCATCAACTCCTGGGCCGAGCTGCTCAACCCCGAGTTCAAGGGCAAGACCGCGATCCTGAACATCCCCTCCATCGGCATCATGGACGCCGCCATGGTGGTCGAGGCCATGGGCATCTACAAGTACCCCGACAAGGGCAACATGACCAAGAAGGAGATCGATCTCACGATCAAGACCCTGATCGAGGCCAAGAAGCAGGGCCAGTTCCGCGCGCTGTGGAAGGACTTCAACGAGTCGGTGAACCTGATGGCATCGGGCGAGGTGGTGATCCAGTCGATGTGGAGCCCGGCCGTGACCGCCGTGCGCACCAAGGGCATCGCCTGCAACTTCCAGCCCCTCAAGGAAGGCTACCGCGCCTGGGCCGCCGGCTTCGGCCTGCCGGCCACCCTGTCGGGCAAGAAGCTCGACGGCGCCTACGAGTTCATCAACTGGTTCCTGGACGGCTGGGCCGGTGCCTACCTGAACCGCCAGGGCTACTACAGCGCCGTGCTGGAGACCGCCAAGTCCAAGATGGAAGCCTACGAGTGGGCCTACTGGATGGAAGGCAAGCCCGCCACGCAGGACATCAAGAGCCCCAATGGCGACGTGCTGGCCAAGTCCGGCGCGGTGCGCGACGGCGGCAGCTACGAGTCGCGCATGGGCGGCATCGCCTGCTGGAACGCACTGATGGACGAGAACAACTACATGGTCCAGAAGTGGAACGAGTTCGTCGCGGCATAGGAAGCACCCCCTGAGGAGCTGCGCGCCTTCACCCCTCTCTCGAACCGCTGCGCAGTTCGGGAGGGGGACGCTCCCAGCGCGGCGGGGCGGCCCTTGCGCGGGAGCACTGGCCTTCGGCCGCGGCAGTTTCGACGGCTGTCGTCCGACGGATATCTGATTTGCAAACACCATGAGCACTACCAACACACCGACCTTGCCTGCTGCAGCCGTTCCCGGGCGCGGCATTGCCGCCTGGTGGCAGGCCGCGCCGTTCACGCTGGTGTTCGCGCTGTTCTTCCTGGTGCCGCTGGCGCTGATCGTGATGGTCAGCTTCTGGGACTTCAACGAATACGAGCTGTTGCCGGGCTTCACGTTCAAGAACTACGTGTCGATCTTCGCGGGCTGTGGCGATGCGTCGGAGGGCCTGTGCGTCACGCTCAAGACGTACTACTCGACGCTCAAGTTCAGTTTTCTCGTGTGGCTGATCACGCTGGTGATCGGCTTCACCGTGGCCTATTTCCTGGCCTTCCACGTGCGCTCCTCGGGCATGCAGACGCTGCTGTTCGTGCTGTGCACCATCCCGTTCTGGACCTCCAACGTGATCCGCATGATCTCGTGGGTGCCGCTCTTGGGGCGCAACGGCCTGGTGAACCAGAGCCTGGTGGGCATGGGGATGGTCGAGCAGCCGGTGGAGTGGCTGCTGTTCTCGGACTTCTCGGTGGTGCTGGCCTTCGTGCACCTGTACACCATGTTCATGATCGTGCCCATCTTCAACAGCATGATGCGCATCGACCGCAGCCTCATCGAGGCCGCCAGCGACAGCGGCGCCAGCGGCTGGCAGACGCTGTGGAACGTGATCATCCCGCTGTCGCGCACCGGCATCATCATCGGCTCCATCTTCGTGATCACCATCGTCATGGGCGACTTCGTGACCATCGGCGTGATGGGAGGGCAGCAGATCGCCTCCATCGGCAAGATCATCCAGGTGCAGACCTCGTACCTGCAGTTCCCGCTGGCGGCGGCCAATGCCGTGATCCTGCTCGCGGTGGTGCTGATGATCATCTGGGGCCTGACCAGGCTCGTCGACATCCGCAAGGAGCTGTGATGACCCCCCACGCTGCCGACAACCTGCACAGGACACCCGCATGAAAGCCCGCATCCGCGAATCCCGCCCGGCCAGCTTCTGGCTGCTGGCCATCGTGTTCAGCCTGTTCGTGCTGTTCATGTACGGGCCCATGTTCGTCATCTTCATCCTGAGCTTCCAGGGCCCCGAGGGCGGGCTGACCTTCCCCATGCGGGGGGTGTCGCTGCACTGGTTCTACAAGCTGGCCGAAGGGCTGGGCGTGGTGGACATCGGCGCGGCGCTGTGGCGCTCGCTCGGCCTGGGCCTGGCGGTGATGTTGTGCACGGTGGTGCTGTCGGTGCTGGCCGGCCTGGCCTTCCGCAAACGGCTGGCGGGCGGCAACACGCTGTTCTTCATCGTCGTGGCCAGCCTCATCATGCCGTCCATCATCGTCTCGCTGGGCATTGGCCTGGAGTTCCGTCTGGTCGACACGGGCCTCAAGGCGGCCCTCGAATGGCTGGGCATGGAGAGCACGCTGGAGGGCTACGGCACCTCGCTGGGCCTGTTCACCTCGGCCCTGGGCGCGCACCTGACCTGGACGCTGCCCTTCGGCCTGCTCATCATGTTCGCGGTGTTCAACCGCTTCAACCCTTCCTACGAAGAAGCCGCGCGCGACCTGGGCGCCACGCCCTGGCAGGGCTTTGCCCATGTGGTGCTGCCGCTGATCGCGCCCTCGGTCGTGGGCATCGGCATGTTCGGCTTCACCCTGAGCTGGGACGAGATCGCCCGCACCTCGCAGGCCATCGGCGACGTGAACACATTGCCGCTGGAGCTGCAGGGCCTGACCAGCACCGTGACCACGCCGTCGATCTACGCGCTGGGCACGCTGACCACGGTGGTCTCGTTCGGGGTCATGGGCATCACCCTGGCCCTGGTGTGGGCCCTGGGCCAGCGCAAGGGTGGGCGGGCCGGTTGAGCGCCCTGCCATGAGACTGCTGCCTGCATGCGCATCCGTGCCGACGACCCCATGACCGCCGCCCCCACGCCCCGGCGCCGTGCGCGCACGACAGCTGCCGAACCGCCAGCAGAGGGTGCCGCCGCCGGCCTGCTCAGCGACAACGACATGTACGAGCGCATGGTCTCGGCCATCCTCGACCACCGCCTGCCGCCGGGCACCAAGCTGGTAGAGGACAAGCTGGCGGCGGCCTTCGGCGTATCGCGTACGCGCGTGCGCCCGGTGCTGGTGCGCCTGGCCAACGAGCAGGTGGTCACGCTCACGCCCAACCGCGGTGCTTCCATCGCCCAACCCACACCCGAAGAAGCGCTCGAGGTGTTCGAGGCGCGCCGCCTGATCGAGCCGCGCCTGGTGGAGCTGTTCATCGCCAACGCCACCGACGCGCACATCGCCGCGCTGCGCGCCTGCGTGGACGAGGAGGAGTCTGCCCGTGCCGGCGGTGACATGCGCCGCGCGATCCGCCTGTCGGGCGATTTCCATCTGCACATCGCGCAGGCCGCAGGCCACCAGACCCTGGGGCGCATCCTGCGCGAACTGGTGTCGCGCACCTCGCTGATCCTCATGACCTACAGCCCCAGCCATGCGCGCGAGCGCGAGGAGGCGACGGCCTGTGGCTGCCGCGAACACCGCGCGCTGATCGACGCCATCCGACTGCGCGACGCGAAGGAGGCCGCGCGCCGCATGCTCGACCACCTGGCGCGCATCGAAACGCAGCTGGAGTTCACCCCGCCTGCGAGCGAGGTGCCCGACCTGGCCACCCTGTTGGGGGCCTGAAGCCATGCGCCATCTTCTGGTCATCAATCCGAACACTTCTCCCAGGGTCAGCGCACTGCTGCAGCAGCACGTGCAGGCCGCTGCGGGCTCGCACGTGGCCGTGCGCACGGCCACGGCGCGCTTTGGCGCGCCCTACATCGCCTGCGAGGCGAGTTACGCCGTGGCCGCGCATGCCGCGCTCGACGCCTGGGCCCTGGATGTGTCCACAGAGCCCTCGGCGCCCAGCGCTGTGCTCATCGGCTGCTTCGGCGACCCAGGCCTGATGGCGCTGCGCGAAAGCAGCCCCGTGCCCGTCACCGGCCTGGCCGAGGCCTCCTTCATCGAGGCCGCGCGCCACGGCCGCTATGCCATCGTCACGGGCGGCGAGCGCTGGGGCCCCATGCTGCAGCGTCTGGCCCAGGCCCTGGGCCACGCCCATGCGCTGGCCGGCATCCACACCGTGGCGCCCACGGGCGCCCAGCTCGCGGCCGACCCCGTGGCCGCCCGCGCCCTGCTGGCCCAGGCCTGCCGCGACGTGGTGCGCCAGATGGGCGTGCAGTCCGTCATCCTGGGCGGCGCCGGCCTGGCCGGCATGGCCGCCGCCGTGCAGTCGCAGGTGGGCGTGCCCGTGATCGACAGCGTGGTGGCCGGCGCCCACTGGGCCCTGCGCGCCAACGCCGTGCCGCCCGAGCGCAGTGCGCCGGCGTTCGATGTGGCGTGGGAGGGCGTGTCGGCGGAGATGGCGGCGCTGGGTTTGCCACGGGGCGTGTAGCCCCGCAGCACACCGTCAGCCCGGCGTGGCCACCCGCTCCATGCGCGTCAGTGGCAGGGCCTCGTCCGCGCTGGCAGCCTTGGGCAGCACGAAGTTGAACACCGAGCGCGTGAACGGTGCCGTGATGCCCAGGGATTCGTAGCCCTTGGGCGCCACATTGCGCTCCAGCGAAACAATCAGCCCGTCGCGCGTGGCAAAGGCAAAGTCGTCGTCGATGTAGCTGTCGCCCGGAATATTGACCTGTGTGGTCAGCGTGCGCATGCCCGGTGCGGCGACCAAAAAGTGGATGTGCGCAGGCCGCTGGCCATGGCGGCCCAGCAAGGTAAACAGCTCGTGCACCGGCCCCACGGGCGGGATCGCATAGCCCGGTGGCAAGAAGCTGCGAAAGCGGTAGAAGCCCTTGGCATCGGTTTCGATGCGCCGGCGCAGCTCGTAGGGCTGCATGCCCGGGAAGAAATGCGAGTAGCCACCCTTCTCGTTGGCATGCCACACATCGACCATGGCGTGCGGCACGGGTTGGCCGTCGAGGTCCAGCACCTGGCCTTCCATGATGAAGATTTCGCCCTTGGGTTCGCCCTCGTCCACGCGCACCTCGACCTGGGAGGTGGGCGCACCGGCCACGAACAGCGGGCCTTCGATGGCGCGCGGCGTGCCGCCCTCGCGCCCGGCCTTCTGGTCGGCCTCATCGGCGCGGATGTCGAGCAGGCGGTCAAAGCCCAGGCCCGCCGTGATCAGCCCGGTCTGGCCGGCGGCGCCCAGGCGCGTGAGCCAGGCAGTGGCGGCCCAGAACTCGTCGGGGGTCACGTCCAGCTCGTCGATGGCCTTGAACAGGTCGGTGACGATGCGCTCGGTGAGCTGGCGCACGCGCGGGTTGCCGGGGGCGATCTTCTTCGTGTTGACCAGTTCGAGCAACTGGGCCTGGGTGAGTTCTGCCATGTTCCTGTCTCCTCTGTGGGGTGGTTCGTGGGAAAGAATTGCCGGGGTGGTGCTCAGTCGAGCTTGATGTGGCGCTCGGCGATCAATTTCGCCCAGCGATCGGACTCGCGCGCCAGGTGGGTGGCCAGTTCAGCGGGCGTGGAGCCCACGGGCTCGGCGCCGATGCTCTCGAAGCGGGCCACCACGTCGGGCTGCTTCATCGCATCGCGCAGGGCGGCGTTGAGCTTGCTGACGATGGGCGCGGGCGTGCCGGCCGGCATGAACACCGCGAACCAGGGCGAGACCTCGTAGCCCGGCAGGCCGGCCTCGGCCAGCGTGGGTACGTTGGGCAGGGTGGCCGAGCGCCTGGCCGTGGTCACGCCCAGCGCGCGCAGCTTGCCCGACTGGAGGTGCGGCCGCGCCGAGGTGATGCTGTCGAACATGTAGTTGATCTGCCCGCCCAGCAGGTCGGCCACGGCCGGGCCGCTGCCCTTGTAGGGGATGTGCAGCATGTCGATCTGCGCTAGCGAGTTGAACACCTCGCCCGCCAGGTGGATCGAGGTGCCGTTGCCGGCCGATCCGTAGGTGAGCTTGCCCGGCGCCTTGCGTGCGGCGGCGATCACGTCGGCGGCGGTCTTCACGTCGGGCTGGGTGGCATTGGTGACCAGCACGTTGGGCACCACGGCCAGCAGGCTCACCGGGGCGAAGTCCTTGATCGGGTCGTAGGCCAGCTTGCCGTACAGCGGCTTGTTGGTGGCCATGCCGATGGAGGTGATCATCAGCGTGTAGCCGTCGGCCGGCTGCTTGGACACGAACTCGGCGCCGATGTTGCCGCCTGCACCGGCCTTGTTCTCGATCACGAAGGGCTGGCCCAGCGCCTGGCCGGCCTTCTCGCCCAGGGTGCGGGCGATCGCGTCCATGGCGCCGCCGGGCGGGAAGGGAACGACCCAGCGGATGGGCTTGTTCGGCCAATTGGCGCCCGGGGCCTGGGCATGCGCTGTGGGCAGCACGGCCAGCGCGGTGGTTGCGGCCAGCAGGGCCAGCAGATGTTGTCGCTTCATTCGTGTCGTCTCCGGTTCTTGTCTTTGGGGGCCTGCTGTCAGATGGCCGAGGGGTGCTTTGCCAGCGGCGTCACCGAGATCTTCATGAACGGGAACAGCGGCAGGCCCTGCAGCAGCTGGTGCAGCTCGTCGTTGGAGGCCACGTCGAAGACGCTGTAGTTGGCGTACTCGCCCACCACACGCCAGATGTGGGGCCAGCGGCCATCGCGCTGCAGCTCCTGGGAGTAGGCCTTTTCGCGGGCCTTGATCTCGTTGGCCTGTTCGGCAGGCAGGTCGTGGGGGATGTGCACATCCATGCGGACGAGGAACAGCATGTGGGAGTCTCCTTTTTTCTCAAATGGTGGCGGTCTGGCGGCCCAGGTCGATGTGCACGGGCGTCTTGCCTTCGCGCGCGCGGTCGAAGCGGTCGAGCTGCGCAAGCGAGACTTCCACGCCAAAGCCCGGGCCATCGGGCAGCTGCAGTGCGAAGTCGGCAATCGGCATCTGGTTTTCAACGATGTCGTCCACCAGCAGTTGCGGGCCGAACAGCTCGCAGCCATGGTGCTGGTGGCCCAGGGTGGAGAACACGTGGGCCGATGCGGCGCTGCCCAGCGAAGTCTCCAGCATGGTGCCGCCGTACCAGCCGATGTCGGCCGCCTCGGCAATCGCCGCCACCTTGCGCGTGCGCAGCAGGCCGCCGTGCTTGGCCACCTTGAGCGAGAACACGTGGCAGGCCTGGTCGCGCGCCAGGGCCATCGCGTCCTGCGGGGTGCACACGGTCTCGTCGGCCATGATGAGGGCGTCACGGCCCAGCGTGGCCGTCAGGTCTTTCAATGCTCCGACATTCCAGTGGGCCACGGGCTGCTCGATCAGCGTCACGCCGGCCTCCACCAGCTGCGGCAGGTAGCGGCGCGCGGTGTTGCCGTCCCAGGCCTGGTTCACGTCCACGGTCAGCGTGGCGCGGCCTGCCAGGCCCCGGGCGATCTGGGTCACGTGGGCCACGTCGTCGGCCGGGGCGTTGGCGCCGATCTTCATCTTGAAGATGTGGTGGCGCCGCTGCTCCAGGCGCAGCTGGGCCTCCTCGAGGTCGCGCTCCACATTGCCGCTGGCCAGAGTCCAGGCCAGGGGCAGGCTGGCGTGCACCTTGCCGCCCAGCAGCTGCCAGGCCGGCAGGCCCAGCGTGCGGCTCACGGCATCGATCAGGGCCATTTCCACGGCGCTCTTGGCAAAGACATTGCCCTTGCAGGCCTTGTCCATGCGCGCCAGCGCCGCCTCGAAGCCACCGGCGCCCTGGCCGCGCAGGGCCGGGGCCAGGTACTGGGTGATGGCGTGGTGGATGCTCTCCGGCGATTCCTCGTTCCACGAGGGGCCGCCGATGGTGGCCGCCTCGCCGAAGCCGCAGGCGCCATCGGCCAGCCACAGCTGCACGATGACCGGGCTCTGGCGGCTGATGGCGCCGAACGAGAGCTTATGCGGGCGGATGGTGGGGATGTCCAGGATGCGCGCTTCGATGCGCTCGATGGTGAAACCACCGGGGTGGTTGGTCATGGGGGCAGGCCTTCGGTCGGTGTCAGGGGTGGGGAGTCAAGGCGAAGGTTAGTTTCTGCCCGCCAGCAAATCCAATGATTCATTTGCAATGCATTGTTCGATACCATCGATGGATCGATTGCCGCTCGCCACTCAGAAAGGTCACTCCATGGAAATCCGCCAGCTCCGCTATTTCCTGGACATCGCGCGCACCGAGCACCTGACGCAGTCGGCGCAGAACCTGTTCGTCACGCAGTCCACCCTGTCGCACGGCCTGCGCCAGCTGGAGCAGGAGCTGGGCGTGGCGCTGTTCGACCGGCTGGGCCGGGGGCTCAAGCTGTCGCAGGCGGGGGTGGCCTTTCGCACCTACGCCGCGCGCGCACTGCAGGAGATCGAGGCCGGCCGCATGGCCCTGGCCGACATGGGGGCGCTGCAGTCGGGCTCACTCACCGTGGGCGTGATCCCGACCTTTTTGCACACCCTGGTGCCGGCGGCCGTGGCGGCCTTCAGCAGTGCCTACCCGCGCGTGAACGTGGTGGTGCGCGACCTGCGCGCCGGGCCCATCGAGGAGCAATTGGTGGAGGGGCAGCTCGACGTGGGCATCGCCTTCTACCCCACCGAGCGCGAGGAGATCGAGACCGAGCCGCTGTTCGAGGAGCGGCTGCAGCTGGTGGTGAACCGGGCGCATCCCTTGGCGCGGCGGCGGACCCTGGCCTTGAAGGACCTGGCGGGCGTGCCCCTGGCCATGCTGCCGCGGGCGTTCACCACGCGGCGCCTGATCGATGAGAGCCTGCGGGCTGTCGGGGTGGTGCCTTTGGTGCGGGTGGAGATGGAGTCGGTGGAGGGCTTGCTCGATGTGTGCCGGTGGGGGGATCTGGCGAGCATTGCGCCGGAGCGTGCTGCCTTGCAGGCGGCGGACCTGCATGCCATCAATCTGCATTCGCCGGGGATGGTGCGGCATGCGGGGATTTTGTGGCGCAAGGGGGCTTCTAGGAGTCGGGCGGCGTTGGAGTTTGCTGGTTTGCTTCGGCCTTGAGTCTTTGGCTGTGGTTGCTGTATGCCTTGTTTGAGGGCGGGAGCCGGGATGTGCGCCCGGCGGCGCAGTAACTTTCTCTTGCGTCGCCAAGAGAAAGTCACCAAAGAGAAGGCGACCCCCAGTCTGCGTCCCCCGTTCGCCCTGTCGGGCGAACGGGGGCAACCTGCGATGCTCGGATCTGGGGTGGTGCCGCAGAACTCGCTGCGTTCTTCGAACTCCGCTCAGACAGCTGCGGCAAGCTGGAGGACGAAGCGTGTGTGTCCTTCGGCACACACGCCCACTCCAGCTCCTGCGCTTCTCGGCGCAGCCAGCAGGGGTGGGGAGCGGGTACCACTCGGCTGCTGCTTCGCAGCTGCGCCTGGGTCGGTTACGCGCTGCGCGCTGCCGACGGCTGGGCACTATGTCTTAGCCCAGGCCAAGCGCAGCGAGGCAGTTGGGGCCGAGCGAAGCAATGGCCCGAGTGGAGCCCGTTCCCACCCCCTTCTGACCGTGCCGAGAAGCGCAGGGCCTGGGGTGAGCGCGTGCCGAAGGACACGCGCATCGTTGTCTAGCTTGCCGCAGCTGTCTGAGCGGAGTTCGAAGAACGCAGCGAGTTCTGCGGCACACCCCAGGATCGAGCATCGCAGGCTGCCCCCAGCGCCCGACAGGGCGCTGGGGGACACGGGCAGCGGGGTCGCCTTTTCTTGGCCTACGTTCTTTTGGCGAAGCAAAAGAAGGTAGGTGCGCCGCCGGGCGCACACCCCGGCTCCCGCCCTTGGCCAAGGCATGAATCAACCAACGCCAACAGCCACGCCCAAAGCCAAGGGCTCAGGGCTCAGGGCTCAGGGCTCAGGGCTCAGGGCTCAGGGCTCAGGGCTCAGGGCGCCAGCGTCTTCGGCTCGTAGTCACAATACTGCGGCACCACACACTCCCAACACCGCGGCTTGCGCGCCTGGCACACATACCGCCCCAGCAAGATCAGCCAGTGGTGCGAATCCACCGCATACGCCTGCGGCACCCGCTTCAGCAACTGCAACTCCACCGCCAGCGGATCCTTGCCCGGCGCCAGCCCCGTGCGGTTGCTGACACGAAAGATGTGCGTATCGACCGCCATCGTGGGCTGGCCGAAGGCCACGTTGAGGACCACGTTGGCCGTCTTGCGGCCCACGCCGGGCAGGGCCTCCAGTTCCTCGCGCGTGCGGGGCACCACGCTGCCGTGCTGTTCCACCAGGATGCGGCAGGTCTCCAGCAGGTTTTTGGCCTTGGTGCGGTACAGGCCGATGGTCTTGATGTAGCCCTCCAGCCCTTCGAGGCCCAGGTCCAGGATGGCCTGTGGCGTGCCCGCCACCGGGAACAGCTTGCGCGTGGCCTTGTTCACACCCACGTCGGTGGCTTGGGCAGAAAGCAGCACGGCGGCCAGCAGTTCGAACGGGGTGGTGTACTCCAGCTCCGTGTTGGGCATGGGGTTGGCCGCCTTGAGGGCGGCGAAGAAGGGCTCGATCTGCTCGGTTTTCATGGTGGGGTGGGGGGATGTCTTCTTGTCGGATGCGGCATTGTCCTGCAGAGGGTTCTTGACGGCGATTTGATGGCTTCACCCCGTCTTTTTACGGCGAATTGATGCGGTGTTGCCTAGACTGCATGGCTTGCCTGCTCGCAGCACGCCTGCGCTATCTGCGGTGAACCCTGAACAGCACCATTTTTGCAGAGGGTCCCAGGCGCGATGGCGCGCAGGCCAAGGGGCGCAACAGATCAGCAGAAAAATCGCTGCGGTGGAACATGAACGAGCTAGAGACTTCTTTTGCGCCTGAAGGGCGGGTGGTTGCGCAGATTTCCAAGGCGGTCATTGCCCATGACCGTGCATCCGTCGGTGCAGGAGAGCCTCAGCCGCTGGCCTGCCTGGTCCGCGAAAACGGTCACCTGATCGGTGGCGCGGTGGGTCGGATCGAGCTGGACCGGCTGTATGTGGAATACCTCTGGGTGGATGCCGGGCATCGGCGCAAAGGCCTTGGCAGCAGACTGCTGGCCGGCATCGAGGAGGCCGCCAGAGGAGCCGGATGCAGCGAAAGCCTCATCGAATCGCTGTCGCAAAAGACGGCCGCGATGTACGAGCGTGCCGGGTACCGGGGTCATGCCCAGATCGACAACTACATCCCGGGGCTCACCTTGTACGTGCTGATCAAGCCCTTGACCTGATTGATCACCCCGCTTCCCGCGCCACCAGCTGTGCGCTCAGGAACTCCAGGAACATGCGCGCCGCCGCGGGCAGGGTGCGGCCGCTCAGCGTCTGCAGCTCCACGGCGCGGGCGCTCATGCCCCGTTCGCGGATCTGGGCGGCATGCAGCTCGCCGCGGCGCACGCGGTCGCGTACCGTCACCTCGCCCGATATCGACAGCCCGCCGCCGTGCAGCACGAAGTGGGTCAGCGTCTCGAAGTGGTTGCACACCAGCACCGGCTCGAACACCAGGCCGCGCTGGCTGCAGCCGATGTCGAACAGCTGGCGCACGGTGTTGTCCCGCTCGGGCAGGGCAATGGGGTGGGGGTGCATCTGTGCCAGCGTGACCGAGCCAAAGCGCGCCAGCGGGTGGTCGGGCCGCATGATGGCGATGACGGGCGAGGCCTCGCGGTGCTGCACCGTGATGTCGCGCTCGGCCGTGCGGCTGTAGGTCAGGCCGATGTCCGCGTCGCCGTTGAGCACGGCCGTGGTCACAGCCGCCGGGCTGGCCACCCGCACACGGAACTGGATGCCCGGGTACTGCGTGCGGAACTGGGCCATCACGCGCGGCAAAAACTCGATGGCAAAGCCTGCCGAACTGCACACCTGCACCAGCCCGGTGTGCAGCCCCTGCAGTGCCTCTATGTCGGCCACCACGCGGTCGGCCTCGAGCGCACCGCGCCGCGCATGGGCCGCGAGCAGTTCGCCGGCCGCGCTGGGCACCATGCCGCGCGGGCGCCGGTCGAACAGGGGCACGCCCAGCAGGCCCTCGAGCGCCGCCACCTGCCGGCTCACGGCCGAGGGCGATACGTTCAGGCGCGTGGCCGCTTCGCTCACCGAGCCGCTGCGCACCACCTCCAGGAAATAGCGCAGGGCCGTGTCCTGCAGTCGGCTGGAAAGCATGGTACGGGCCCTTCTGTCTGGTTTGCGTAAAACGCAACGATAGTGTCTGAAATCGCCGATTGTAGAAAACCGGCGGCGTGCTTATGCTGACTTACCTCCGACACATTGCGCCTGCACCCCCATGCCTGACTTCTCCACACCACCCGCCATGGGCACCGCTCCCCGCGGCATCGTGGCCCACACGGCCACCGGCCTGTCGCGCGCCATCCATGCCCGCGAGGTCTCGTGCGTGGAGGTGCTCGATGCCTACCTGGCCCAGGTGGACCGCCTGAACCCCGTGGTCAACGCCCTGGTGGCCATGGCCGACCGGGATGCGCTGCACCAACAGGCGGCCGAGCGCGATGCGCAGCTGGCCCGCCGCCAGAGCCTGGGCCCGCTGCACGGCATGCCCCAGGCGCCCAAGGACATCGCGCCCGCCGCGGGCATGGTCACCACGCGCGGCTCCCCCCTCTTTGCGGGCCAGGTCACGACCACCGATGCGGTGGTGTTCGAGCGCATGCGTGCCAGCGGCGCGCTCTTCATCGGCCGCAGCAACTCGCCCGAGTTCGGCCTGGGCGGGCACACCTACAACCCGGTGTACGGCACCACGCGCAATGCCTTCGACCCGTCGCGCTCGGCCGGCGGCAGCAGCGGCGGGGCGGGCGTGGCCGTGGCCCTGCACATGCTGCCCGTGGCCGATGGCTCGGACATGATGGGATCGCTGCGCACGCCGGCCGCGTTCAACAACGTGTATGGCCTGCGCACCTCGCCCGGCCTGGTGCCGCATGGGCCGTCGGAAGAAGTGTTCTTCCAGCAGTTCAGCGTGACCGGCCCCATGGCGCGCAACATCCCCGACCTGGCACTGCTGCTGTCGGTGCAGGCCGGGTTCGACGCGCGCCTGCCGCTCACGCGCCGCAGCGACGACATTGCCGCCTTCGGCCAGCCGCTGGAGCGCGACTTCAAGGGCGTGCGCATCGGCTGGCTGGGCGACCTGGGCGGCTACCTGCCCACCGACCCGGGCCTGTACACCACCTGCGAGAAGGCGCTTGGCCATTTCCGCGCGGTGGGCTGCACGGTCGAGAAGGCCGTGGTCGATTTCGACCTCGCGCAGCTGTGGAAGGCCTGGCTGGACCTGCGCAGCTTCAGCGTCGCGGGGGCCAATGCGGCCCTGTACCACGATGCGCCCAAGCGCGCCCAGCTCAAGCCCGAGGCGGTGTGGGAGATACAGCGCGGCCTGGCGCTCACCGCCATGCAGGTCTATGACGCGGCGCGCGTGCGCACCGCCTGGTACCAGGTGTTGCGCGGGCTGTTCACGCGCTTCGATTTCCTGGTGCTGCCCGCTGCCCAGGTGTTCCCCTTCGACGCCAGCCTGGACTGGCCGCACGAAGTGGCCGGGCGCCGCATGGACACCTACCACCGCTGGATGGAGACCGTGGTGCCCGCCACCATGGCCGGCCTGCCGGCCCTGGCCACGCCCGCGGGCTTCGGCCCCGAGGGCCTGCCGGCCGGCCTGCAGATCATCGGGCCCGTGCAGTCCGATGCGTCCGTGCTGCAGCTCGGCCATGCGTACGACCTGGCCAGCGGCTACTCCAAGGTCCGCAGCCCCTTGCTGCGCTGAGCCTACCCGCCGATTTCCGCCGTCGCCTGCGTTCATTCGCGGCGCTTGTTCTTGCCCTGGAGGTGTTCCCCATGCCCGTGCCGCGTTCCCGTTTCCTGTCGTGTCTGGTGGCCGCTGCGGCCGTTCTGGCGATGCCCGCCGTGGCGTGGGCCCAGCCGCAACAGGGCTACCCCGAGCGGCCCATCAAGCTCATCGTGCCGTTCGCGCCCGGCGGCGCCACCGACATCCTCGGCCGGCTGCTGGCCACCGCCCTGGGCGAGCGCCTGGGCCAGCCCATGGTGGTGGAGAACCGGGCCGGTGCCGGCACCGTGGTGGGGGCGTCCATCGTGGCCAAGGCGCCTGCCGACGGCTACACCCTGCTGCTGGGCGCCAACACCACCTTCACGCTGAACCCGGCCATCCGCAACAACCTGCCGTACGACCCCCTGCGCAGCTTCACGCAGCTGGGCCTGGTGGCCGACATGGGCCTGCTGCTGGTGGCCCACAACGACACGCCGGGCAGCACGCTCAAGGACGTGATTGCCCAGACCAGGGCGGCGCCCGAGAAGTTCTCGTACGGCTCGTACGGCACGGGCTCGTCCGTGCACTTCGGCGGCGAGGTGCTCAAGTCCACCACCGGCGCCAGGATGCTGCATGTGCCCTTCAACGGCAGCGCACCCAACCTCACGGCGCTGATGGGCGGGCAAGTGCAGTTCGCGGTCGACACGGTGGTGGCCTCCACCCCGCTCATCAAGGCCGGCAAGATCAAGCCCATCGTCGCCCTGGGTGCGCAGCGCCTGGCGCTGCTGCCCAACGTGCCGACCGTGGCCGAGAGCGGCTACCCCGGCTTCGACATGGGCTCGTGGTTCGCCTTTGTCGGCCCGGCCGGCCTGCCCGCACCGGTGCAGGGCAGGCTGGAGAAGGCCCTGGCCGACACCATGGCCTCGGCCGAGTTCAAGAAGAAGCTGGTGGACATCGGCATGACTCCCTCCTGGTCCAACGGCGAAGGCCTGCGCACGCGCATCGAGCGCGAACTGCCGGCCATGCGCGCGGTGGCGGCACGGGCGGATATCCGGGGCGATTGAGCGCCGGGGCGGCAGGTGCCGGGTGCCGTCGGCTCCCGGGCCGCCGCATTTGGCGACGCCCTGGGGCATTTCGTCGCAACGGGGTGGGCAGCATGCAAGTGCCTGCCTACAGTGCCGTCAAACCGCTGCCGTGGCGGATATTGAAGGCACACACCATGATGACCCTGCTGTTCCAAACCCTCGCTGCTGCAGCCCTGCTGGGCCTGGCCGGCCAGGCCGGCGCACAACAAGCGGGCTACCGCACGCTCACCGTTCCCGGCGATGCGCCGATCCAGGTCGCGCTGTTCTACCCCACCGCAGCGCCAGCGCGCGCCCTGCCCATGGGCCCCTGGCAACCCGTGGTGGCGCCGGGTGCCCCGGCAGCGCATGCACCGCTCAAGGGCCTGGTGCTGATCTCGCACGGCACGGGCGGCTCCGAGGTGGGCCACCACAACCTGGCCACGCGCCTGGCGAAGGATGGCTACCTGGTCGCCGCCCTGCGGCACCCCGGCGACAACTGGGAAGACCGCTCCATGATCACCTCGGGCCACTACTTCAGCGAGCGCCCGCGCCAGGTCAGCCGCGTGCTCGACGCGCTGCTGGCCAGTCCCGAATGGGGCAGCCTCATCCCGGCGGAGCGAATCGGTGCCGTGGGGCATTCGGCGGGTGGGTACACCGTGCTCGCGCTGGCGGGTGCACAGGCCGAGCCCGAACGCGCGGCCCAGCACTGCCGCAGCGTGCAGGACGATCCCGTCTTCTGCTCACTGGCCAAAGGGCCGGCCAGTGGCCCGGACGCCAAGGGCCGCGTCGCCCCCTCGGCTGACGCCCTGCGCGTCTCGGTACCCGACCGCCGCATCCGCGCCGTGGTCGCCCTGGCCCCCATGGCCGTGGTGCTCACCCCCGAGAGCCTGGCGGCCATCACTGTGCCGGTGCGCGTCATCGTGGCCGAGCGCGACACGGTGCTGGTCGGCAAGTACCACGGCGGCCATGTGGTCACCCACCTGCCCAGGGCCCAGGCCAGCACGGCGTCGGGGGCGGGGCACTTCGCCTTCATGGCGCAACCGTCCATGCCGCTGCCATCCGACGCGGGCGATGCCGCCGCCAACCCGCCGGGGTTCGACCGCGTGGCCTACCAGTCGCAGCTGGAGAAGCAGGTGGCGGACTTCTTTGCGCAGCAGTGGCGGTGAGAGGCATCGCCGCCACAGCAAAACGCACTGCGGTCTGCGCAGGCTCCTGTGGCGAGCGCTGACGCCCGGCGTCCTCATTCCAGGCGCCGAAGCGCATCTCCGATCTTTTCGGCCAGCGTTTTGAGGGGCGCGCTGAGTTCGGCCTCCATCTCCAGCGCGCTTTGCTGGGTGGTGACACTCATGTTGAGCACGTAGATGGCGCCGCCGGGCGTGACGATGGGGATCGCGATGGCGACCACCTCGGGTTGCCAGGAGGCAGTGCAGTAACCCTTCTCGCCAAACAACTGCACCGCAGTGAGTATCTCTTCGCGCAGTGCCTTCCAGCCGGATGCACGCTGCTGCCCCAGCCTGGCCATCAGCCCGCGCCGCTGCGTTTCGGAGATCGCGCACAGATACGCCCGCCCCAGGGAGGTAAGTTCGATGGGCACGCGCTGGCCCGCCACCACGCTTCGCAGCGATACCTTCCTGTTGTAGCGGATGGACTCCAGGTACACCATCTCCTCGCGGTCCGCCACGGCCAGCCCCACATTGACGCGCAGTTTTTCCGCCGCAGTGCGCATCAATGGCGCCGCGACCTGCAGCACCGGTGAGCCCGATCGCATGGCGTGCGCAAAGCTCAGTACCGGTGCCGCAAGCCGATAGGCGCGGCGCGCGCCGTCGTGTTCCAGCAGACCGCACTGCACCAGGGTCTGCGCCAGTCTGCTGACGGTGGCACGCGAGAGCCCCGTGCGCTCCGCCAGCTCGCCGTTTCCCAGCAGATCAGCGCCAGGCCGAAACGCCCGCAGGAGCGCCACCCCGCGCTCCAGCGACCGGTTCAGCGTGGGTTCCTCATGGTTCTTGCGTCTTGCGGCACTGCTGGCTGGTGGGTTCATGGTAGCCATTGTGGATGTATTTCATTTCCAACCAGTGGAATGAAGGGGATGCACTGGAGAAGGCGTTCTCTTACTCTAACCCTGTGAGTGAGGCGGCTGACGATGCCGCTCCTTGAGGTCCCTTGCCGTGGGTCAAATCACTGATAAATGGAGACAAAAAATGCACCGCTCCCCGCTATCTGCGCGTTTGCGCATCACATCGGCCATCGCGGCTGCAGCCGTCTTGTGCGGCCTGCACGCCGTTCCTGCCCTTGCTGCGTTCCCCGACAAACCGGTTCGCATCATCGTGCCATTTGCGCCGGGTGGCGGTACGGATCTGGTGGCCCGCTCCATGACCGTGGTCATGGGCCAGGAGCTGGGCCAGCCGGTGATCATCGACAACAAGCCCGGCGCTGGAACCATCATCGGAACCGATACGGCAGCCAAGAGCGCGCCCGATGGCTACACCCTGGTGATGGCGACCGTGGCGCATGTGGTCAACCCCAGCATTCAGCCCAAGCTGCCCTACAGCCATGAAACAGCGTTTGCTCCCGTGATGCTGGTGGGCGTATCTCCCAATGTCCTGGTCGTACGGGCCAGCAGCCCCTACAAATCCGTGAAGGACGTCATCGCTGCCGCCAAGGCGTCCCCAGGCAAGCTCTCCTTTGCGTCGCAGGGGGCGGGCACATCGGCCCATCTGGCCGGTGAATTGTTCAAGAACCTCACCGCAACGAACCTGATCCATGTGCCCTATCGCGGAGCCGGGCCCGCCCTCACCGATCTGCTGGGCGGCCAAGTGGACGTGATGTTTGCCACGGCCGCAGCGGTGGGAACCATGATCGACAAGGGGCAACTGCGGGCCTTGGCCGTGACGACGGCGACACGCTCCAGCTCACATGTCCTGTCCAAGGTACCGACCGTCGCGGAGAGCGGCGTTCCAGGGTACGTGGCCGACAGCTGGTATGGCCTCTTCGCCCCTGCAGGGACACCTGCCGATGTGATCGAAAAGCTCAACGCAGCGGCCAGGAAAGCGGTCTTCACCGACGCTTTCCGCAAAAAGATGGAAGCCGAAGGTCTCATCGTCAAGGGCAGCTCACCCCAGGAATTCGACACCTACGCCAAGGGCGAAGAGGCCCGCTGGCGCAAGGTCGTCAAGGACAACAAGATCACCAACGACTAGCGAAAGCAGAAAATGACCACAGAGCTCATTGAACTCAACGTCACCCATGGAATCGCCACACTCACGCTGAACCGCCCTGACAAGCGCAATGCGATGAGCGACGATATGCGCACCGAGCTCATCGCGGCGCTGGAGCACGTCAGCGCCGAAAAATCGATACGCGCGCTGGTGCTCACGGGCAATGGCAAGGGTTTCTGTGCGGGCGGTGACATCTCCGGCATGGAGCGCCGCATGAACGCACCCACCGGGGAGATCGCGTTCAACGGCTGGCACCGCCAGCAGCGCGTGCACCACACGCAGACCCTGCTGCACACCATGCCCAAGCCCACCATCGCCGCCGTCAACGGCGCGGCGTCTGGGTTGGGCGCCGACACCGCGCTGGCATGCGACTTCATCATCGCCAATGAATGGGCCAATTTCTCCTGGTCCTACATCCACCGCGGCATCATTCCCGATGGCGGCGGCATGTACTTCCTGCCCCGCCGCGTCGGTCTGCCCAAGGCCAAGGAACTGATCTTCACCGGCCGCAGGGTCGATGTGGACGAGGCACTGGCCATGGGCATCGTCGATCGCAAGACCTCGGCGCAAACGCTGGTGGCCGATGCGCAGGCGTGGGCAGCCGATCTCAGCAAAGGCTCGGCCACCGCACTGGCGCTGGGCAAGGCGATCCTGGACCAGACTTTCGAGATGTCGGCGCAGCAGGTGTTCGCACATGGCAGCCAGGCACAAGGCATCTGCTACACGAGCACCGAGCACCGCGATGCGGTGATGGCCTTTCTGGCGAAGGCTTCGGCAACGGCCAGCAAGGAGTAGTTCCCATGAACGCCATTTCCCGCCTCCTCCAACCCCGCAGCGTGGCCATCATTGGCGCATCCGCCGATGCCGCCAAGACCGCGGGCCGCCCCGTGTCCTATCTGCTCAAGCACGGCTTTGCCGGCGACATCTACCCGGTCAATCCCAAGGTGGACCGGATCGGTGACCTGGTCTGCTACCCGGACATCGCTTCGCTGCCTGCGGTGCCTGACGTCGGCATCGTCTTGCTGGGCGCGGAGCGGGCGCACCTGGCCGTGCGGGACCTCGCAGCCCGGGGCACTGCCGCGGCCATCGTCCTGGCCAGCGGCTACACCGAAACCGGCGAGGAGGGCGCCCGCCGGCAGCAGCAACTGATCGAGGCCGCGGGCGACATGCGCATTCTGGGCCCCAACACCATCGGCCTCGTCAACCTGACCGATTCCATTGTGCTGTCTGCCACCGGTGCGCTGGAGATGGAGCATTTCCCGGTGGGCGGCATTGGCGTCGTGTCGCAAAGCGGTGGCATCCTTGGCGCACTGCTGTCGCGCGCTGCGGCGCGTGGCGTGGGCTTGTCCAAATTGATCTCCACCAGCAACGAGGTGGACCTGGAGCTGGCCGACTTCATCGACCACCTGGCCGATGACGAGGCCACCAAGGTCATCGCCCTGTATGTGGAGACCGTGCGCGACCCCGCCAAGTTCCGCAGCGCCTGCCTCAAGGCAGCGCGCGCCGGCAAGCCGGTGGTGGCGTTCAAGATCGGCCGCTCCGAAGCGGGTGCAAAGGCTGCCGTCTCGCACACCGGGGCGCTGGCTGGCGCCGACCGCATGTACGACGCGCTGTTCAAGCAGGTCGGCGTGATCCGCGCGCAAAGCTTCAGCGACCTGCTGGACATTCCGGCCGCGCTGGCCACCGGCCGCAAGCTGCATGGCAAGCGCGTCGCCATCCTGACCTCCACCGGCGGCGCCGGCACGCTGGTGTCCGACGACCTGGGCATGGCTGGCTTCGACACCCCCGCGCCCGACGCGGCCACCGCCGCAGCCCTGCGCGCGCTGCAGACCGGCGACCATGCCGTGCTGGACCGCAACCCCATCGATGTGACGCTGGCGGGCCTCCAACCCGACCTGCTGCGCGGCGCCATCAAGGTGCTGCTGCAGAGCCCGAGCTACGACGCGCTGACCATCATCGTGGGCTCCTCCAGCCTGGCCATGCCCGAGCTGCTGGCGGGCGCTATTCAGGACTGTCTGCCCCACTCCGACAAGCCGGTGATCGCCTATGTCAGCCCGCATGCGCCTGACGTGGGTGCGCTGCTGACGCAGCGTGGGGTACCCGCTTTCGCTGCCGCAGAGAGCTGTACGGCGGCCCTGCGCGCCATGTTCCAGGTGGCGCAGTTGCAACCGCAGGTCGAGTCCAGCGAGCCGGTGGCGCTGGTGGCGGTGCAAGGCCTGCCGACCGGCTCCCTGGACGAACACCAGGCCAAGCAGCTGTTCACACGCTTTGGCGTGCCGTGCGCGGGCGAACGCATCGTTGCCTCGCCCGCCGAGGCCGAAGCCGCAGCGCGGGAACTGGGGGGCCGCGTGGTGCTGAAGATTCTCTCGGCCGAGATCACGCACAAGAGCGACGTGGGCGGTGTGGCGGTCAACCTGATGGCCGAGACCATCGGTGCGCGCCTCACGGCCATGGCGTCGGAAGTCGAGGCCAAGGCCGGTGTGCTTCCCAAGCGCTTCCTCGTCCAGGAGATGGTCGGTGGCGGCACCGAGCTGATCCTGGGCATGCACCGTGACGCGCTGGGTACGGCCATTTTGCTGGGCATGGGCGGCGTCACGGCCGAGCTGTTCAAGGACACGAGCATGCGCCTGCTGCCGCCTGCCGGCGGGCTGTCGGGTGCCGATGCGCTGGCCATGGCGCGTGAGCTCAAGACCTGGCCACTGCTGGATGGCTTTCGTGGCCGGCCGCTGGCCGACGTCGATGCACTGGTCACCGCCATCGTGGCCTTCTCGCAGATGGCGGCCCAGCTCGGCGAGCGCCTGGTCGAAGCCGAGATCAACCCGGTGTTCGTGCTGCCCCAGGGCCAGGGTGTTCGCGCGGCCGACGGCGTGGTGGTGCTGGCCTGATGGTACCGAAGCGGGCATGAAGTGCTTGAAAATCTGTCCCCTGTCTGGAAACCTGAAATGCACGCTACAGAAATCTTTGCCCGGTATGCCACCGAGTTCCAGCGGCAACCGCTGCCTGGCGAGGTGATCCACCACGCCAAGCGCGCCGTGATCGATTGGTACGCCTCCCTGTTCCCGGGCCTGAACACGCCGCCCGTCGCGATCCTGGAGCAGACCCTTGTGGACGACCTGGACCGGGGGCGCGCCGTCCTCGGAGGCGGGCGTGCCAGCACCGCGCGCACCGCCGCACTCATCAACGGCGCTGCGGCGCATGCGGCTGAGGTGGACGACAGTTTTCGCGATGCGATGTACCACCCGGGCGCCGCCACCATTGCGGCCGCCTTGGCTGCGGGGCAGGACCTGGGCGTCTCGGGCCTTGATTTTCTGCGCGGCGTGGTGCTCGGCTATGAGGTGTCCACCCGCATCGGCGTGGTGATGGGCCGGCCCCACTACCAGTTCTGGCACAGCACCGGCACCGTGGGCAGCTTCGGTGCGGCGGCGGCAGTGGGCGGGCTCATGCGGCTCGATGGGCCTGCGTTCGCCCACGCGCTGGCAACCGCCGCGACCTTTGCAGCCGGGCTTCAGCAGGCGTTCCGCATGGACTCGATGTCCAAGCCCCTGCACGCAGGGCGCGCGGCCGAAGCGGGCTTGCTTGCCGCGCAACTGGCCTCGCGCGGCCTGACCGGATCGCTCGACGTGCTGGACGGGGAAACCGGTCTGGGGCAGGCCATGAGCAACGGCCCCGACTGGTCCCAGGTCGGCGCCACGCTGGGGCGGGACTTTCACATCACCCGCCTGACCATCAAGAACCACATCGGGTGCGGCCACACCTTTGCAGCCATCGATGGCGCGCTGGAACTGCGGCAGCGTCACCACCTTCAGGCCGACCAGATCAAGAGCGTGCGGGTGGCGACCTACCGTCCTGCCCTCGACATCGCCTGCTACACCCGCCCCACCACGGCGAACGAAGCGCGCTTCAGCCTGAGCTACGTGGTGGCGACTGCGCTGTCGCACGGCAGCGTTCGCCTGGCAGCCTACGAACCAGACCGCCTGGACGACCCCGCTACCCGCGCGCTGATGGAGCGCATTGCGGTCGAGGTGGATCCGGTGCTCGATGCCGCCTTTCCTGGCCAGCGGGCTGCGCGCATCGACATCGAGACGGTGGACGGCCGCCGGCTCTCGCACTTTCAGCCCAACCGCAAGGGCGACCCGGAGCAGGCCCTCACGGACGCCGAGCTGGAAGGCAAGTTTCTGGAGCTGGCAGAGCCTGCCATCGGCCCGGCTCGGGCCCAGTCGCTGCTGGCCAGGCTTTGGGCGCTGGACGCAAGCGCAACCCTTGCGCCGTGATGGCTGGCGCGCCCTGGCATTTCGATGGGTCCGCGCAGGCTCATCTGTTCCGAAGCCACAGGCGGTAGGGGTGGATCAGGCTGCGCGCCTCACTGCCACATAGAGCCAGCATGCGAAGACTCCGGTCTCCGGGTCCATCGCAAAGTCCTCGTCATAGACCTCCACGGCCGGCCGCGCATCCAGCTCCCAGCCCTCGGGCACCTGCCCCGGTGCGCCCAGGGCGGCCCAGGCCGCGCCGAGTTGGGTGCCGGTGCCATGGAAGTGCTGGCAGATGTAGTCGCCGCCCGCAAAGTCCTGCACCTGTGCTTCGGTCCCCGTGCGCAGGCCCACGCCGACCTGCACGCAGGCGTCGTAGCGGCATTGCTCGGGCGGTGTGCAGGCCGGGTCGTCCAGGCTGATGCCATAGAACTTGGGGCGTGGCTCGCTCAGGCGGTGATCGGCGCACCACTGGCCAAAGCGCTCCCACAGCTGGCCCAGGGCCGGACCGTAGGGGCCCGTGTGGCGCATGTAGGCAAGGCGCATCTTCGGCAACTGGCGGATTTCCAGGGGCATGGCACATGTCTCCAGGGGAATTCTGTCGAAGGGCAAGTCTACGCTGCAGGAAACCTGCACGCCAATTGGCGACAATGGCGGATTCGCTGTCACCTACTGTCCAACCGGGATTCCACTCCATGCAATTCGCCGACCGCCTGAACAATGTAGAAACCTCCGCCATCCGCGAGCTGTTCAAGCTCCTGGGCAAGCCGGGCATCATCAGCTTTGCCGGTGGTTTCCCCGACAGCGCCATGTTCGACGTGGAAGGCATCCGCGAGGCCAGCAACCAGGCCCTGACGGAGGAGCCCGGCGCCGCGCTGCAGTACGGCGCCACCGAAGGCTACCAGCCCCTGCGCGAGCAACTGGCCGCCTTCATGGCCAGCAAGGGTGCCCAGGACCTGGCGCCCGAGAACCTGATCGTCACCACCGGCAGCCAGCAGGCGCTGGACCTGCTGGGCAAGACCCTGATCAGCCCCGGCGACAAGGTCATCGTCGAAGGCCCGACCTTTCTGGCCACCATCCAGTGCTTTCGCCTGTACGGCGCCGAACTCATCAGCGCCCCCATCGACGCCAACGGCGTGAAGACCGACGAGCTGGAAAAGCTCATCGCCGAACACAAGCCGAAATTCGTCTACCTGATCCCCACCTTCGGCAACCCCAGCGGCGTGATGCTGAGCCTGGAACGCCGCAAGCAGGTGCTGGAGATGGCCGTCAAGCACCAGACCCTGATCGTCGAGGACGACCCCTACGGCGACCTGTACTTCGGCGAAGCCCCGCCACCGAGCTTGCTCAATCTGTCGGCCAGCGTGCCCGGCAGCCGCGAGCTGCTGGCGCACTGCGGCTCCATGAGCAAGGTGCTCTCGCCCGGCCTGCGCGTGGGCTGGATGATCGCCCCTGCCGAGCTGCTGGCCAAGGCCACCATGTGCAAGCAGTTCAGCGATGCGCACACCAGCACCTTCGCCCAGGCCACGGCCGCCCAGTACCTCAAGGCCGGTCGCATGCCCGCCACGCTGGCCAAGGTGCGCAAGGTCTACGCCGAGCGCGCCCAGGCCATGGGCGATGCGCTGCGCAAGGAGCTGGGCGATGCCATCGAGTTCGTGCAGCCCCAGGGCGGCCTGTTCGTGTGGGCACGCCTGACCGGTGCCGGCGGCAAGGTCGCCGACGGCAACGTGCTAGCCAAGCGCGCCATCGAGAAGGGCGTGGCCTTCGTGCCCGGCACGCCGTTCTTCTGCGCCAACCCGGACAACGCAACGCTGCGCCTGTCGTTCGCGACGGCCGACGTGGAGAAGATCCGCGAAGGCGTGGCGCGCCTCGGTCAGGCCCTCTGATGGAGCCGACCTCGGTTCCGGACGCGAACCAGCAGCGCATCGTCGAGCGGCTGGAGAGCCTGGAGATCAAGGCCAGCTTCACCGAGGACCTGCTGGACCAGCTCAACCTGACCATCTACCGCCAGCAGGAGCTGATCGACCGGCTCACGCAGGAGGTCATCCAGCTGCGCCAGCAGGCGCCCGATGGCGGGGCCGGTGGCGCGGTGCGCAACCTGCGCGACGAACTGCCGCCCCACTATTGATGGAATGGGTGAGGCGGTCTGCCTCGCTCCGATGACCATGCCCAGTGCCCCTTTCTTTCCCCTGCTGACGGCAGCGCTTGCCCAGCACGCCGCTACGCTGAAGACCCTCCAGGCCCAGGTGGCCGAGATCGAAGACGAAGACACTGCAGAGGACTTCGAGGCTGCTTTCGAGGTGACCCACTATCCGCGCGAGGCGCCTGAGGCCATTGAGCGGCTGCAGGCCCGCATCGGCATGCCGGTGCCTGAGCCGCTCAAGGCGCTCTATGCGACGATGGGCGGCTTGCGCTTCCTCGACGGGTACCGCATGGCCCATATCGACTTGCTTGCCATCGGCGACCTGCTGTCGTGGGCCGACCGAAGCGACGTCGACCCGGCCTGGCCCAGCCTGATGGGTGCCTTGTGCACCTTCGGCAGCCGCGAGGAGTTCAGCGGATTGAAGCCCGATTCGCAGGAGGTGCTCACCCGGGAGTATGTGGTTTTCGGCTGGGCCCACCACCGCTACGAAGACCGCACGCTGCTGGTCTTCGATGCGCAGGGGGCGTTCCACAACGTGGTCTACGAGCACGATTGCGATGGCGACGAGTGGGTGGCGCGCTACCGGCCGGTCTGCCAGAAAACTCTGGCCGGCATTGGCCTGGACGGCATGCTCGCGGCCCACGTGGAGGCTGCGACGCGCCGCGTGCAGCGGCAGTTCGACGAAGGCGAGTACCTCGGATAGGGTTACCCGCACCTGGCCATGGCGGATATCATCGGCAGACAACGCAGCGCAAGCACCTGCAGGAGCGCGCCATGCCACCCTCCATTGCCCTGAAGCCTATCATCCTCGCCCTGTGCGGCGCAGGCGTGGCTCTGCACCTCTACACCGCCGTTTTCAAGGCCGAGGGCGGCATGGCCGCCATCGCTTTTCTCATCGGCCTGTTTCTCTGGTCGTGCACCCCCTACGCCGTCGCCGCAGTGTTGGCACGGGGGCGCCGTGCGGTGTGGGGGCTGGGGGCAGCTGCGGCTTGCCTTGCGGCAGACCTGTTCATGCACTACAGCGTCTTCATCGCCCCCAAAGGCTCGACGGCGGCACTCGGCCTGCTGTTCATGCCGCTGTGGAACCTGCTGATCGTCGGGCCGGCGGGTGCCTTGCTCTTCTGGCTCGCGTACCGCATATTGGGTCAGCGCAGCGCTGCGGGCTGAACCCGCAAACAGGCACTCAAGCCCGCACTGCCCGCCACGCCGCCGCCGCCAGTTCGCTGCGGTAGACATCCGGCGAGGGCAGGGCGCCCTGGCCGGCGCGCTCGGACAGCCAGGCGCGGCAGTAGCTTTGCACCGGACCCATGACCAGTGAAGGCATGAGCTCGCACGGCAGGTTGCGCAGTGCACCGCCCTGGCGGTGCGGCTCGAACCAGGCCACCAGCGCCTGGTTGCGGCCGCGTGCGGCCTCGGCCAGTTCGGCGCTGCGCGGGCCGGCGGCGACCGAGCCGCGTGCCTGGAACAGAAAGCGCGCCTGCACGGGCTGCGCCACCACCCAATCCAGGTAGCCGCTGACCAGGGCCTGCACGCCGGCCTCCACGCCGACGGACGCATCGAGCTGGTCCTGGATGCTGCGCGACTGTGTGTGGAAGATGTCGAAGAACAGCGCCGCGACGATGCCCTCCCTGCTACCGAAGTGGTGGTAGATGCTGCCCACGCTGGCACCGCAGCGCGCGCGCACACCGTCGATGGAGACCGCCTCCACCCCCGCCTGCGCCGCGCAGGCCAGGGCGGCGTTCAGGATCTCCTGGCGGCGGTCGGTAGCCTCGGCGGGCGGGGGGGAGGTGGTGCTCTTGGTGGAACTGCGACTTGCCATAGAAGTGCATTCTAGAATAAAGTTCTAGAAAAATATTCTAGAAATGCTGTACAGGTGTTTCTGGCTGCATCTTCAACCCTATGGCGCCCCCACGCGCCCTTTCGACCATGAAATCCATCGCCAGCGAGCTGCCGCCCGGCCACCCCCTGTACCCCCACCTGCTCGCTCCGCTGGACCTGGGGTTCACCCAGATCAAGAACCGCGTGCTCATGGGCTCCATGCACACCGGGCTCGAAGATGCGCGCGACCTCTCGCGCATGGCGGCCTATTTTCGCGAGCGGGCCGAGGGCGGGGTGGGGCTGATCGTGACGGGGGGCTTTGCGCCCAACATCGCGGGCTGGACCAAGCCGTTTGCGGGCACGCTATCCACGGCCGGTGCCGCGCGCCGCCACAAGGTGGTGACCGAGGCCGTGCACGGGGCGGGCGGCAAGATCGCGCTGCAGATACTGCACACCGGCCGCTATGCCTACCATCCGCTGGCGGTGGCGCCCTCGCGGCTGCAGTCGCCGATCACGCCGTTCACGCCGTTCGCGCTGTCGGCCGGCGGGGTGGAGCGGCAGATCCGCGCCTTCGTCAACTGCGCCCAGCGTGCGCGCGAGGCCGGGTACGACGGGGTGGAGGTCATGGGCTCCGAGGGCTACCTGATCAACCAGTTCCTCTCGGCCGCCACCAACCGGCGCACCGATGCCTGGGGCGGCGACTACAGCCAGCGCATGCGCCTGCCGGTGGAGATCCTGGCGCGCATGCGCGAGGCTGTGGGGCCTGACTTCATCATCATCTACCGCCTGTCCATGATCGACCTGGTGCCCGGCGGCAGCGCCTGGGACGAGATCGTCACCCTGGGCAAGGCCGTGGCCACGGGCGGCGCCAGCATCGTCAACACCGGCATCGGCTGGCACGAGGCGCGCATACCGACCATTGCCACCAGCGTGCCGCGCGCGGCCTTCGCCTGGGTCACGCAGAAGATGAAGGCCGAGTTCGCGGCGGCCGGCATTGCCACGCCGCTTGTCACCTCCAACCGCATCAACACGCCCGAGGTGGCTGAAGCAGTGCTGGCCGATGGCTGCGCCGACATGGTCTCCATGGCGCGCCCGCTGCTGGCCGACCCGGCTTTCGTGAACAAGGCGGCCGAGGGCAAGGCCGACCGCATCAACACCTGCATCGCCTGCAACCAGGCCTGCCTGGACCATGTGTTCAAGGCCAAGACCAGCAGCTGCCTGGTGAACCCGCGTGCCTGCCACGAGACCCTGCTGGTCTACAAGCCCCTGGCGCCGCAGCAAAAGCCCAAGCGCATCGCCGTGGTGGGCGCAGGCCCGGCGGGCCTCACGGCCGCCACCGTGGCCGCCGAGCGCGGGCATGAGGTGCATCTGTTCGATGCCGCCGAGGCCATCGGCGGCCAGCTCAACATGGCCAAGCAGGTGCCGGGCAAGGAGGAGTTCCACGAGATGCTGCGCTACCTGGCCACGCGCGTGCAGGACACGGGCGTGCACCTGCACCTGGCCACGCCCGTGCAGGCGGCCGACCTTGCGGGCTACGACGAGGTGGTGGTCGCCACGGGCGTGAGCCCGCGCGACCCGAAGATTCCCGGGCAGGAGCACCCCAAGGTGCTCAGCTACATCGACGTGCTGCGCCATCGCAAGCCCGTGGGCGAGCGCGTGGCTGTGATCGGTGCCGGCGGCATCGGTTTCGACGTGGCGGAGTTCCTGGTCCATGAAGGCCACTCCACCACGCTCCATCTCTCCGCCTGGCAGGCCGAGTGGGGCATCACCGACCCGGCCGAGGCACGCGGCGGCCTGGCCCCCAAGGGCCCGCAGGTCACGCCGCCGGCGCGCCAGGTCACACTGCTGCAGCGCAAGAAGGGCAAGCTCGGCGAGGGTCTGGGCAAGACCACGGGCTGGATCCACCGCACCACGCTGAAGATGAAGCAGGTGCAGATGGTGGGCGGCGTGAACTACGAGCGCATTGCCGACGAGGGCCTGCTCGTCTCGTACGGCGAGCAGCGCGAAGACCCGACCTGGATCCCCTGCGACACCGTGGTGCTGTGCGCCGGCCAACTGCCGCTGCGCACCCTGGCCGACGAGCTGCTGGCCCTGGGCAGAAAGCCCCATGTGGTGGGCGGCGCGCTGGAGGCGGGCGAGCTCGACGCCAAGCGCGCCATCGACCAGGCAGCGCGCCTCGCAGCGGCACTCTGAGCTTTTACGCGCGGGTGTTCCGTTCCCGCACCAGGTGGATGTGCGCCATCAGGTTCGGGTAGAACATGCGCGAGCCCGGGGCCTGCGGGTCGCTGCCCAGGGCCTCGAGCTCGTCGCACAGTTCCAGGATGCGCGGGTTGCCCGCTGCCTCCGCGGTGGACAGCACGAGGCGGTTGTACGGGTCGGTGTAGAGGATGGACTCCGACAGCGGGCGCGTGCAGCGAACGGCATCGAGGCCCTGCACCGTGGCCAGCTGGCTCAGCAAGGGGCCGAGCACGGTTTCGCAGCGCTGCGCCAGTTGGAGAACGGTCTTCGCCAGGCCCTGGGGTCCGCGCAGCACGAGCGCGGTGTTGCCATCGCCATCGCTCTCCACGAGCAGTTCCGGGTCGCCGCGCAGCCAGTGTGGCAGGCGCAGGAGGGCGGTGTAGGGCAGGGGGCTCTCGGGCGTGTCGTTGAAATACTCGGGCAGGCCATGATCGCGGATGCGCTCGGCCACCGCGTCCAGGCGCGATGCCACCGTCAGCGCCAGCGTGAGGGTGTTCTGCGGCGTCGACCTGACCACGACGAGCAGCCAGTGCTTGCCGCCAGGGAAATCACTGCAGTACAGGTGTCCTACGCGCGCGGGTGAGGGCGCATCGGTCATCTCGGGCTCGTTGACCGGGTCGTGCACGAAGCCCTTGGCCTGCATGAAGGGCTGCAGGGCGCGCAGCACGGCCGAGTACACGCCGTCCAGGGCGGGCAGCACCGGCCATGCCACCTGGTCGCGCAGTGCGCGCCAGTCCTGCAGGCGCCGGTTCAGCACCAGGGCCAGGCGGTCGTAGTTGTGCCAGTTGCCGCACACGCTGCACGAATCGTCGAGGTCATGCCCGGTGCGGCTGAATTCGCCTGCAAACACGGCGTCGAAGTCGTCGTTGAACTGCGCCGTGTAGTAGTGCTCGGTGAAGGCCAGGCCCTCGCCGTTCACGTCCTGCGTGCCGAACTTGCCGTCGCAGGCATCGAACAGAAAGTCCGCGCAGGACACGCGCCGTGCGCGCAGGTCGTCCAGGTAGTCGTTGAGTCCTTCACTCCCCAGTCCGCGCAGGGTGAGCCAGGCGGCATACATGCCGATGCGCGTGCCCGCGGCCTCCTTGGGCAGGTCGGTCTGGAAGTCGATGAAGTAGTAATCCGCGGAGTCGAAGATCATGGATGGCCGCTGCTGCAGGAATTTTCCTGCCGCAGTGTAGCGATGCCGCAGATGCCTCAGGCGCCGGCCGGCAGGCCCAGTGCGTGGTACACGCGCGCCGCCGCATAGGCATCGTTGGCGGCGTACACCAGCTGCGACTCGGTGAGCTTCGGGTTGGCCCAGTTGGAGGTGGCGGCCTTCTTGGACTTGATGAAGCGCTGGTTGAACAGCACGGCCACCGCGCCCTTGACGCCCATGTCCTTGCGGTAGCCTTGCTGGCGGAACACGTGGTTGAGCTCCAGCACGTCCTCGGGCACCACGCCCAGCTTGGCCTGTATGCGTTTCTTGTCGTCGCCCAGGCCAAATCCCGCCTTGGTCACGCCGGGGCGGGCCAGCAGCTGCGCCACCAGGTGGCGGCAGTCGCGGTCGTGCAGCTGGAATACCCAGGCCTTGTGGAGCGTGGACAGCTGCACCACGTGCGGTCCATCGGAGACCTCGCCCTGTACGAAGGTGGGCTTGGACTCGGTGTCGAAGCCCCAGGCCGTGCTGGCGGCCAGCTCCTCGCCGGCCTGGTGGGCCTGTTCGGCGGTGGTCACCAGGGCAATGCGGTCGGGCCCCAGTCGTTCGAAGGGGGCGAGCAGTGCGATCTCTTCCTTGCCGGGTGTGGCGCGTGCGGTGTGTGGGGGGCTCATGGGCTATTGTAGAAATGATTCCAAATGCAAGTGCGATTGCAGGAGGCTTCCCTGCCTGCCATCATGTTCCGGTTCCCGGTGGCTGCGGGTCGGTGCCCCCGGGCCACCACGGTACAAAACCCCTGTTCTGGTGATGTAGGTCACGCCTGACGCGCAATTGAGCGCTGCACGCCATCAAGCGGACGGCCTGCGTGGCTAAGATCTTTCTTGCCAGCCGGGATCGTCGCTGTCTGTTTTTTTCTTGAAGACTGTCTTTATTGTTTTTGCGCCCTGACCTTTCCGGCTGGCCTCGTATGTTCTCCCTGGAGGGGAGGGGGAAAGCCGGTCTGCGTACCTTGCGCACGGCGTGGTTTGCGCTGGGTTTTGCGATTGCCTGCGGCATGATGCAACTGATTCCGGCCTTCCAGTCGCCCGATGAGATCGTGCACCTGCTGCGGGCCGACATGGTGGCCCACGGCCAACCGCTGCTCACGGGCCAGGAGCCCGGCGTGCAGGGCCGCACGGGGGGCTGGGTGGACATCCATTTCTTCCAGTTCTCGCAGTGGATGCAGAAGATCGTGGGACCGCACCGGGACACGAGCCTGTCGCCGGCATGGCTCATGAGCGAGGCGACGCGGTTCGACTGGATGGACGATGAGGTCTTCGTCAACGCGGCGGCCACAGGCTATTACGCCCCCTTCGTCTACCTGCCGCATGCGCTGGGGCTCAAGCTGTCGCGGGAGCTCGATCTCTCCATGGGCCACAGCTACCAGCTCACCCGCATGCTGGTCACCCTGCTGGTGTTCGGCCTGGTCTTCTGGGCCTGGCAGATCGGGCGGCCCTCCTTGCTGGTGCAGGCCCTGGTGCTGATGCCCATGGCACTGTTCCAGATCATCTCGCCCACCATCGACGGGCTGTGCTTTGCGCTGGCGCTGCTGGTGCTGTCCCTGTTTCTGCTGCAGTGGCAAGAGGGCAAGGCCACGCGCTGGCAGGCTTTCGCGTTCTATGGCGCCATCTTCCTGTTGGTCACCTCGCGCACCAACCTCATTCCCATCGTGCTGCTGCCCCTGGTGCTGCTGCTTCGGCACAGGTCCTGGCAGCGGCTGGCGGCAACGGCCACCCTGCTGGCAGCCAGCGCCGGGTGGACCGTGTACGGGCTGGTCCACACCCAAGACGGCCGCGTGGTGCGTGCGCTCTCCACGGGGCAGATCATCGGCGCCTACCTGCGCGAGCCGGTGGAGTTCCTGCGCCTGGTGGGGCGGACCATCGCCGATCCGTTCCAGGGCCATCTGATCGCCTCATCGTTCGTGGGCAACCTGGGCTGGGCCGACGCGCCGATTCCCCGTTTTGCCCTGGCCACCATCGGCTGCGGCCTGCTGCTGGCGGCCCTTCTGACCGTGGCGGCAACCCGCTACCAGAAGGCCGATCTCGCCATCCGTGCCACGCTGGTGCTTGCCGCCCTTGGCAGCGCGATGCTGGCCTTCTTTGCGCTCGCCGTGACCTGGAACCACTACCCCGTACGCGTCATCGAGGGCCTGCAGGGGCGGTACTTCATCATCCCCGCCATGCTGCTGGCGGCCGCCCTGGGGCCCGTGCGCCTGGCGCCGGTAGAGTCTCCACCGCTCCCCATTCACCGGGCATTCGTCCTGCTGTACGCCATGTTCTGCCTGGGGGTGCTGGCCACCACGCTGCAGGGGCGCTATGGCATGGGCGCGGCGGTGTTCGATTTCTAGGCCCCTGGTGCGGCCGGCCGCTCAATAGCCCGGGCTGTCCAGGTCGGCATCGGCCAGTGCAATCCGGTCGCGCCCCTCGCGCTTGGCCTGGTAGAGCGCCTGGTCGGCCCGGTCCAGCAGGTCGCGCAGGCTGCGGTCGCTGCCCCTGAGCGTGCCCAGGCCCATGCTGGCGGTGATGCGGTAGCGGTGGCTGGCGCCTGCATCGGTGCCTGCCAGCTCCAGCGTGCGCACGCAGTTGAGCAGCCGCACGGCCACCTCATGGCCCTGGGCCAGTGTGGTGCCCTGCAACAGCACGCCGAATTCCTCGCCCCCCAGGCGGCCCACCGCATCGCCGGGGCGCAGCCCTTCCATCACGGCGCGGGCAAAGGCCACCAGGGCGCGGTCGCCTTCTAGGTGGCCGAAGCGGTCGTTGATGGACTTGAAGTGGTCCACGTCCAGCATCAGCAGGGTGAGCGGCGTGCCATGCTCGCGCGCCGCGTGGTAGGCGGCTTCGGCCGTTTCCAGGAAGGCGCGGCGGTTGGCCATGCCAGTCAGCATGTCGGTGGTAGCCAGGCGGTGCAGTTCGCGCTCGAGGTTCTTGCGCTGCGTCACGTCGCGGTAGATGCCCTCCACCCCGGCAAACTGGCCCTGGTGGTCGTAGAGGGCGTGGCTGCTGATGGAGATGTCGATCACCACGCCGTCGCGCCGCACCATCTGCCCCGGAAAGTCGGCGACCTCGCCCTTTTCCTGGATGGCGGCCTTGAAGGCGTCGCGGTCCTTGCTCTGCGGGTAGTACGACTCGGCCGTGCGGCCCTCGATCTCGTGCGGCTCGTAGCCCAGCACGCGGCGCACCCCTGGCCCCACGTGCTGCACCACCCCCAGGGCGTCGGTGCGGTAGTACACGTCCTGCATGTTGTCGAACAGGCGCCGGAAGTTGTGCTCGCTTTCGCGCAGCTGGTCCTGGATCTCGCTCTGGTGCGTCATGTCCATGCCGCACATCAGCAGGGCCGGTGCGCCCTGCCATTCGATGGCCACGCTGGCCACCAGCACCATGCGCAGCTGGCCCTTGTCGGTGCGCACGCGGAACTCGGAGGACTTGTTGGGCCGCCCCGCGTGGTCGGGCTGTTTCACGCGCTCGATGCGCTGGCTGGAACGTGCCTTGTCCATGGGGTGCACGAAGTGGCCCAGGATGCGGCCCAGCAGGGCCTGCTCGCTGTCGGCCTCCAGCAGGGCCACGCCAGCCGCATTGGCCCGCAGAATGGCCCCGGCCGGCGTCACCACCAGTGCCGCTGCGGGCAGCAGTTGCAGTAGTTCCTCGTCGTGGTGCATGCGTGTTTGTAACAATACGTGTTGTTGCATTGTGGCACCGGGTTCCCAAAACGCCAGCAACTGTTTGCAATGGTCGATGGCGGGTGCGGGTTTCCCGCACGCCCCTCGGGGGCGCAGGAAACCCGAGGGTCGCCGACGACGCCCATCGGCTGCGTAGGCCGACGCCGCGTTTGCGCACTGGGGCCGCCGGTGGGCCTGCAGGGACGGTTGCGTCAGGTAAAGCGCGCGAACGGGTCCACCAGGGACGCGATGCTCGGTGCCCCCGGTACCACGCCAGTGGCCGCGCTGCCGCGCCGCGCGGACTCGGGCTCTACGGTCACGGGCGATACCGCCAGCGGCTGCATGGGCCGGCCATAGACACGCCGCACGCGGTCTTCGAGCGTGGGGTGGGTGTCGAGCCGGCGCTCCAGCCGGCTGCCGCCTTCCACGTCCACCAGCAGCATGTGCTGCACCGAAGGCAGGGCCAGACCGGTGTGGCGGTGGTCCTGGGCGTAGCCCGCGGGCGTGTCGCGGTGCTGGCCCATCACCTTGCGCAGCACGCCGCCCAGGCCCTCCTTGCTGCGCGTCCACTGCACGGCGCGGGCATCGGCCAGGTACTCGCGCTGGCGCGAGACGGCGGCCTTGAGCATGCGCCCCGTGAGCCAGCCGGCAAAGCCTGCCAGCATGATGGCCGAGCCGAACCACCAGGCCAGGCCGCGCCGCTCGCGCAGCGTGTCGCCAAAGTTGTAGACCAGCTCCAGCCCGAACACCATGCCCGCCAGCTGCATCTTCAGGCGCGTGTCGCCCTCGTGCAGGTGGCTCAGCTCGTGGGCCACCATGCCCTGCAGCTCGTCGCGGTCGAGGTAGTCGAGCGCGCCCTGCGTGACGGCGACCACCGCATCCTTCTCGTCCCAGCCGGCGGCAAAGGCGTTGATGGCGTCCACGCGCGGCACCACCATCACCTGCGGGCGGCGCATGTTGGCGGCAATGCACAGCTCATCGACGATGTTGGCCAGCCGCTGCTCGGCGTGCGAGATCGAAGGCCGCAGCTCGCGCGCACCGGCGCGCGTGGCCAGCCTGACGCCGCCGGCCCGCAGGTTGGAGGTTTCTACCCACCAGCCGCCCAGGATGAGCATCAGCGACACACCCACGTTGACGGCCAGAAAGCCCGCAGGGTAGGGCAGGTTGCCGGGCAGCACGGCCGCCATCAGCAGCCAGGCCACCACCAGCGCCCCGTGCACGGCGGCCACCAGCAGCGCCACGGCGATGGCAAAGCCCAGCAGCAGACGGCGCGTTTCGCTGCGCGCGTTCTCTTGTTGGTTCCAGAATTTCATGGGTCAGCCCTCGCGGTTGCGCGGACTGCTCAGAACTGGACTTTGGGCGTGCTGCGCTCCTCGGCGCTTTGTGTCGATTCGAGCATGGGCGAGCTCACGAAACCCAACAGGCGCGCCACGACCAGGTCGGGGAACTGCTGGGCCTTGTCGTTGAACTCCAGCACCTGGTCGTTGTAGGCCTGGCGCGCAAAC
Organism: Acidovorax sp. GW821-FHT09B03; assembly: GCF_059418305.1. Lineage (NCBI taxonomy): Bacteria > Pseudomonadati > Pseudomonadota > Betaproteobacteria > Burkholderiales > Comamonadaceae > Acidovorax > Acidovorax sp. GW821-FHT09B03. Next base: position 124,506 of record NZ_JBWKPP010000018.1, read on the forward strand.
CCCAGGCGGTTCTCGGTGCTGGTGAGTTCTTCGCTCAGCGATTGCATGGAAGCATCGGCCTTGAGGTCAGGGTAGGCCTCGGCCAGGGCCATCAGCCGGCCCAGGCTGCCGCCGAGCACACCCTCGGCCGTGGCCAGCGCACCCAGCGCGCTGGCACTGGCCGGTGTTGCACGGGCCGCGGTGGCTGCGGTCTGCGCGTTGCCGCGCGCCTTGACCACGGCCTCGAGCGTGGAGGCCTCGTGCGCCATGTAGCCACGCGCCACCTCCACCAGGTTGGGGATCAGGTCGTAGCGCCGCTTGAGCTGCACGTCGATCTGTGCGAACGCGTTGGCAATGCGGTTGCGCAATTGCACGAGGCGGTTGTAGATCACGATGGCCCATACGAACACGACCACCAACACCGCCGACAAAATCCAGCCTCCAGTAGACATGGTGCACCTCCGTTGTTATGAATTTGATTGCGGCCCATCTTATAGAGCGCGTTTGTGGAACTGGTCGATAGCTGAAATCTGCAAGGGAATTGCGTCCGGCCCCTCGGTGTGCCACGATACAAGGTTGCCCTGTGCTGGTGTTTTCATGGCGCTTGGGCGGCAGGAGGTAGGCAAGAGGTACCATCGCCCATGCGTAAAACTTATCCATTGCACGTTGAAGGCAAGAACCCGGACCGGGTTCTGGAGGCCATCAAGCACGACATCCGCAAGTACATCAAGCGCGAACGGCGTCGCGACATCCCCGCAGGCGCGGACTTCTGGGACTTCGATTGCCAGTTTGGCGCCACCAAGGAAGCGGCCACCGTGGTGCACCTGTCGGCCCTCACCGGGCTGATCAACGGCGTGGCGGCCGAGGGCGGCCAGCAGTTCTACGTCGAGATCCTGGCCAAGCCGGGCAAGCGCACCGCGCGGCCTGCGGGCGAGCACGACGATGCCAACGATGGCATGGGCGCTGAAGACGACGACAGCGAAGATTGAGACACCACGTGGCGTGGGGCTGAAAGCTTCGCCCCCCGAACCGGCAGCCGGCTTGCCCCTTGCGGGGCGGCCGGCTTTTTTTTACGCCCGCAGGCGGCTCATTCGGGCTTGGGCGGCTTCTTGCCCAGGGGGCGCGCGGCTTCGGCCGCTGCCTTGGCTTCGGCCTCGGCTGCGGCAGCGCGCAGCTTGTCCTTCTTGCTCGGGCGGCGGCCCTTGATGCCGCCGGTGCCGGGCTCGCCCGGGGCTGCCGGGGCAGGCGCTGGTGCCACTTCGGTCGGCTCGAAGCCGGCAATGGTTTCCAGCGGCAGGTTCAGGCCCTGGCGCTTTTCGATCAGCTTGAAATGCGCCGTGGCCTCGGGCGTGACGAAGCTCACGGCCACGCCGCTCTCGCCCGCGCGGCCGGTGCGGCCGATGCGGTGCACATAGTCGTCGGCCGAGCGCGGCAGGTCGTAGTTGACCACCGCAGGCAGCTGCGCGATGTCGATGCCGCGCGCCGCCAGGTCGGTGGTCACCACCACCTGCCAGCGCTCGTCCTTGAACTCCTGCAGCACCTGCTTGCGCGAGCCCTGGCTCAGGCCGCCGTGGAAGGGGCTGGCGAAGATGCCGGCCTTGTAGAGTTTTTCGGCCACGTGCTCGGCCGCGTACTGCGTGGCCACGAAGACCAGCACGCGCGTCCATCCGTGCTCCTTGAGCAGGTGGCGCAGCAGCTGGGTACGGCGCTTGTCGTCCACCGCGATGGCGCGCTGCGCGATGTCGGGCGTGTGTTGTGGCGTGGCGGCAATCTCCACGCGCACCGGCTGGCGCAGCAGGTCGTCGGCCAGGGCCTGCACCGCCTCTGGAAAGGTGGCCGAGAAGAACAGGTTCTGCCGCCTGGCCGGCAGCAGCGCCAGCACGCGCTGCAGTTCCTCGGCAAAGCCCAGGTCCAGCAGGCGGTCAGCCTCGTCCAGCACCAGGTGGGCCACCTGGCCCAGCTTGATGGCGTTGTGCTCCACCAGGTCGAGCAGGCGGCCCGGTGTGGCCACGATAACGTCGGCTCCGCCGCGCAGGCCCATCATCTGCGGGTTGATGGAGACACCGCCGAACACCACGGCCACCTTGGGAGGCTGCTGCAGGTGGCCGGCCAGGTCGCGCAGCACCTCGCCCACCTGGGCCGCCAGCTCGCGCGTGGGCACCAGCACCAGGGCGGTGACGTGGCGTGATGCCTGGCCGGTGGTGCCCAGTTGCACCGCCTGCAGCAGCGGCAGCCCGAAGGCCGCCGTCTTGCCCGAGCCGGTCTGCGCGATGCCCAGCAGGTCCTTGCCATCCAGGATGGCCGGGATCGCCTCGGTCTGGATGGGCGTGGGCGCCGTGAAGCCCAGGGCCTGGGCGGCATGGGCAAGGGCAGGGGAGAGACCGAGGGCGGCAAAGGGCATGGGCAAGGCAGCCTGTGCACGGGGCACGGCCGCAAAAGAAAGGGGGTGGTCGCAGCCCGCGCGGGCTGTCTGGATGCCCCGATTGTCCTGCATCGGGGTTGTAGGGCGTGAAAAGGGGCGGTTTGCCATGCCGCCACGCGAACCCCGTGCGCAGATAATCGGGCGGCACAGACACCTGCTACTCCTCCCTATGGCCATTCCAACCGATCCTTCCGCCATCACCCACGGCATCCAGCTCGCGGTGGCGCCCGTGTTCCTGCTCACCGCCGTCTCCGGCATGATCGGTGCCGTGGCCGGCCGGCTGGCGCGGATCATCGACCGCGCCCGCGTGGTGGAGGACCGCGCCCGCGCCAACAACGACCCCGAGTACACCGCGCGTGCCTACGCCGAGCTGGGCGACCTGCGCCTGCGCGGCCGCCTGGCCAATGGCTGCATTGCGCTGCTGACCTTCTGCGCCTTTCTCATCGGCATCACCATCATCCTGCTGTTCCTCGGTGAAACCCTGGACTACCAGGCCAACCGCCTGGCCATCGGCGGTTTCCTGGCCGGCGTGGCCTCGTTCCTGCTGGCGCTGGTGTGTTTTCTGGCCGAGACGGTGATGGCCACGCGCCTGCTCAACTTCCACATGCTGCAGAACGAGCTGGGCGCCAACCCGGCCGACAAGCCCAAAGAGCCGCAATAGACAAACAACAAGCACATGGCACCCGCTCCCAAGAAATCCCTGTCCGACCTTGCCAGCCTGGGCGGCCTGGTCTACTCCACCGACGCGGGCCGCATGTGCCCCGAATGCCGCCAGCCGGTTGCCCAGTGCGTGTGCAAGGAGCTGGCCAAGAATGCCGTGCCCGCGGGCGACGGCATCGTGCGCGTATCGCGCGAGACCAAGGGCCGTGGCGGCAAGGCCGTCACCCTCGTCAAGGGCGTTGCGGTGGATGCCGCCGCGCTCGACCAGCTGGGCAAGCAGCTCAAGGCCGCCTGCGGCAGCGGCGGCACGGTGAAGGACGGCGTGATCGAAGTCCAGGGCGACCACGTGGACCGCGTGATGGCCGCGCTGCAAAAGCTCGGCCACAAGGTCAAGCGCGCGGGCGGCTGAGGGAGCAAGCGCGATGGACGCCGAAAAGCTGCAGAAGCTGGTCACGATGGAGATGCCCTACGGCAAGCACAAGGGCACGCTGTTGGCCGACCTGCCGGGCAACTACCTCAACTGGTTTGCGCGCGAAGGGTTCCCGAAGGGGGAGTTGGGGCAGTTGCTGGCGCTGATGCACGAGATCGACCACAACGGCTTGTCGGATCTGCTCAGGCCGCTGAGGGGGCGATAAGGGCCGGGCTGGCGTCGCGCAGGAAAAGGCGTCCTTGAACGCTGGCATCCGTCGGAGGGAGAGCTATGGGATTCATGATTGGGGTGTTGGTCTTCGTCTTTATCTGTACCGTCGTGCACCTGATGTACAGGCCTGAGCGGACCGAAGTCGTGCCTGGTCCGGACTTGGAGAGTGCCGACGGATTTGTTGCCACCCAGCAGGTCGATGGGTGTGACGGTGTGACCGGTATCGCCATCGATGAGGCGCACAAAAAACTGCGGCTGATCAGCTACCACCGCGCTGGAGCTGCCGGTATTGACCAAGGCGGGGCTTTTGGTGCCGAAGAGGGACACGGCTTTGGCCCGGACCAGGATTGGGTCCATAGCGTCGATGTCGGTTATGGCGACATCCTGTCGGTAGAGGTGCTCGACGACTTTGCCCTTGCAGGGGATCGCATCGTCCTTGCCATCATGCGCGTGCAATTGCGCATCAGCTTGAAGAACACGTCCATTCCAACCCATAGCCTTGTTTTCCTGGAGTCCACCTTCCATGCGAACAGGGCTTTGTACGAGGCAGCCTTGCACAAGGCGCGCCACTGGCTTGGTGTTCTGGAGGCAGCGATCCACGAGGACGGGCGGCGTGCCGCGCCAAACCCGGCCGCTGGCCCATCCGCGCCTTCGTCGGTGACTTCCGTCGCTGATGAGCTCCGAAAGCTCGCCCAGTTGCGCAACGAGGGCGTGCTGACCGAACAGGAATTCCAGCAGCAAAAAGCCAGGCTGCTGGCCTAGAGGCTCAGCGCGCCTGCTGCCACAGCACCGGAAACAGCGGGTGGTCCATGGCCGCCCCCGCCGGCAACGCATCCACCAGCCCCGGAAAATCTGGCGAGGTCTTCCAGCGCCGCGGCGCATGGGTGATGTCGTCGCCGATCATGCGCACCGAGAACACGCGGCGCCGGCGCCCGGGCTCCAGGCCGGCGGAGGCGTGCAGCGTGAGCATGTTGAAGGCGATCGCATCGCCCGGCTCCACGGCCCAGCCGCGGATGTCGTGGGCCGCGCGGTCGGCCTCGATGTCGGGCAGGTCGGCCAGGGCGCCTTCGGGGAACCACTTGGCTTCGTTGGACATGAAGGTGCGCGGCATGAGCCAGGGCCCACGGTGCGAGCCGGCGACCAGCTCCAGCGTGGAGGCGCGCGAGACGGGGTCGACGGGGATCCAGAAGCTCACGTTCTGGCTGCCCTCTATGTTGTAGTAGGGCTGGTCCTGGTGCCAGGGCGTGCGCTGGCGCGTGCCCGACTCTTTGGTGAGCATGTGGTCGTGGTACAGGCGGATGGTGCTGCTGCCCGTGAGCTTGGCCGCGATCTCGGCCAGGGCGGATTGCGAGATCACGTCCCAGTAGGCGGGTATCTCCTGCCAGTTGCAGAAGTCCTCGATGAAGAAGCCCGGGTCGTCGGCGCGGCTGGCCACCTTGGCGCGCGGGCTGGGGGCGGCCAGGTTGGCATCGATGCCCTCGCGCAGCCGCTCGACTTCGGCAGGCCGCAGCACGCCGCGCAGGCAGACCACGCCATCGCGGGCGAACTTCTCGGCCATGGCGCTGGCGGGGGACTGTGCGTCGAATTCGGTGGGGTGGTTGGTCAGCATGGTTTCGTCTCCTGGGGCTGTACGGCAGAATCAGTCTAAATTGACGCAATTCAATCAAATACGCCTGTTCGGACAAGCAATCGATGAAGCCAGACAAGATGAAGCACCCGAAGGCCGCCTGCAAGCCGTCTGCCGCACCGGCGGCCATGGCACCACCGATGCTGTTCAAGGTGGTGCACCTGCAGCCGGGCGGTGCCGACCCGGCCGACAGCCATGCCGCGGGGCAGTTCGTGCACGCACTGTCCGGCGTGATCGAGGTGGGCATGGGCGGGCAGGTGTTCCTGGCGCCGCCGCAGTACGGCGTGTGGATACCGCCGCACCTGGAGCATGTGTCGAGCAACCGGCACGAGGCCAGCTACGCTACCGTCTATGTGGCCGAGGGCCTGTGTGCCACGCTGCCGCGCCAGCCCTGCACCATGGTCATCAGCCCCTTGATACAGGCGGTGCTGGACACCTTGCGCGCGCGCCAGATCGCTGCACCGCGGAGTGCGCCCGAGCAGCGCCTGTTCGAGGTGCTGCTGGACGAACTGCGCGTGGCGCCCAGCCACGACAGCTACCTGCCCCTATCCCAGGACCCCTTGCTCGGCCGCGTGCTGGAAGCGCTGCTGGCATGCCCCTGGGATGGCCGCTCGCTGGCCGAATGGGCGGCCACGGTGCACACCACCGAGCGCACCCTGGCGCGGCGCTGCGAGCGCGACCTGCACATGCCCTTTGGCGAGTGGCGCCAGCGCCTGAAGGTGGTGCGCGGCATCGCGCTGCTGGAGGCCGGCCGCGCGGTCAAGGACGTGGCGCTGGAGCTGGGCTACAGCGCGCCCTCGGCCTTCATCACCATGTTCCACAAGCAGCTGGGCATGACGCCGCAGGCCTATTTGCGGCAAAAGACCTGTTGACGGAGAGCGCTCAGGTCTTTGCGGCGCGCGTCTTCGGCGCGATGAAGCCGGTGGACAGCCCCACGCCGCAGACGATGACGGCCGCGCAGACCAGCATCCACTGCGTGATGCGCTCGTCGAGAAACACCACCCCGTAGAAGGTGGCGAACACCGGCAGCAGGAAGGTGACGGTGAGCGCGCGCGCAGGGCCGGCGCGCTCGATCAGCCGGAAGAACAGGAAGTAGGCCACGCCCGTGCACAGCACGCCCAGCGCCGCGATGGCCAGCCAGGCGCGCATCGAGGGCATGTGCTGGGGCCAGTACATGATGGCCGGCACGGCCAGCAGCAGGGCCGCGCCGATCTGACTGCCGGTGGCCGTGGCCAGGGGCGGCACCCCGGTGAGGTAGCGGCGCGTTGCGCTGGCGGCAATGCCATAGCACAGGCAGGCCAGCAGGCAGGCGCCGATGGCCCACAGGGCCGCGTTGTGGTTGCCCGCGCCGTCGCCATCGCGCAGCCCGGCACTGCCGCTGGCCAGCATGACCACGCCGATGAAACCGATGGCCAGGCCCACCAGGCGCCAGCCGCTGGGCCGCTCGCGGAACCAGACCCACGCCACCAGGGCCCCAAACATCGGCGCCGTGGCGTTGAGCACCGCCGCCAGGCTGCTGTTGATGGTCAGCAGCGCAAAGCTGAACAGCGCGAACGGCAGGCCCGAGTTGAAGACACCCAGGGCCATGCTGGCCTTCCAGTGCTGGACCAGCGCGGCCCCCTGTCCGCGGAACATCATGAGGGGAAACAGGAAGACGGCACCGATGCTGACGCGGGCCGCCGCCGTGGGCAGCGCCCCGAACTCGGCGGCGCCCATGCGCATGAACAGAAACGACGCCCCCCACAGTGCCGCCAGCAGCACCAGGTCGACGACCCAGGCTTTGGCGCCGTGGGTCGGTTGCGGGGACTGCGTGTCCGCAGGGGAAGAGATGGCTGTCTTGTTGTTCATGGATGTCACTTGTTGCCCGGGTCTCAGCCTCTGATTGGGCGCCAGATCGATCGTGCCATTGATGCTATTTGTTCACCAATGGGCCCCGTCTCGCTCATCAATCGCGCGGCCGGGAGGCGGGCGCATTGTGCGAGGAACGCCGGGCCTTTGGCAAGGGCCGCAGGTGCGCCACGGGCCATGCACGCCACGGCGAAAGCGTGAACTACTTCACACCCGTTTTTGGGGGGCCAGGGCTATGATTTCCCCGTCGATCCACCCGTGGTCGGCGCCTCCCTTGTGCAAGCAAGTTGCCCGCCTCGTGCGGGCTTTTTTTGCGGGGTGCGGCCGAGGCTGCTCACTCAGGGGTCTTGAACGACTCCCAGTACTCCATGATCTTGAGCACCTGGCGCAGCTGGCTGGTCGGCATGGTCTGTGTGCCCCAGGTGGCATGGCGCCCGGCCGTTTCGCCTATGATCCAGAAATGCCGCACGTTCAGGAAGGCGGCAATCGCCTCGAAGTCTGCCTCTCCCAGTGCGCGCACGCTGCGGTAGCCCGCCAGGTAGCGGCGCCAGCGCGTGAGCCCGGCCTCGTCGAGCGCGCCGCCCACCTTGCGCGGCAAGGTGTTCCACAAGTACACGCACAGCTCATAGGCCAGCAGCCCCGGGCCCGCATCGTCGAAGTCGAAGAACGAGGCGACGCGCGTGCCGTCGGGGCCGTCGGTCATGAAGTTGTTGGCGCCGTGGCAGTCGCCATGGCAGGCCACGCGGGTCAGCGAGGGCAGCAGGGCGCTGATGCGCGCGTCCAGGCGCCCGGCCAGGGCCGTGTACGCGGCGCGCAGGCCATCGTCCATGGCCGGCGCTGCGCACAGCTGTTGCAGCGGGGCGCGCAGCAGGTCGGGCAGGTCGAGCTGGTACCGGCTGGGCGGGCCCGCGTAGCCCTGCGCCAGTTCATGCAGCAGGGCCAGGCCGCGGCCCGTGGCCTCGGTGTCCGGCACGGACTCGCCCGGCCATTCGCCCGAAAGGTGCTCGAACAGCACCAGCGGGCGCGGCCCCTCGGGCAGCGGCAGGGCTATGCTGGCCGCACCGTCGCGCGCGGCCAGCGGCGCTGCCACGGGGCCCCCTGCGGCCTTCAGGTGCCAGAGCATCGCCGTCTCATAGGCGGTATTGGGTGCACCGCGCGGACGGTCGGCGCACAGCCGTGCCACGGCCTGCCGGCCGTCGGCAAAGCGCAGTTCGTACACCTGGTTGAAGCCGCGCCGCATCAGCACGCAATGGGTCACCTCGCCCAGGGCGTAGTGCTCCATCACCTCGCGAGCGATGGTGCCCCCCGTGGGGGTGGACTGGGCGATGTCGATTGAGGCAGCGGTGGTCATGGGCAGGGCGTGCGGCGTGGAGGGCCGGCGATTCTGCCTGAAGTCAGGGCGCCATGTGGGCGCTCAGAACACACTGCCCGCCACCGTGAAGTCCGCCTCGCGCACCGCAATGTCGCGCAGCGCCGCCACCAGCGGCCGCAGGTCATCGCGCCGGTGGTGCAGCGCATAGTCGAGCAGGCCCAGCGGCACGCGGCTGGGCAGCTGTTGCAACACGCCGCGCCCGCACAGTGCCTGCGCCCAGCCCAGGGGCAACAGGCCGATGCCGCCGCTGTGCGCCAGCAGGCCGGCAATGGCGCCCCAGTGGTTGCAATGCAGGCGGCGCGCGGGCTGGGCGCCTACCTGGCGCAGCCAGTCGTCGATGAGCTGGGTCACGCCCGAGCCGGGCGGCAGGGCCACGAGCGGGTGGGCCTGCAGCGCGGCGGCGTCCATGGCCTTGGCGCGGGCTGCGACCTCGGGCCGGGCGCACCAGGTGAAGGCGGCCTGCGCGATCGGCATGGAGGTGAGGGCGCTGCGGCTGGAAGGGCCGGCGACCACGGCCAGGTCGAGCTCGCCGCGGTCCAGCCGCTCGGCCAGGGCGGCGCCCACGTCCACATGCACGCTGACTTCCAGGTCGGGGTGGGCGCTGGCGATGGCGGCCACCAGGCGCGGCAGCCAGGTCAGGGCGGTGAGTTCGCCCACGCCCAGGCGGCAGGGGCCGCGCAGGCCGGTGGTGGCACCCATGGCCTGGTGCAGGCGGTCGGCCTGTTGCAGCAGTGCGCCCGCCAGGGGCACGAGGCGCGTGCCCGCCTCGGTCAGCGCGGCGCGGTGGCCGGCGCGGTCGAACAGCACCTGGCCCAGCGAGGCCTCCAGCTCGGCGATGCGCTTGGACAGGGACGATACCGACAGGTGCACGCGATCGGCCGCCATGGCAAAGCTGCTGCAGGTGGCAGCCCAGTAGAAGGCTTCGAGTTGCTTGAGCGTCATGGCCTGGGTGTTTCTATTTGGCGAACAAGGCGATATTAATAAATTCGCTTTCTTGATGGGTTGGGATGCCGGACACTGGCTTTCGGCTTTCACCTTCCTGGAATTTCCGCAATGCCCTCTCCCTCCGCTCCAGCCACCAGTCCCTGGCAAGCCTTCGACGGCACGCGCCGTAGCGGGCGCACGCGCGACCTGCTGTCGCTGGGCGACTTCGAGGCCGCGGCCCGCCGCGTGCTGCCGCGCCCGATCTTTGGCTACATCGCCGGCGCGGCCGAGGACAACCGAGCCCTGGCCGACAACCGCCAGGCCTTCGACGAGCTGGCGCTGGTGCCCAGGGTGCTGCGCAACGTGGCCCAGCGCGACCAGGGCGTCACGCTGTTCGGCACGCGCTATGCCAGCCCTTTCGGCATTGCGCCCATGGGCATCACGGCGCTGTCGGCCTACCGGGGCGATGTGGTGCTGGCGCGGGCCGCGGCGGCGGCTGGCATACCCGCAGTGCAAAGCGGCAGCTCGCTGATCCGGCTTGAGGAGGTGATGGCGGCCGCGCCCGGCACCTGGTTCCAGGCCTACCTGCCGGGCGCGCCCGAGCGCATCGAGGCGCTGCTGCAGCGCGTGGCCGCAGCCGGTGTGCAGACCCTGGTGGTCACGGTGGACATCCCGGTGGCCGGCAACCGCGAAAACAACCTGCGTGCGGGCTTTTCCACCCCGCTGCGGCCCAGCCTGCGCCTGGCGTGGGACGGGCTGGTGCGCCCGCGCTGGCTCGCTGGCACCTTGCTGCGCACGCTGGTGCGCCATGGCATGCCGCACTTCGAGAACTCGTTTGCCGAGCGCGGCGCGCCCATCCTGTCCTCGCGCGTGCAGCGCGACTTCTCCGGGCGCGACCACCTCGACTGGGGCCATATCGCGCAGATCCGGCGCCAGTGGCGCGGGGCCCTGGTGGTCAAGGGCATCCTCAGCCCGCACGATGCCGCGCTGGCGCGCCAGCACGGGGTGGACGGCATCATCGTCAGCAACCACGGCGGCCGCCAGCTCGATGGTGCCGTGGCCCCGCTGCGCGTGCTGCCGGCCATTGCCGAGCAGGCCGGTAGCGCCATGGTGGTGATGCTGGACGGCGGCATCCGCCGCGGCACCGATGTGGCCAAGGCCCTGGCGCTGGGCGCGCAGGCCGTGTTCGCGGGCCGGCCCTTCAACTACGCCGCCGCCGTGGATGGCGAGGCCGGCGTGGCCGCCGCCATCGGCCTGCTGCGCGCGGAGGTGGACCGCAACCTGGCCCTGTTGGGTGTCTGCTCCTGCGCCGAGCTGGGCCCGCAGCACCTGGTGGACCGGCGCACGCCCTGGCCGCTGGCGCTGCAGCCTGCCGGATCGAATCACCCCCTCTGACCGCCGACGGCTGCACACTTGCCATGGCCACCGTGTCCACCACGGCGCCGGCCATGGCTGAGCGCCTGTGCCATAGTGGTGGGCATAACCCCACTCCGCAGAGCCATCCCATGCATCTGCAGCAATGCCTCGTCAAAGCCACCCTGCTGGCCAGCCGGGGGCGGCTGGACGAGGCCATTGACACCGTGCGTCAGGGGTTGGGGCCTGTTCCCCCAGGCGGGTCGCAGGACGGGGTGCGTGACCGGCTCCAGCGCCTGGAGCTCGAGGTGCTGCTGGCGGACCTGCTGGGCGCCAGCGGCCGCACCGAAGAGTCCGCCGCGGTCGCCAGGCAGGCCCGGGACCAACTGCTGGCCAGCGGCCTGGATGCGGACCTCACGCAGCCGCTGCTGGAGCTGGCCAATGGCATTCTCGACGGCCGCTCCTCAGCATAGAACTTCCAGGCGCAGATCGCTGGCCGCGCCGATGCGCGCCACGCAGCAGTGAAAAAAAGGCGGGCTCGCGCCAGCCAGCTTCCCTGGCGCGGCTGGATGCCCGTGATCCCCGAGCACAGCGGGGTCTGCAAGAGGTCGCTCACGATCTTCCAGCGCTTCGCGCCGGGGATGTCCATCAGCCACGGGGACGAGAGGTTCGTGTCCGTGCAGCACCGTTTCCTGCGCCACGGCAAGGGGGTCGCCAAGGGCGCAGTGGTGTCCAGGGCCGCTGTGGTGCATTGAGGCCCTGGCGGCAGCGCCGGGGCCGGGGTGCGAGGGCCGGACCATGTCTCAGGACACAGCGGCCTTTTGGCACGCGTGCTGTAATGGCTGCCTCGTATCCCTTGCCCAGGCCCCGTGTGGACGACAGCCCCGCCTCCATAGCCCGCGACATTGCCGCCGTCTCCCGCATCAGCGCCGTGCCGTCGCTGCTGCGCATCGTCTGCGACAACACCGGCATGCGCTTTGCCGCCGTGGCGCGGGTGACCGACGGCACCTGGACCGCCTGCGCGGTGGAAGACCAGATCAACTTCGGCCTGCTGCCTGGCGGCCAGCTCGACGTGCACACCACCCTGTGCAAGGAGTCGCGCGCCGCGCGCCAGCCCGTGGTGTTCGACCACGCCAGCACCGACCCGACCTACGCCACGCACCACACACCGCGGCTGTACAACATCGAGAGCTACATCTCCGTGCCCATCGTGCGGCCCAATGGGGATTACTTCGGCAACCTGTGCGCCATCGACCCCAGCCCCAACCAGTTGTCCAACCCCAAGACGGTGTCCATGTTCCAGAGCTTCGCCGAGCTGATCGGGCGCCAGCTCGATGTGGAGCAGCGCCAGGAGGCCACCGAGACCGCGCTGCTCGATGCGCAGGCCACGGCCGAGCTGCGCGACCAGTTCATCGCCGTGCTGGGGCATGACCTGCGCAACCCGCTGGCCTCGGTGGGGGCCATCGGCGAGATCCTGGCGCGCCGCGAGGACGACGCCGCCGTGGCCCGCTATGGCCAGCGGCTGCGCGCCACCACGCGGCGCATGTCGCACCTGATCGACGACGTGCTCGACTTCGCACGCGTGCGGCTGGGCGCCGGCATGGGTGTGCGCATCGAGGCAGTGCCCGACCTGCAGGCCGCGCTGCGCCAGGTGGTGGGCGAGTTGCGCGATGCGCACCCCGATTCGCAGATCGTGGAGCAGTACCGGCTGTTCGGGGTGGTGGAATGCGATGTGGGCCGCGTGCAGCAACTGCTGTCCAACCTGCTCGGCAATGCACTGGCCTACGGTGGCAACGAACAGCCCGTGGGCGTGGATGTCTCGCTCGACCAGGGCTGGCTCACCATCGCCGTCGCCAATGGCGGCGAGCCCATCGCGGCCGCCAACCTCGACCGGATCTTCGAGCCCTTCTGGCGCCCGGTGGAGAGTGCGCCCGGGGGCGGCCTGGGCCTGGGCCTGCACATCTGCGCGCAGATCGTGCGTGCGCATGGCGGCACGCTGCAGGTGCGCTCTGCGCGCGAAAGCGGCACCTGCTTCACGGCACGCCTGCCGGCCATCCAGGGGCCTGCTGCAAGCACAGCAGCATAAGCCCGTGCCCCGGCGCGGGCGATGGCGCCACGCGCGGGCCGGGCGGGTACCATCGCGCAACCAATCCCCCCGCACCCAAGGAAGCCATTCGTGCACCGATTCAGTTTCAAAGCCATCCTTGCCGGCGTCGTGTTGATGCTGCTGCTCCTGCCCGCCATTGCTTATGGCCTGTGGTACCTGGCCTCGTGGTGGTTCCAGGCCCAGGGGGCGGGCGACGCGCAGATGGCCCAGATGGTGACCGAGTTCCTGGACGGCAACCTGGGCACGCTGGCGCTGCTGCTGGTGGGCGGGGCCATGTGCATACCGGGCGGTTACGTCACGGCGCGGCTGGCACCGGCGCACCCCTATGCCAACAACCTGGTGGTGGCGCTTTTGCTCACCGCCATCTCCATCGGCCTGGCCATTGGCACGGGCTCGGGCTGGGACTGGTGGTTCGACCTGGCCAACGCCTTCTTCACCGTGGCGGGCTGCTGGTTCGGGGGCTGGCTGGTGGCGCGGCGCAGCCGCTGAGCGCATGCCCCAACGCGAAGCCCTGGTGATAGCCCCCGACGACGGGGCCCTGGTGCTGCAGCCCTCGGGCCGATCCTGGCACCAGGGGCTGGCCAAGGCGCAGGCCGAAGCGCGGATGGCGGAGTTCTTCAAGGGCACGCACGACCATGGCAATGGCTACGCGTGGTCGTCCTTCAGCGGTTTCGACTTCGGCGGCATGCCGTGCTGGTTGTCGGTGGGCTTCCACGAGGGCCTGCTGAACATGGTGCTCATGGGCGTGGGCCTGCCCGGCGCCCAGGAGGAGGACGGCTGGCCCACGCAGAAGGCCATCGACAACGAAATCGCCTTCGTACGCCGCGTGCTGCACCAGCAACTGGGCCGCAATTTCGGCAACCATTCGGTGTCCTTTCCCTGGGGTGAGGCCTGGAGCCGTTTCGACCCCAAGGGCTTCATGGCCAGCGCGGGCCTGAGCTACGCTAGCGGCCCAGCAGCTTGAGCTGGGCCGCCTTGCCCTTGCCGCCCAGCTTCATGGCGGCCAGGGAGGCCGTGGTGCTGGCCGGCAGGGCCAGGCCCTGCGCCAGGTGCAGCTCGAGCAACAGCTCCAGCAGGGGCGCCTGGTCCTTGCGCCAGGTGGTCATGGGCTCTTCCAGCATCGCGCAGAGCAGGGTGAATACGGCCACCGGCATGGCCGCATGCGCCTGGGCCGCGGCGGCCAGGCTCTTGGCACAGCGCGGGCCCTTGACCAGGGGTGTGGCCCATAGGCTTGCCAGCGTGCGCCCCAGGGCATGGACATCGAGCCGCCCGTCCTGCACGCCCTGCACCAGCGCATCCAAGGCCAGAGCCGCCTGCCCGGGCTCCTTGCCGGCCAGGGCCACGGCCAGCAGCAGCACGGCCATGGGTGTGAGCGGGGTGGTGGGCTCCAGCAGCAGGTCGAGGTAGGCGCGGTTCTGCCACTGTGCCTCGTCCCAATCCACATTGTTGCCCATGGTGCGTGCGGCCTCGGCAAACAGCGGCTCCAGGCCCGAGGGCAGCAGGCTGGCGGCAAAGCGGATGTGGGCCGCCTCGTGCTCGGTGCTCCAGCGCGTATCGGCCAGATGCTTGGCGCACAGGGCCAGGGCGGTGTGGTGGGGCTGCGCGTGCTCCTGCGGCTGCAGCGCGGGTTGGTGTCTGAGGTACAGGTGGTGGAAGGTGTACCCGTACTCGGTGCTGCGGCTCAGGACATGCCAGCCCAGGCGAGGGTGCAGTGGGCCGTCCGGGCCCAGGTCGCCATAGGCAGCGAGCGTGGGGGCATCGTCCGCGTGGGGTGAGCGCACGCGTGCGGCGGCGAGGAACAGAGGGCGTGCTGCAGCGTCCGCCGGCACCTTGACCGTGCCATCGCCCAGTGCATAGCGCAGGGCCTGTACCAGCGGGGTGGAGGCTGTGATGCCCTGCGCCTCTGCGAGCCCGGTGCGCGCCGCCGCCTCGTCCATGGGGGCCGGCACCAGCCGCATCAGCGCCAGTACCTGTTCGGACAGGGGGGCCATGACCCCGGCGTGCAGTTGTGCCTGGATGCGCTGCACCAGTTGCCGCGGATCGATGAAGCCACCCCGGTGCGTGGGCGTGGACAGCGGCGTGAGGCCCTGGCCTGCGAGCGCCTGGGCGATGAGGCCCTGCACGCGCGGACCGATGAAGTGCTCCGCGCGGGTGGGTGCATCGCCAGGCACCCGCATCACGTCCTCGGCCGTGCCCTCGCCATCCACCGCAGCGGCCATCACGCGGGCCAGCGCGAAGGGCAGGGGTTTGGCAGGCCACTCCAGCTTGCGGGTGCGCTTTTGCAGCGCCAGGAAGGCCGCCTTGTCCGCGGCGGTGATGGGCGCCAGCCGCACCAGGGCCCCTGCAACGCGCTCCCATTCGTCCACGTCGGCCGGGTTCTCCAGCGCATAGGCCATGCGCTCGACCACGTCGGCGACCCACTCCAGCGGGGCCAGCGCGCGGCTGGCATCCAGTGGCGAGATCCTGCGTGGTGCCTGTGCGGGCCCGGGGGTGGCCGCAGCCATGGCCGTCGGCGCTGCATCGGCCTCGCCCACCAGCGCGGCCAGCGCCGGCCGGTTGACGGCCGAGACGAAGGACAGGTAGCCGCGTGCCAGCTCTCGGCCCGCATCGTCCAGGCCCCATTTCGCGAGGAAGGCGATGGCCTTCTTGTGCACATCGGCTGCGGTGTGGCCCAGGGCCGGCGCGGCAATGCCGCTGGCATGGCGGGCCAGGGCCGCATCGTTCTTCGCCACCTGGCCCAGCAGCTCCAGCGCCGCCAGCACCTGGCCCTTGGCGGTGGCCGACACCAGCGGCGTGGCGGCCTCGCAAACGGCCTGGGCATCGACCCGGCCGGCTTGGTACAGCGCGGTCGCGGCCTGCAGGGCCATGCCTGCCGTGGGGGCGATGCGGCTGTGGCACAGGGCCAGGTAGCGGTCGGCCTCGGGTGCCATCTCGTCCACCGTGGGGGCCAGCTGTTCATGGAAGCGCGAGAACCAGCCCGACTTGAACTGCGGCCAGTCGCAGGCCAGCGCGCCCAGGGTCTTGTCCAGCAACTGGGCGCGGGTGTACACACCGCGCTCGCACAGGGTGAGAAAGGCGTGGCTCCAGTAGAGCTCGGGGTCGTGGCAGTACTTCTCGCGCGCGGCAAAGCTGCCGTCGGAGCTGCCTTCGCGCTCGAACAGCCGGAGCAGCCAGGGCGCCACACCGGGGTCGGCATCGACATGCTTGAGCACCACGTTGGATTCGCTGCGCAGGTCGCCGAAGAACAGGGCGTCGATGTACTCGTCGGTATCGGGGCGCTCCACCAGCCCGGCCACGATGGCGCGGTGGATGACGTGGGGGTAGTGCCACTGGTGCTCTCCACGCAGCTGCCTGGCCATGGGTTCGCTCGACAGCGGCGGTGTAAACCGCGCCTTGTACGCCGCGATGTCCTGGATGCCGATGTGCTGCCAGTAGTCGCTGGACGGCAGCTCCGGGTTGCACATGAAGCGGGCCAGCTCGGTGGCGCGGAACAGGCGGTTGGCGCGGGCCTTGCTGGTGTGGCCATCCACGGTGAGGGGGCTGTCGGGGTCGGCGCGCAGCAGCTGCCAGCGGCGCATGATCAGGCGCTCGGCGGTGCGGTGCATGACCTTGCGCTCGGCCTCGTCGGCCGCGCCGATGCAGTCCATCACGGCGTCGAGATCGCCTGCGAGGATGTGGCGCTCAAGGGGCGAATCGCCGGTGGCCGTGGTGTCTTCGTGGTCGTGCATGGGAGCAGGTCAATGCGAGAGGGTTGCAGCCTGTGCGGCGCATGCCGCCAGCACATGCTTGCACGGGCCGCGTTCGCCCTGGTGCCTGGCGAACCAGGGGCAGGTGCAGCGCAGCTCGCCGTCCACCTCGCGCACGCGGTAGCTTGCGTCGCCGCTGTGCACCTCGGCATCGAGCGGGCTGGCGCTGGCCAGACGCACTGCGCCGGCCTGCAGCAGCGCGCGGGCATCGGCCAGGCGCGGGTTCATGTCGTCGAGCTGGGCCAGGTCCAGCGGCAGCACGCGGTGGAAGTAGGCGCCGTGCACCAGGTCGTAGCCAACCAGGCCCGAGGCACCGAGCAGCTGCAGCGCCCGCTCCACATCGGCGCCGGGCCACTGTAGCGTGGCGGCGAGGGCATCGCCGCGCAGCGTGTCCTGCCAATGCAGCTGGGCGCGCACGGCGCTGGCGGGGCGGGCCTCGTCGGCCTGCACGAGGGCGTGCAGGGCCTGGCCCTCGCCCGAGAAGCCGCGCCACACCTCGGCGCTGAGCACCAGGGTCAGGCGCATGGCGCCGAAGTCCAGGCACCAGGCGCTGGCCTGCTGCTGGGCATCGGCAAACAGCGTGAGGCTGCGCGCCTTGGGCAGCAGGGTTTCGAGCACGCGCAGCCGGCTGCTATCGGTGAAGCGCACGCCGCTGCCGTCGTTCTGCGCCGTGGTGCGCAGGCCCTGGGGGCCGGCCACCACCCACAGCGGGGTCTTGCTGGTCGATGCGCGGGGCAGGCCGCGCACGAAGCGCAGGGCCGGGATCGCATCGACCTCGAAGACCTTGCGCATGGCCGCCTGGTAGCTCTGCACGGCCACCATGCTGCGCAGCCAGCGCAGGGGCAGCTCCACCTTCTTTTCCACCACCTGCGTGCCGGCGGTGTGCAGGGTGAAGGCCGCGGCTCCTACCGACAGGGCCAGCCCGTCGGCATCGCGCACCTGGGCCAGCGCGGCGCGCATGGACGCGTTGAAGTCGATGTTGGTCGTGCCCTTGCCGACGATGTCACCGGCATAGGCGGCTGGCTCCATGTCCACCCGGATGTAGGTGCTGCAGCAGGCCGAGAAGCCCTCGAGCCGCAGCATGCCGCTGCCGGCCGTGACCACCGGGTCGGCCAGCGCAATGGCCTTGGCCGCGCTGTTGGCCGGCGTGAAGAAGCGCGAGCCCACCAGCAGGTGCACCGCACTCAGCAATTGCGCGGCCAGCTGCGGCTGGTGCAGCCGGCCCTCGAAGAAATGCGGGTGCGCCACTTCGCCGGGCGACGAGGTGGTCAGCCGCAGGTGCGGTGCGGCGCCGGCCCCCAGGTCCACGGACGAGGGTTCGGCATAGCGGTAGGTGTGGGCGAACTGGAGCATGGGCGGCTGATTCTGGCTCACTTGCCCAGGCGGGCATCGAGGATGAGCTTCAGCAACTCCCCGAACTGTTCGTCGCTCACGTAGTTACTGGGGTCTTCGGTGTCCACGCGATGCACCACCACCAGGTCATAGGCCGGTACCACGACCACCAGGTGCGCGCCAAAGCCCTGGGCCGAGAAGGTGCCGGCAGGCACGCGGACGGACGGCAGGTGGCGCCCGTCCACCTCCACCCACCACATGTAACCATAGCCCCCGTCCACCCCTCTATCGGAGTAGGACTGCATGCTTTGCTGGATCCATGCTGCCGGAATCAGCTGCTTGCCGCCCCATTGCCCGCCGCGCAGGTACAGGAGCCCGAAGCGCGCCAGATCGCGGGCCGACATGTGCATGGGGTAGGCGGCGTGTACAGACTCCTTGCCCGTGAAGTACGCACCGTCCTGCGCGCGCCAGTCCTGCATCTGCAGCGGCTGGGCCAGGCGCGTGGCAAAGGCGGTGTAGAAGCTGGTTTTGGCCTGCGCTTCGTAGATGGTGTTCAGCGCATTGAAGTCCCAGTTGTTGTAGTACCAGAAGGTCCCTGGCGCATGGCTGCCGCGCGCCGGCCGGGCTGCCGCCATGGCGGCGGACTCGTACAGGGTGGGGTGGTAGATGCCCGAGCGCGACTTGAGCAGGTCGGCCACGGTGGCGCGCTTTTCGGCATCGGTGAGCGCGGGGGCGTTGTCGTCGATGCCCAGCTCGCCCAGGGTAGCGCCGAGCTTGATCTTGCCTTCCTCCACCGCCATGCCCACCAGGCCGTTCAGGATGCTTTTGCGTATCGAATGGATGTTGAAGCGGTACTGCGTAGGCCCCCATTCGTCGAGCACCTTGCCATTGACCACCAGCATGACCGCCGCCGTGTCGAGACCTTTCGAGTGCTCGCGCGCCAGCGCCAGCTTCGGGGTCGACCAGCCCACCGCCTCGGGCGAGGCGATGCGCTCCCACTCGGCGCCGGGCACCGGGGCCGCATCCGGGGCGGCTACCGCCGGCCCCGCCACAAGCAGGGCGATGCCCGCAACCCACCGCCACGGTGCACGGATGATTCTTGCCATTGCCTGCATTGGATGCCTTCCTCCCGGTGGAACAGGGTGCCCCATCGGGCCCCTGGTGCTGCCGATACTATCCACTCCGAAGCCCTTTTCGGGCACGTTGTGTGCTTGCCATGCCTGCGGCGCCTGCGCGCTGTGACCGGCAGCGCCTGCGCGCAGTACATTACGCGGGCCAACAACCCTGAAAGCGTCTACGGTGAACCGAATCAACCCCAAGGCCCTCATCGTGGGCACCTCGCTCCTGTTGGCACTGTCCATCCTGGCCGGTGTGGTGCTGGTGTCGCTGCAGGGCGTACTGCTGGCCATGGAGGGGCAGAGCGAAGAGCAGATCATCCAGGCCCTGGCCGAGCTGGCCGAGGACGACGGCTACCTGGTCTGGAGCATGGTGCTCGGTGCCTTGGTGAGTGTGCTGGGGGGCCATATTGCGGCCCGCATCGCGGTCGCCTATCCCTATTTCAACGGCCTGGCCGTGGGTGTGCTGGGCACGCTGGTGGGCCTGGCTTTCTGGAGCGAGCTGCCGCTGTGGTTCAACCTCGCGGGCATCTTCGTCACGCCGGCCTGCTGTGTGCTGGGCGCACACCTGGCGGTGTTGCGTGCGGGCGCGTCTGCCGGGCGCATGGGCTGAGTCGCCCCCATAATCCATGACAGAGGCCGTCCGCATCGGTCCACAAACATCTTGGAGGAAGTGCACATGAAGGGCAACGTCGCTGCAATCGTTCTGGTCGTACTGGGGGTGTTCTTTCTGCTCACCAACCTGGGGCTCATCAGCATCAGCCTCAAGGAATTGCTGGTGACCTGGTGGCCGCTGGCGCTGATCGCCATCGGCGTGGCACTGTTCTTCACGCCCAAGGAAAAATAGCCAGCAGGACAGCTTCCCGCAGCCCGCCGCTTTGCCGGGCGGCGCCTTCCGCTACGATCGCCGCTCCAACAAGGGAGAGGTCATGGGCAAGAAGGTTGTGGCGCTGGCGATGGCATGGACGCTGGCTGTGGCCGCAGGTGGGGTGTTTGCTTCCGACAGGCAGGTCGAAGCGGTCAGTGGGCTGGTCAAGGGGGCCAGCAGCCGCACGGCTGCGGGCGTCGAGCAGTTGGCGCAATTCCAGGGCGTTGCCGATCAGGGGCTGTTCAAGGCGGCGGACGATGCCGCCCTGGTCCTGGATGACACCCGCGCCGCAGTGCAGCGCATCGACGCCGCGGCCAGGCCCGCAGTGGCAAGCGCTGCGCTTGCCTACCTGAAAGCCGCGCAGGGCCTGGTCAAGGGCCTGCAGGATGCCCGCCGCAAGGCCGCGCTGGCCGATGTCCTGGAGCGCGAGGGCGCCCAGGCGGTCGTCGACCTGAAGGAGGCCAGGGAAAGCGACCGGCCGCCGATTCTGGAGCGCATGGAAAAGCTCTTCGGGCAGAGCGACGAGGCCGAGGCCGCGATGAAGGCCTCGGTGGGCCGCGCCAGCGAGGCCCTGGCCGAGCTGGAGCTGCGCCGCTCCCTGCTGGCGGCCCAGCTGGGCTCGGCCGATGCACTGCTGCCGGAGAAGACCCTGGCCGCCGTCAAGCGCGGCCTGCAGTCGGTGCAGCCGCAACCCGAGTAGGCCACCGCCGCCAGCGCCCCGCCCAGGCGGGTCACCGCTGCGCCGCGGCCTCGCTCTCCCTCTCGGCGAATGCCGGCTCGGCACCGAAATACCCGCGAAACAGATTGCGCGCAATGCCATGCGCCGCCACCTGCAGCTCCTGCGCAAAATCGGGCGCGAACAGGCGGTTGGTGTGCTGCTGCCACAGCCCCACCCAGGCCGCGAAGTGCGCGGGCGTGACGCCCGACAGCGCCATGTGCTTGCCGAACACGTCGCCCCCCTTGAAGCGCCCCAGCCCCAGCGCCACCGTGCACCAGAAGTCCACCAGCCGCGCCAGGTGCGCGTCCCAGCGACCGTGCAGCGCGGTCTCGAACACGGGGCCCAGCAAGGGGTGGACGCGCACATCGGCGTAAAAGCTGTGCACCAGCTCGGCCATGCTTTCGGCACTGGGCTCCAGATGGGTTGGCTCGGTCATGGCAGCGTTCTTCCCGTTCAATGGCAGCCGCAGCGCGGGCTGGCGCAGTCCGACGCGCCCGCGTCCAGGCCATGGGTGGCACCTGCAGGGGCCTCGAACGGCGGGAACAGCACGTTGTTTTCCAGGTGGATGTGGCTGATCAGGTCGTCGCAGAACTGCGCGATGCCCGCATAGAGCGCGCGCCAGGTGGTGCAGGCATCCTCTGGCGGGGCGGTGTCGTGGGTCAGCGCGTTCAGCCGCTCCAGGGCCGCGCCATGGTCGGCGTGCTCGGCGCGCATCACGCCGATGGGCATGCCCACGAAGGGGTTGCCGCCCTGGCGCAGCATGGGGAACAGCACGGCCTCCTCCTTGCCCATGTGGTCCAGCAGCTCTGCATGCGTTTCCTCCAGTGCATCGGCCAGGCCCGTGGGCACGGCCGGGTGGCTGCGGTGCACGGCCTCCACGCGCCGCGCCATGCGCACCAGCTCGGGCAATTGCGCGCGGTGCACCTCGTGGTAGCGCGAGACGATCAGGTCGATGAGCGCGCTTGCGCTGGCACCCACCTGGGGCAGGGCATCGCCGCGCTGCAACTGCGCCAGCTCGGCGACCACGGCCCCGGCATCCAGCCCCTTGTCGGCCGCGGCCTGGGCCAGGCTTACCTGGCCGCCGCAGCAGAAGTCGAGCTTGAGCCGCCGGAAGACCGCCGTGGCACCGGGCAGCTGCACCGCGATCTGCCCGATCTGCTGCTGCGCATGCAGGGCAAAGGGCGCGCCTGGGTGGATCGAGGCAGGAGAGGCGAGGTCACGGGCGTTCATGGCAGTCCTTTAAAGATGCATTTGATATGTTTATTTTAATGGGTATTTCAAATGCATCTTTATTTTGACCCTGGCGCCGGTGGTCTCTTTGACCTGGAACAAGCGAACACCGGGCCACCAGGTCCGGTGCTCGCCAGGGTCTACTGGTGAGCTGGGGGCTCAGTCGGCAGGGGCCAGCCGCCGCAGGGCGCGGGCGGCCATGCCCGCCATGCACAGGCCCCAGGCCAGGCATGCCAGCAAGGGCAGCACCGGCCACGGTGCTCCGGGCGCCGGTGCGTAGAAGCGGGGCCTCTTGGCAAAGTCCTCGGGCCCGAAGGGGCGCTCGTTGAAGACATAGGGGTAGTAGAACTCGCGCACCTCCCGGTGGAAGGCCTCGATGCGCTCCTGGTAGCGCAACTGGGCCGGCAGGTCGGTCTGCGCCAGCGCATGCAGGGTGGTCTGGACGGCCACGCCCGGCAGCAGCCAGCCCAGGCGCCCGGTCCAGTCCTGGCGGCGCGCCAGGCCAGCGCGGTAGGCGTCGACGGCGGGGGCCACGCTCTCGTCGCCCAGCTGCTGGAAGGCGTAGTACCACTTCCAGTGGAACCGTTCGGGCAGGGGCGCCGTGTGCTTCCACTCGGGGTGGGTCTCGAAGAACCTCTGCAGGGTGGCATCGCGCGGCTGGTCCCAGGCGCCGTGCACGTTCTGGCGCTGTGCCAGCATGAGGTCCACGCCCTGGTCCACAGGGATGGCGCGCGCGATCGCCATCTGCGCCAGGGCGGGCAGCACCAGGGTGAGCACGACCCAGCAGCCCATCAGGGCCGTGGCATGGGCGGTGGAACCCCAGGGCCGGGTGGCCACCAGCACGCATACCGCGCACCAGAAGGCGGCGTAGGCGACGACCGCGGCCAGCGCCCCGGCGAGCACCGGCACACCGATGGGCAGCACGGCGGCGGCCAGCAGCAGCGGCAGGGACATGCTGGCGATGGCCAGCGCCGTGCGCAGGCCGGCGCGGCGCAGCCACAGCCGCGTGCCCGCGCCCGGCATGGCCAGCAGCATGCGCAGCCGGCCCGCCTGGCGCTCGCCTGACACCAGGTCGTGCAGCAGGGCGATGATGAACAGCGGCGCCAGGTAGACCAGCACGAAGGCGAAGTCGAAGCGTCCGGCCAGGGCCAGTTCGGGGTTGAAGGTCTCGCCCTCGTAGAGCTGGGCCTGCAGCCCCAGGGCGCGCACGCGCAGCACATAGGGTGCCACGTCGCGCAGGCCCAGGGCCAGGAAGGCGGCGTCCGAAGGGGGGTCCTGCGTGTCGTAGAAGGTGTAGTAGGCCGCATAGCCGGCGTCGCCACCCCGGGCGAAGCGCCTGGCAACGGCCTGCACGTCCTGCTCGTGCACGGGCGCCAGCCGCGCGATATGGGCCTGCTGGCGGGCCACTTCTCGTGCACCCGACCACAGGGACACGGCGGACAGCAGGCACAGCAGGACAAGGGCCGACAGGCACAGGCGCGAGCGGCCCACCAGGCGCCATTCATGGGCAATCCAGCGCATCATCGCGTGCTCCTCCCGAGGTGCTGTGCGCCCCATGCCAGCAACGCCGACAGCGCGGCCAGCCAGGCCAGCAGCACGGCGGCGGCCGGCAGCACGGAGCGCAGCAGCGCCAAGGGCGTGGCGGGCTCGTACTGGAAGTGCGCCACATCGTGCCAGTGCGATCGGTCCACGCGGTTCTGCCGGGTGGGGTTGCGGTCGTCGGCATAGGCGATCTTCTCGGCCTGCAGGCGATTGAGCGACTGGATCAGCGTGTAGCGGTAGTGCTCCCCCTGCTCCAGAAAGCGGCGGTAGCTTGCCAGGTCGGTGCCGGCCAGGGCCATCGACAGGCGCCGCAGGGCCAGCAGCGGGCTGACCATGCCGATGCGGTCCATGAAACCGCTTTGCCGGCCCTGCTGGTCGAACGAGTCCGCGGCGTAGCGATTGAAGAGCTCGCTGGTCATGCGCTCGCCCTCGATGCCGAGCAAGCCCTTGTAGTTGACGGGCAGGTCCTCCACCCGGGAGACGCCGTACTGCGCCAGCACCTGCTTGCGGAAGTCCGCGAAGTACGGGTCGTCGGGGTTGTGGCTGTCGCCCAGGGCGGCCAGGTCGCGGGCCACGGCGATGTCGCTCTCCATGCGGGTGGGCAGCACATGGGCCAAGGTGGCGCCGTCGGCGGCCAGGCGCGGCACCAGGATGATGGCCATCGTCCATACCGCCAGCAGGCACAGCAGCGCATCGCGCCGCCGCTTGAAAAGGGCGGACAGCCCGACCACCAGAACAGCCCAGAGCAGCAGCCACAGCGCATAACCTGCCAGCATGGCAGCGGCCCGCACCGGTTGCGTGGCCGCGCCCATGAATGCCAGGGCCAGTGCCGCGGGCAGCAGCATCAGCAGGGCCGTGCCGGCCAGCGCCAGCACCTTGCCCCGCAGGACCTGGCCTGGCCGCACCCCTTGCGCCAGCAGCACCCGCAAGGTGCCCGATTCGCGCTCGCGCGACAGTGCCGCATGGCCCAGGAACACCAGCAGCAGCGGCGCCAGAACCTGCAGCACGAAGGCCGGGTGGAGCTGCCCGAAGCGCAGCAGCAGGGACGATTGCCGCACGTCCCCGAAATTGGCGCTGTTCTGCCGGTGCCCTTCCAGGAACAGGGTGTGCCCGGTATAGGCGTCGATCCCGGCATCGAAGGCCGACAGCGGGTTCAGCGGCCGGAACACGAAGTGCCCGTAGTGCACCATGCGGTGCGGGTGGCGATCGGGCTGGGCCTCGAACTCCTGGTTGGCCTGGGCCTGGTAACGCGTGCGCTGCGCATCGGCCGCGCGCCGCGACTCCCATGCGGTGGCCGATGCCACCAGGGTCAGCAGCAGGAGCAGGGCCAGGCCCAGCAGGGCGGTGCGGTCGCGCAGCAGCAGGCGCCATTCTTCGCGCGCAATCCGCCAGGCGGGGCGCGTCATGCCGCAGCCCCCTGGGCGGCGTAGCGCCGGTGCAGCGCGCGCACGTCGAAGCGTTCGCCACCGCCGCCGTCGCCGTTGCTGTCGGCGGCCACTTCCTCCACCAGCCGCCCGGCGTCGATGAAGCCGATGCGGTCCGCCACGTCCGCAGCACCCAGCAGGTCGTGCGTCACCATCAGGATCGCCACGCCTTGCGCACGCAGCAGCGCCAGCAGCCGGTTGAACTCGGCCGTGGCCTGCGGGTCCAGGCCCGAGGTGGGCTCGTCCAGCAGCAGGGCTGGCACCCTGCGCGCCAACGCCAGGGCAATGGCCACCTTCTGGCGCATGCCCTTGGAGAAGCCGCCCACGCGCCGGCCGTGGGCCGCCGGGTCCAGGCCTGCGGCCTGCAGCGCCTGGCCGATGGCCTGCGCATCCTCGGGCTGGCCTGCCAGGTCCAGCAGGTAGGCCAGGTTCTCGCGTGCGCTCAGGTGTTCATAAAGGGCCACGTTCTCGGGGATGTAGGCCAGTTGCCTGCGCGCGCCGTCCGGGTCGGCCACGGGGTCGATGCCCTGCACGCGCACGCTGCCGGCGGTGGGCGCGAGAAAGCCCAGGAACAGGCTCAGCGTGGTCGTCTTGCCGGCGCCGTTGGAGCCGAGCAGGGCGTAGATCTGCCCGCGGTGCACCTGCAGGTCGAGGTGTTGCACGATGGTGCGGGCGCCATAGCCCGCGGTGACGCCGCTGGCGTGCAGTACGGCAGCCGGTGTTGCCGGCGCCTGTGGAGGGGTGGGGTGGGGTTGCATGGCTGGCATGGTCAGAAGCGGGCCTGCAGGCCCACGGTGAGGGTGCGCGCCGTGCCGGGCGCCACCCAGACGCGGCTGTAGGAGCTGGTGTAGTAGGTCGTGTCGAACAGGTTGTCGACGTCCAGCGTCAGCCGCAGCGTGGGCGACAGGCGCCAGTACGCCACCAGCTTGGCCGTGGTGTAGGCCGGCAGGTCGAAGGCCGGCGTGGCGGCGTTGGCCTCGGCCTGGGTGCGCGCCTGGCCCAGGCGCTTGCCCACGTGGGTCACGCCGCCACCGATGCCGTAGCGCTGGCCGTTGCCCAGCATGTCCTCGTACACCGCCAGCACGCTGCCGTTGACCCTGGGCACATTGAGCAGACGACCGCCGACCTCCAGGGTGTTGTCCTTGGAGACTTCCACATCGTTGAGCACCATGCTCGCGTTCAGGCGCCAGTGGGTGGTGACCTGGCCCGCGAAGTCGAACTCGACCCCGCGGCTGCGGATCTCGCCAGCCGCTGCGGAGAAACCGCTGTTGCCCGGATCGGCCGTGAGCACGTTGCGCTTGCGGATGTCGAACAGGGCCGCCGTGGCTCCCATGCGCTGGTCCGCGCTCTCCCACTTGGTGCCCAGCTCCAGGGCACGGCCCGTCTCCGGCTTGAAGCTGTTGGTGGCGAAGTCGGTGCCGACGTTCGGGCGGAAGGAGCGGCCCGCATTGGCATACAGCGTCCACTGCGGCGATGGCAGCCAGCTCAGCCCCAGGCGCGGAGACGTGGAGGACGGATCCTGGCTGGCCGTGGTGCCCGCCCTGCGGTTCAGCAACGACTGGCGGTAGTTGTCCATGCGCAGGCCCGCGACCAGGCGCCAGTCGGGCGCGAGCTTGATCGCATCCTGCACGTAGAAGGCGGTGTTGCGCTGCTGCTCGCGCGTGTCGGTATTGGCCAGCGGCGTGGGCTGGGCCTGGCCGTAGACCGGGTTGTCGATGTGGATGGCATAGGGGGCGGCTGCCGTGGGGTTGGCGCGCAGCATCAACGAATCCATGCCGAAGCGAAAGCTCTCCACGCCCAGCAGCAGTTCGTGTTCCATGGCGCCTGCCCAGAGCTTGCCCTGCAGCTCGGCCTGCAGCGCCGTGTCGTCGGACGAGAAGTCCCGGTAGCGGCGCTGGCGCGTCAGGTTGCCATTGGCCTGCAGCGCCGTGGCTTCCGTGGAGAAGCCGGTGACCGAGGTTTCGCGGTACGACAGGCCCAGCCGGCTGCGCCAATCGCTGCTCCACTCGTGCGACAGGATGAACTGGTGCGTCTGGTTCTCCACCGTCACCTTGCCGTCGGCCGGCTCGCCCAGGAAGCGGCTGCGCGGGATGGCGCCCAGCTGGTTGTTGACCGCCACCACCCCGCGGTCCAGCGGCGTGGCGTGGCGCAGCACCTCGCCGGCATATTCGAGCACCGTGTCACGCCCGAGTTTCCAGGTGAAGGCGGGTGCGACCACTTCGCGCCGCGCCGTTACGTGGTCGCGAAAGCTGTCGCGGCCCTCCACCGCCACATTCAGGCGGTAGGCGATGTTGTCGCCGATGGGCCCCGTGCTGTCGAAGGCGCCGCGCTGGAGTCCATGGCTGCCCACATAGCCTTCCACCGAATGCGCAGGCTTCCACAGCGGGCGCTTGGAGACGATGTTGAGCGTGCCGCCGGGTTCGCTGCTGCCATACAGTGCGGCCGCCGTGCCCTTGAGGAACTCGATGCGTTCCACCCCCGCCAGGTCGCGCGGTGCGTTGAAGCCGCGGTTGGACGAGAAGCCGTTGAGCAGCGTGGCCATGCCGGTGTTCTCGTTGCCCGGCAGGCCGCGGATGGCGATGTTGTCCCACAGCCCGCCGAAATTGTTCTGGCGCGAGACACCGCCCACGTAGTCGAGCACCTCATCGAGCCTGGTGGCGCCCAGGTCGTCGATGGCCTGGCGCGTGACGATGCGCACGGACTGCGGCAGCTCGCGCAGCGGCAGCTCGGTCTTGGCGCCGGCGGCCTCTTCCGACTGGTAGGCGCCCGACTCGGTGCGGCCGACGACATCGATGGTGGACAGCTGGGGCTGGGCATCCTGGGCCATGGCGTGGCCGGTGCACAGCGCCGCGGCGGCCAGGGCCAGGGGAAGGCGCCGCCAGAAGTGCTCAGGCCTTGCCGGGGCGGGCGAAGGCAGGTGGTGGGATGGAAGGGGCATGGTGGTGAACAGGGATCGGCAGGCAATGCGGGACACGCACGCGCCAGCCAGCCGGGCAGCGCGCACAGGAATGGGCCGGTGCCAAGGCACCAGCGGCAACAACGGGGGTGGAGGGGAGCGGGGGGCTCAGGCGTGGCGCGGTGGATCGCGCGCGGCGAACGGCCAGCGGTCCGGCGCGGCGATGAAGCACGACCGTGGCCCGAGGGGCTGCGTGGCGGCCGGTTCAGCGCACAGTGGCACCGGCGGTGCGGCCGAGGCCAGCGCATGTGCCTGCTGTGCCTGGGCCAGGCACCAGGCGCATGCGCCGTGGCCCTGCTCCGCATGCTCGGGCGCAGGCGGCCCGGTGTCCGGCGCCTGCGCGGCGCTGGCTGCCACCTGCAGGTGCTTGCCCGCGGCAAGGTGCAGGGGAACGCCAATGGCCGTGTTGAAGAACACGGCCAGCAGCAGGAGGCGCAGGAGTAACGGGTGCATGGGAGACGACTGGGGTGCCATCATACAGATGAGAACGAATTCTCAATTGGAAAAACCTTGCGGCATCCGGCCGTGCCGGCGGGACGCCAGGTCTGCACCCGGGTGGGTGCCCTTTGCGCTGGCAGGGCTACGCGGGCGTTGCCAGCAGATGCTCGCCCACGGTGCGCAGCTGGCTGCCCTGCAGCACGCCCACTGTCAGCGAGCGCAGCTGGCCGGCGATATCGATACCGCCCTGGTTGAGCCGGTCGCAAAGGGCCTTGGCGGCCGCTATGTCCCGGGTCGACGCGACCGTGAT
The DNA here is from genome assembly GCF_059418305.1 of Acidovorax sp. GW821-FHT09B03. NCBI lineage: Bacteria > Pseudomonadati > Pseudomonadota > Betaproteobacteria > Burkholderiales > Comamonadaceae > Acidovorax > Acidovorax sp. GW821-FHT09B03. The sequence goes on from NZ_JBWKPP010000018.1 coordinate 153,117, forward strand.
GTGGGGCACGTAGGGAATTTCCAATCGCAGGTGTGGGGCCAGCACACCGGTGTAGAGCCGGTCGTGCAGCCGGGCAATGGCGCTGTGGCCTTCGTCGGGTACCAAGAATACATGCGCTATTCCATCTGGGCCGCTGGCGTGCAGCATTGCGTGGCGGCAATGGAAGCGGATGGCCGGCGTGTGCCGGGCAATGGCTGCCACATGGGCCAGGTAGTCCGCCTGGGGCACGGCCGTGCAGCCGAACACCAGCGTGAAGTGCGGCGCCACCACGTCCACCTGCGGATCATGCTGGCGCCGAAGGCCGTCGATGAATGCCTGGGCAGATGCGTCCACCTGGGGGCGGGCGATGGTGTAGAGCGGGTGCGGGGCGTGCATGCGGAGGGGGTGGCCGGTAGGAGGCACCATCCTACCGGCTTGGGTTGCCCGGGGAGACCCTGTAGATCCAGCCCCAGCACCGCGCTCCTGGCGCGCAACACGCACGGCGGAATGGTCTTCTGCGCTGCTGCATCGGTCAAGAGGCCACGGGGCTGCGGAACGACGCCGTTTGATCCATCAGCCATTCGGCCAGTGCACGGGCCGCTGGGTTGCGTGCGCTGCGCTGGGTCTGGATCAGGTGGTAGCCAGCAGCCAGCGGCGCGTGCCGGGGCCAGGCCTCCACCAGGCGCCCTTCACGCAGGTCGTGCTCGATCAGGCAGGCATGGCCGATCGCAATGCCCAGGCCGGCCTGCGCGGCCGTCAATGTGGTCTCGGTGTCCTGCAGTTTCATGTGGCGGGCGCTGGCCAGGCCCTCCCCGTGGCAGGCGGCCAGCCACTGGGGCCATTTGCTGCTGCGCAGGGAGTCGTGCAGCCACGCAAAGCGCTCCAGGTCCGAGATCTGCCGCAGCGGGGTACCACCCAGAAGGCTGGGCGATGCCACGGGAACCAGGCTGTCGTGCATCAGCAGCCGTGCGCCGGGCCAGGCGCCATCTCCGTAGTGGATTCCGAGGTCAAAGCGTTCCTTGCGGAAGTCGGCGTCCCAGATGGATGTGGCCAGCTCGATCTCGACGTCGATGCGGGCCAGGTGCAGCCGTGTCAATCGGGGCACCAGCCAGCGCGCCGCAAAGGAGGGCATGGCCAGTATCTTCACCGTGGGTGGCGCACCGGATGCCCTGGCCACCCGCATTGCCCCCTGCTCGAGCTCGTCGAGCGCACGGGTCGCGGTTTCCAGATAGAGTTCTCCCGCCTCCGTCAGCTGGATGTGGCGGTGGCCCCGCAGCACCAGGGTCTGCCGCAGGTGCTTCTCGAGTGAGGCGATATGCCGGCTGACGGCCGACTGGGCGCACCCCAGGTCATCGGCGGCAGCGGTGAAACTGCCGCAGCGCGCAACTGCGCGAAAAGCCTGCAAGGCGGCTATGGAAATATCACTCATGGACAAGGCCGCATGCGATGGACGGTGGACGCTGTGGAGGCGCCCCATGCTAGCCCAACGGGGCTCTGTGGTGTGCCTGTACGGGCGAATCCTCAGCGCTGTTCCAGGATCCATTGCGCGAGCGCCTTGGCCTCCTGGGCCTGGACCAGGGGCTGCGACGGCATGGGCACAGGGCCCCAGGATCCGCTGCTGCCCTGGGTGATCCTGGTGGCCAGGAGCTCTGCGGCACCGGGCTGGCCCTGGTGGCGGCCTGCTATCTCGCGAAACGACGGGCCGACGAGTTTCCTGTCGACGCTGTGGCAGACCATGCAGTTCTTGCTGTTGGCCAGCGCCTGGTTGGCAAGCGCGGGGCCGTGCGCGACCAGTAGTGCGAGACCTGCTGTGGCGAGAAGTCGGGTAATGGCGCGCCGGCCGGTGCCGGAGTAGGGTGCGGACATGGATTTCCGGGTTCTGTTGGGTTTCAAGCGGGGCTGACACGCACAGGCAGGCTGCGTGCCCGCTGCCCCGTCGCCGCAAAGACGGCGTTGGCCACGGCGGCCATCACCACGGAGGTGCCGGGTTCACCGATACCGCCGGGCGCTTCCCGGCTCGGCAGGATGTGCACTTCGACCTTCGGTGCTTCGGACAGTCGCAGCAGTCGGTAGTCGTGGAAATTGCTCTGCGCAACGCGGCCTGCCTCGACGGTGATCTCGCCCCACAGCGCGGCAGTGACGCCGAACTGGATGCCGCCGTCCACCTGCGCCTGCACCGTGTCCGGGTTGACAACCATGCCGCAGTCCACGGCGCACACCACCCGGTCCACGCGGACCTCGCCGGCGGCGTTCACCGTCACCTCTGCCACCTGGGCCAGGTGGCTGCCGAACGCAGACAGCACGGCGACACCGCGGCCCCTGCGGGAACCACCGGTGGCGGCCGGCTTGGGCGGCGATGTCCAGCCGGCCTTTTGTGCTGCCAGTTCCAGCACGGCCCGCGCACGCGAGCCCTGGGGCAGCAGGGCGAGCCGGTATTGCACAGGGTCCTGTTTCGCCAGGGCCGCCAGCTCATCGACGAAGCTCTCCACGACGAAACAGTTGTGCGTCGGGCCCACGCCGCGCCACCAGCCGGTGGTCAGTCCGGGCATCGGCTCGTGGCGCACGTAGTCGAGCCGTGCGGCAGGCCAGGCGTACGGGCCCAGGCCCGCCTCCACGGCATCGCTGTCCAGACCGTTGCGGACGGCGCCCGGTGCCACGCGGGCCAGGATGGACGAGCCGACCACCCGGTGCGTGATGGACGTGGGGTGGCCCTGGGCGTCCAGCGACGCGCTGAACCGGTCGGCATACATGGGGCGCAGGATGTCGTGCTGGATGTCTTCCTCCCGCGACCAGATGAACTGCACGGGTCCTTTGACGTTGCGGGCCAGGGCGACGGACTGCTCCACGTAGTCGGCCTCCAGCCGGCGGCCAAAGCCACCGCCGATCAGGTGGTTGTGGATGCGGATCTTTTCTGGCGGCAGGCCCGACCCGCGCGCTGCGGCATCCCGGGCCCGCGTCGGCGCCTGGGTGCCCACCCACACGTCGCAGCCGTCGGCCTTCAGGTGCACCGTGCAGTTGACGGGCTCCATGGCCGCGTGCGCCAGGAAGGGCGAGTGGTACACGGCCGAATGCTGCGCCATGGCGCCTTTGACGGCCGCCGCGATGTCGCCCTCTGACCGTGCCACCGCAGCGTCCTGCCGGCTAAAGCCCCGCTCCAGGTCCTTCTGGAGTTGCGCGGTCGTTACCGCGGCCCCGCCCGCCTCGTTCCATTCAATTTTCAGGGCTGCAAGCCCCTGTTTGGCGGCCCACGAGTGGTCGGCCACCACCGCCACGGCGTTGCCGATGCGCACCACCTGGCGCACACCGGGCAGGCCCAGCGCGGGCTGCTCGTCCACCTTGGCCAGCGTGCCCCCGAACACGGGGCATGCCGCCACCGCCGCAAAGCGCATGCCTGGCAGGCGCACGTCGATGCCGTACACCACCGAGCCGTTGACCTTGCCGGCCACGTCCAGCCGCGGTACCGGTTGGCCGATGAGCCGGAAGGACGCTGGCGGCTTGAGCACCACCTGCTGCGGCAGCGGCAGGCCCGCCGCGCGCTGCGTGAGCTGGCCATAGCGCAGCTGGCGGCCGGTGGCCGGGTGGCGCACGGTGCCGGCCTGTGCCGTGCATTCTGCCGCTGGCACCCCCCATTCCTGCGCGGCGGCGCTGACGAGCATCATGCGTGCCGTTGCGCCAGCGGTGCGCATGGGTTCCCAGGCGCCCATGATGGAGTTCGAGCCACCGGTGATCTGTGCGCCACCCGCCCGGGGGTTGCCGTAGCGCGCCGCGTCGGCCGGGGCATGGGCCAGCTCGACGCTGGCCAGCGGGACTTCCAGCTCTTCGGCGATGAGCATGGCCAGTGCGGTGTAGATGCCCTGGCCCATCTCGACACGGGCCATGGTCAGGGTGATGGTGTCATCGGTGCCGATGCGGATGAAGGCATTGGGCTCGAACGACGATGGCCCTGGTGCGGCATGCGCCAGCGGGCCCAGGCCCTCGCGCACGGCGACGCCGATCGCCAAGGCGCTGCCCGCTGCCAGGAACACCCGGCGCGATAGCTTGGGCGCGGGGGCATCGGTGTCTGCCTGGCCGTGGTCCACGGCAACGCCGTGCGATTGCCTGGTGGGAAACAGTGCGCTGATCATGCCTTGACCCCTGCCTTGGCGTCTGTACCCGCCGCGCGATGGATGGCCACGCGGATGCGCGAGTAGGTGCCGCAGCGGCAGATGTTGCCGGACATCGCTGCGTCGATCTCTTCGTCGTTGGGCTTTGGTGTCTGGTTCAGCAGTGCGCAGGCCGACATGATCTGCCCCGACTGGCAGTATCCGCACTGGACCACGGCCTCATCGAGCCACGCCTTCTGCACCTTGCGGCCCGTGGGCGTGTCGCCGATCGCCTCGATGGTGGTGACCCGCTTGCCCGCTGCTGCAGACACCGGCGTCTGGCAGGAGCGCACAGCCACGCCATCGAGGTGCACCGTGCAGGCGCCGCACAGCGCCAGGCCGCAACCAAACTTGGTGCCGGTGAGGCCCACCACGTCCCGCAGGGCCCACAGCAAGGGCATGTCCTGCGGCAGGTCCAGTTCCACGGGGCGGCCATTGAGTTCGAATGTCTGCATGGCTCACTCCACCGCGATGGCGTCGACTTCGATCAACCAGTCCGGGTGCACCAGGCCTACCTGAACCACCGACATCGCCACCTTGTGCACACCCAGGTACCTTTGGCGGATCTCGGCGCCCAGGAGCCAGTCGTCGTGGTTCGCCAGCCAGATGGTCAGCTTGGCCAGGTTCCTGCGACCCATGCCTGCCGCCGCCAGGGTGGCATCGATGTTGGCCCACACCCGGTTGGCCTGGGCTTCGAAGGTCTTGGCCAGGCTGCCGTCCGGCTCCAGGCCCATGGTGCCGCTGATGAACAGCAGGCGCTTGGCTGCGGTCGCCTCGATGGCCTGGGCATAGGGCCCGATGGGTGCGTAGATGTCCGGTGGTGTATGCGCTATCAACATGGCGTCATGGCTTTTCGCTGTGGGAATACGGCCTATTAGAGGAGGAAAAATCCCCGCCAGCGATGCCTGTTGCTTATCTCATGCCATCCACTTTTCGCATGGGTGGGTTGGTACGGGTCGGGTGGCTGCTATACCGCTCCAAACGCCTGCCGGTAGCGTGCCGGCGTCATGCCCACCTGGCGCGCGAACTCGCGCGTGAAGTGGGGCTGGTCGGCAAAGCCGCAGGCAAAACCGATCTCGGCGATGCCATGGGGCGTGTCCAGCAGCCACTGCGCGGCGGCCCGGGTGCGGGCCTCGGTGGCGATGCTGCGGCAGCTCAGGCCGTGCGCGGCCAGGTGGCGTTGCAGGGTGCGGCTGGCCTGGCCCTGCGACCGGGCCAGTGCGTGCACCGGGTGCTCGCCCGCCGGATCGTGCAGCACACGGCGCGCGATCTGGTGCGCCAGCGGCGGCCAGGGCAGGGCGTCGCACAGCGCGGCCTGCGGGTTCGCGCCTGCCGGGGTGGGTGGCACATGGCTCTCGGCGGCGGGTTGCCAGTGCAAGGTCCAGTGGCTGGCCTGGCCCCGGGCCATGGCGATGGCCAACAGGGCCGCCTGTTCGGGGCCGGCGGCCAGCGGCAGTGCGGGGCTGCCATCGCCCAGGCCCAGCTGGACGGCCAGGCCTGCGGTGCCCAATGCCTCGCAACTGCCCAGCAGCACACCCAGCACAGCCAGGCTCTCGGGCGGCAGCGGTGCACCCCCTTTGCCGGGGCGTGCATGGTGGTGCAGGCCGATGCGGCCCGGGTCCTGCGACAGAAGGCTCACCTGGTGGCTCGAATGCACGTAGCGCTCCAGCCGCTGCCAGCGGGCCAGCAGGCCGGGGATGTCGCCCGCGCCGAGCAGGGCCCGGTGCACGGGGTCGCCCTGCAGCCAGTGCACCTGGCGCGCCAGGTTCAGCAGCAGCGCCGGGCCGCCTTGCGCCAGCACGGCCTGCACCACGCTGCGCTTGCAGTCCAGCGGCACATGGCTGCCGGCCAGGGCGGCGGGCGCGGGCAGGCCGGCCGGCAGCGCCAGGCCCTGCGCGGCCATGGCGCGCACCAGCAGGCGGACCATGGCGGCGCTGGCGAAATCGTTGTGCTCGTCGTCCTGCATGCCGGGCATTGTGAAGGCCTCAGCCCTTCAACGCCTGCAAGACGTCGGTGCTGCGCACCGGAAAGCGCGTGAAGCGGTGGCCCGTGGCGTCGCGCAGCGCGTTGGCAATGGCGCCCGCGCCGGCCACCATGGCGGTCTCGCCCGCGCCGGTGGGCGGTGCGCCGCTCTCGACCAGGTGCACGTGCAGCGGCGGCACATCGCCCATGCGCGGCAGCGCATAGTCGGCAAAGGTGGCGGCGGCCACGCGCGATGCGGCCACGGGCAGCTCCTCGTGCAGCACCATGCCCAGGCACCAGACCAGGTTGCCCTCGGTCTGGGCGCGCACGCCGTCGGGCTGCAGCACCAGGCCGCAGTCGTGGGCGCACCAGATCGCCGTCACGCGCACCTGGCCGCTGGCGCGGTCCACCGCCACGTCGGCCACGGCGGCGGCATAGCTCACGCCCTTGTAGATACCGCCCGCGATACCGCGCCCGCGCAAGGTGGTGGCGTCGCTGGTGGGGCGGTTTTTCCAATGCGCCTCGCGCGCCACGCGCTCGAAGGCGGCGGCCAGGCGCTTGTCTGTGGTGTGGGCCAGGCGCCAGGCCAGCGGGTCGGCGCGGGCCTGGCGCGCGCATTCGTCCATGGCGCTTTCCACCACCAGGGTGTTGGGGCCCGCGCCCAGGCCGCGCCAGGGGCCGGTGTGCACCGGCAGGCGCTGGGCCGTGAACTCGGTGCGCTGCTGCGGCACGGCATAGGCCAGTTGCGAGCCGCGTGCCACGCCGCTGTCGCCCGCGAAGTCGGCCAGGGCCTGCATCCACGGCGGCATGGCCGCGGGGGTGAAGAGGATGTGGCTGCTGGCGAACGCATGCCACCAGTGCGTGACACGCCCCTGGCGCACGCGCGCCCGCACCCGGTGGCTCGATGGCGGGCGCTGGAAGCCCTGGGCAAACTCCTGTGCGCGGCTCCAGTGCACCTTGACCGGCGCACCCACGGCCTGGGCGAGCACGGCCGCCTCGAGCTCCACCGTGCACAGCGTGCGCCCGCCAAAGCCGCCGCCCACGCGGCAGGCCTGCACCTCGATGCGCTCGGCATCGAGCGCCAGATGGCGCGCCAGCACGTCGCGCACATAGAACAGGTCCTGCGTGCCGGCCCAGACGCGCAGCACGGGTTCGTTCTTCTGTGCCTGGGGGCTCCAGGCCGCGGTGGCGCTGCGCGGCTCGATGGGCGCGTGCGCTGCCAGGGGGATGTCCATGCGCAGGTCGATGCTCCAGGCCTCGCCCTCGGGCATGGTGTCGCCGCGCGGCACATGGCGCAGGGCGCCGCGCGCCAGGTGCCGGTCGATGTCGATGCGTGTGGCAATGGCTTCTGCCTCGAAGCCACCGCCTTCATCGACCTGCCACTGCACGGCCAGCGCGGCCTCGATGCGGTCCAGCGCCGCCGGGCTGCGCGCCACGATGCCCACGCCCAGGCTGTTCATCTGCAGCAGCAGCGGGCTGCGCACCACGGCGATGCAGGCCGGGTCGGCGCGCGCTGCGGCCTCGTCCATCGCGCCGGGGCGTGCGTCCAGCTCGGCCGACACCGGCGCGCGCAGCACGCGGCCATAGAGCATGCCGGACAGGCGCGTGTCGCCTGCGAACAGCGGCTGGCCGGTGACGATGGCGTGCAGTTGCCCGGGCGCTGCCGGCTGCTCCATGGGCCGTGCCGCCAGCGCCTGGAAGCTGCGCAGCGCGCTGGCCGGCAGCGGCTGGGCTGGCAGGGTGCTGTTGCCTGCCGCAGTGGCAACGCCGCTGGCCAGTGCCTCGCGCAGGGTGGCGCAGGCCTGGGCCAGGGGCAGGGCAAAGTCCTGCACGCTGGCGCTGCCCACGGTGGCGCGCACGCGCGCGATGTCGCCGGTGCCGGGCAGGCGCAGTTGCACGGCCTGGGGCGCCACGCCCAGCTCGGCCGCGGCCAGGGCCTGCAGCGCGGTGCTGATCTGCTGGCCCATCTCGGTGCAGGGCATCCACAGGGTGTAGCGGCCATCGGCATCGTGGCGTATCCAGCCCTGGGCGTTTTCGGTGGTCGGGGTGGGGCGCTTGGGGATCACGGGCACCAGCGAGCAGCCGGCGCTGAAGACCACGGTGATGCTGGCCAGCCCCGCGCCGGCCAGCAGGTGGCGGCGCTTCATCATCATGCTGGCGCTCCCCCGCTTTGGTGGGCTGCCTGGTGGATGGCGGCCCGTATGCGCCGCTGTGTGCCGCAGCGGCACAGGTGGCCGGCCATGGCCGCGTCGATCTGCGCGTCATCGGGCCGGGGCGTGGCGCGCAGCAGCGCCACGGCACCCATGATCTGGCCGCTCTGGCAGTAGCCGCACTGGGGTACCTTGTGCGCCACCCAGGCCTGCTGCACGGGGTGCAGTTTGCCGTCCGCACTGGCCAGGCCTTCGATGGTGGTGATGGCGCGGCCCTGCAGGGCCTCTACCGTGAGCAGGCAGGCGCGTGCGGCCTCGCCATCCACGAGCACCGTGCAGGCGCCGCACAGGCCTACGCCACAGCCGAAGCGGGTGCCGACGAGGCCGGCGGTTTCGCGCAGGATCCAGAGGAGGGGTTCTTGTCCCCAGCCAGTGGGGACTGGGTGGGTTTGTCCGTTGATGGTGAGGTGCATGGCGTGTCTCGGGGCCTTTGCTGTGGGTGTGGGGGGAGTGTCTGGGGCGTGGGGGTGGGGTGTCTTGAAGAATTGCGCCAGTTGTTTGCTGGCTGGTTGTGGTGGTTTCGGTTGTTGTGTTGAGGCCGGGGGCCGGGATGTGCGCCCGGCGGCGCAGTAACTTTCTCTTGCGTCGCCAAGAGAAAGTCACCAAAGAGAAGGCG
>NZ_JBWKPP010000019.1:0-71499 GCF_059418305.1 Acidovorax sp. GW821-FHT09B03
CCTTTTCTTTGCCTTCTTTCTTTTGGCGACGCAAAAGAAAGAAGGTGCGCCGCCGGGCGCACATCCCGGCCTCCGCCTTCAACCCAAGCATGCAGCCAGCAAAGCCAACGCCAAAGCCCATCCAACAACCACATCATTTCAACGCCCCCAACCACTGCACCAACGCATCCATCTCCCCCTGCGACAACCTCGCATAGGAAGGCATCCGCGCCCCCGGCTTGACCTCATGCACCTGCGCAAGCCACTGCTTCATCTCCACAGGCCCGTTCCTCAAAGTCCCCGAAGCAATGAACAACCGCCCCCCCACATGCGTGAGATCCGGCCCCAACCGAGAACCCTCAGCCACACCCCGCACGGTATGGCAGACAAAACACTTCTGCCCCTCAAACACCGCCCTCCCCGCCTGCAGCGCGGCCGGTGCATCCGCCGGCCGCGCCTGCCCCGCCAGCCAGGCATCGAAATCCGCCTGAGACATCGCCACCGCATGCAAGGCCATCCGCGCATGCGCCTCGCCACAGAACTCCGCACACTGCCCCCGGTACACCCCCGCCCGCGACGCCTGCAGCAGCAAATGGTTCACCCGCCCCGGCACCATGTCCATCTTGCCCCCGAGCTCCGGGATCCACAGGCTGTGGATCACCTCCACGCTCGACAGGCCCAGGTACACCGGCCGCCCCACGGGCAGGCGCAGCTCGTTGGCGGTCACGATGTCGGCGCCGCTCACCGGGTCGCGGTAGCGGATCTCCCACCACCACATGCGCCCCGTGACCGAGACCACCAGCGCATCGGCCGGCGGCACGGCCTTCCAGGGCGGGGCGCGGTGCAGGCTGTAGAAGAACAGCGCCGTGAGCACCAGCACGGGCAGCACCAGGCCGCCACCGGCCAGCCACCACAGGGGGCGTAGCAGCACCTCACCATCACGCCGTCGGCGCACCAACGCCCAGGCCAGCAGCGCCATGGTGCCCACGAAGAGCACCGTGGCCCCGATGACCAGCACCCAGCTGATCTCGGCAATGGCCTGCGCGGCCGGGCCCGCGGGCGACAGCACGGGGACCAGGGTGGGTGACGCGGTCATGCCATGCCTTCCTCAGCGCTGCTCGCCCAACCAGGCCGCCATGTCGCGTGCGTCCTGCTCGGGCACGCCCATGTCGGGCATGGTGGTCGATGGCACCAGGGCCGAGGGCTGCGCGATCCAGCGCGCCAGCAGGTCGGGCCGGTTGGGCACGCGGCCGGCGATGTAGCTGCGCAGGCCATAGGCCGCGAGCGCCGGACCCTCCCTGCCGCGCGCGCTGGCGATGCCGGGGATGGCATGGCAGGCGCCGCACTGGTACTGCGCGATGAGCAGGGCGCCGCGCCGCGCATTGCCCAGGGCCTCGCCGGCGGGCGGCGCATCACCAGCGCCCCAGGCCGCCACGGGCCATGCCATCGCACAGGCCAGGGATCCGATCAAGCGCTTCATGGAGTGCTGCATCCCCGCGTCCTACATCCCGCCGCACGGCAGGCCCACATAATGAACCGATGCCCCACAGAAGGACCGTCTACGCCACCATATTCGCCACCCTGCTCGCCGTGGCCGTGCTGGCGGCAGCGGCCGGCTTCGCCACGGTCTACCTGGGCCTGTACAACGTGGCCGCGAGCGAGCAGCACTTCAAGCCCGTGTACCAGTTGCTCGAAACTGCCATGCACCAGTCGGTGAAGCTGCGCGCGCGCACCGGCGTGGACGAGCCGCCGCCCTTCGACGAGGCCATGGTGCTGCGCGGCGCGGGCTGCTACCGCGACCAGTGTCTGCAATGCCACGGCGGCCCGGGCGTGCCGCAAGGCGACATCGGCAAGAGCATGCAGCCCCTGCCCGGCCCGCTGGTTGATGCGGCGCGGCGATGGAGCGCTAGGGAGATGTACTGGCTGACCCGCCACGGCATCCGCATGAGCGGCATGCCCGCCTGGGAGCACCGGATGGACGAGGAAGAGCTGTGGTCCACCGTGGCCTTTTTGCAGCGCCTGCCCGACCTGGACGTGGCGGCCTTCCAGGCCATCACGCTGGAGCAGGTGGATGGCGCGCGCCGCGCGGGCACCATCGCCACCTGCGGCGCGGCGCGCATGGCCGCTGCAGCGCCCGCCATGGGCAACGCCGTGCTGGGCCGCCAGGCCCTGTACCAGCATGCCTGCAATGCCTGCCACATGATCCCCGGCGTGACGGGGCCCGACGTGCATGTAGGCCCCTCGCTCGCGGGCTTTGCGGCGCGCACCAACATTGCCGGCGTGCTGCCCCACACCACCGAGAACCTGGAGCGCTGGCTGCGCGAGCCTCAGGCCGTGAAGCCCGGCACGGCCATGCCGGCCATGGGCATGAGCCCGGCCGACGCGCGGCACATCGCCGCCTACCTGGCGGAGTTGAAATAGCGCCTGCGCTGTCATGGCGACGGCGCCACGGGCGCTACGCCGAACTTGTGGGCCGATTCGGGGTCGGCCGCCGCCGCGTTGTAGGTGTGGCGGAACTGCGATGCCATGGCATACGCGCGGCGGCGCACACGCATGATGGAGCCCAGGGGCCGGTGTTCGGCCAGGCCGCGCCAGGGGCTGAAGGCGAGCTGGTTGTCCTCGTCGGGCGACGTTGCATCGTCCCACGCGGCCTGGGCCGGCACCGTGATGCGCGCCACGGTGACAAAGGGCGACAGATCCTCGGGCCACTGCACCGAGGCGTCCTCGATGGGCATTGCCTCCAGGTCCGTGCACAGCTGGGCGCGCAATTCCCACACGCCCCCGGCCTGCGCGAAGTGGCCGGACACGGCATCGCGCAGCGCGTGCGGCCTGTCCGCCAGGTCCACGGACGCGCCGTGCAGGGCCACCAGTTCGGGCGACACGGGCACCAGCGATAGCTTGGCCATGTACGGCCCGAACAGCACCGGCACCTGGGTGAAGTAGCTCTCGCCCAGCGGGTTCGTCGCCGGGTGCCCGCCCAGGGCCTTGAGTGTGGCGCTTTCACCGCCGGCTTTCTCCACCACCGCTTCCAACCCACGCAGCGCGGCCGACAGCAGGGCCTTGGCGGCGGGCGCCTTGTCGGTGGTGGCGGCCAAGAGCTTCAGGCTTTTGAGGAACTTGCGCGCCGTGGGCGCGCTGAACACCGGGCCATTGACCATCAGGAAGTCCTGGCTGCGCGCGCCGTCGGCCGGGTCCAGCGGCAAGCCGTCGACCTCCAGCACCTTGAGGGCCAGGCCGCGCGGGGTCGATACCGCATCGTCGAGCAGGTCCCCGGGCGTGCTCGACAGGCGCATCACCACCGGGTGGCTGCCCGGTGTGGCGAACAGGCCCTGGGCCAGCACGGGCGGCAGCGCCGGGATGTCGATGCTGCCGTGCAGGATGCCGTGGCTCTTGGCATGCACGCTGCGAAAAGCGCGGCCTTCGTCGGCCGCCACCTTCTCGCTGATGCCGCGCAGCGTCTCCACCAGCTCGGCGGTGGTCTGCGCTTCGTCCTCCTCCTGGAACTCGCAGTCGGGCGTGTAGGCCAGGGGCGTGGGAAGCGTGGGGGTGGACATGGGTGGGTGCTTTCGTGGGCGGTCGGTCATGTGGGAGCAACGGTGGCCGCTTCGGCCAGCGTGACCCGGATGGGGATGCACTTGCCGGCGGGCACGTGGCTCTTCTTCGCGTGGTGCGACAAGGGCAGCAGCGGGTTGCATTCGGGAAAGTAGCCGGCCACCGAGCCACGCGGCAGGTCGTAGGGCAGCGCGCGCAGGCCCGCCACCTGGCGGGCATGGCCATCGTCCTCGCCCGCGCCCAATGCGGTGGTGGCGAGCACCGGTGCGCCTTCGGCCAGGCCGCGCTCGGCCATGTCCTCGGGGTGCATGAGCAGCACCATGCGGCTGCCCCACACGTTGCGAAAGCGGTCGTCCAGGCTGTAGACGGTGGTGTTGAACTGGTCGTCGCTGCGCACCGTCATCAGGCGCAGCACCGAGGCGTCAGGGCCTGCCGCGGCGATGGGCGGCGGCAGCATGAAGCAGGCCTTTCCGCTTGGGGTCTTCCACACCCGCTCGCGCGCGGGGTTGGGCCGGGGCATGCCGCCGGGGGCGTGCAGGCCACGGTTGAAGCCCGCGAACACCTCGGGCCAGGTGGCCTCTATGGCGTCGCGCACCAGCTCGTAGTCGCCCACCCAGCGCTCCCAGGGCACATGCGGGTTGGGCGCCAGCGTGGCCTGGGCGATGCCGGCAACGATGGCCGCTTCTGACCGCAGGCTGCTGGCCGCGGGGTCGGCCACGCCCTGGGAGGCGTGAAAGCACCCGGTCGAATCCTCCACCGACACGGTCTGCGGGCCCGTGGCCTGCGCGTCCACCTCGATGCGGCCCAGGCAGGGCAGCAGCCAGGCCTCGTGGCCGGGCAGCACATGCGTGTAGTTGAGCCGCGTGGCCACGTGCACCGTGAGCGGCATGCGGCGCCAGGCCTCTTCGAGCCGGCGCGTATCGGGCGCGGCGCGCACGAAGTTGCCGCCCAGGCCGATGAAGGCCCGCACCGAGCCGTCGAGCACGCCCTCGCAGGTGGCCACGGTGTTGCGGCCCTTCTCGCGCGGCGGCTCGAAGTGGTAGAGCTCTGCCAGCTTGTCGAGCGGCGCCAACCCGGGCTTCTCGGTGATGCCCACGGTGCGCTGGCCCTGCACGTTGGAATGCCCGCGCACCGGGCAGATGCCGGCCCCGGGCTTGCCGATGTTGCCGCGCAGCAGCAACAGGTTGCTCACCATCTGCACGTTGGCCACGCCCTCGCGGTGCTGGGTCAGGCCCATGCCGTAGATGCCGATCACGGCGTTGGCAGAGGCGTAGGTGCGGGCCGCCTGTTCCAGCGCGGCACGCGGCAGCCCGCTTTCGCGCTCGATGTCGTCCCACGACAGACTGCGCATGGCCGGGGCGAAGGCCTCCAGGCCCTGGGTGTGGCGGGCGATGAAATCCACGTCCAGCACGCGCGGCGCGCCGGCCATGCGGGCAGCATCGTCGGCTTCGATCAGCCACTTGCACATGCCGCCGATGGCCGCGATGTCGCCGCCGTTGCGCACCTGCAGGTACTGGGTGCTGATCACCGTCTCGGCGGTGCTCAGCATCTCGCGCGGGGACTGGGGGTTGGCGAAATGCACCAGCCCCACCTCCTTCATGGGGTTGAAGGTGACTATGGGCACGCCGCGCTCGCGCACGGCCTGCAGCTGGTGCAGCATGCGCGGGCTGTTCACGCCCACGTTCTGGCCAAAGAAGAAGATCGCGTCGGCCTGCTCGAAGTCGTCGAGACGCACCGTGCCCACGGGCACGCCGATGGTCTCGGGCAGCGCCACCGAGGTGCTCTCGTGGCACATGTTGGAGCTGTCGGGCAGGTTGTTGTTGCCGTACAGCCGCGCCAGCAGCTGGTACATGTAACTCGTCTCCAGCGATGCGCGGCCCGAGGCGTAGAACACCGCCGATTGCGGGTCCTGGGCCCGCAGCGCCTGCAGGCTGCTGCCGATGGCGGCGAAGGCCTCCTCCCAGGTGGTGGGTACGTAGCGGTCGCTGGCGGCGTCGTAGCGCAGCGGGTCCACCAAGCGGCCCTGGCCTTCCAGCGCATGGTCGCTCCAACCGCGCAGTTCGGTCACCGTGTGCGAGGCAAAGAAGTCCGCGCCCGCGCGCTTGTCGGTCAGCTCCCAGGCAGTGGCCTTGGCGCCGTTCTCGCAGAACTCGGCCAGGTGCGGCTTGGCGGGCTTGGCCCAGGCACAGCTCACGCAGGCAAAGCCGCCCGGCTTGTTCTGCTGGCGCAGTGCATTGGCGGTGCGCAGCACGGCGCCCTCGCGCACCAGGCTTACGGTGACGGCCTTGAGCGAACCCCAGCCGCCCGCAGGCTGGCCATAGGGAGGGATGGGCTCAGGAAGGTCGTGGTCTGGCTTGCCGGGCGGGCTGGCGGGAGGGGCGTCCATGCACCCCACTGTCCGTGCCGGGCCCAGGCCACCAGGTCAGCCGCGCACTGACCCGCCTGTAGGAGAAGGCCCGGTTCCCCAGGAGCCTATGCCACCGCCGTGCCGTACGCCACCCCGTCGCGCCCCGGGTCGGCGCCGCCGTGCAGCGCGCCGTCGGCGCCGATCTGCACGCCGTGCACCCAGCCGATGGTGTAGTTGTACGGGTTGCGCAGCACCTCGTAGCCCTGGGCCTGCAGCTCGCGCGCCACGTAGCGCGGGATGCGGTTGCACACGTCGATGGAGTTGCTGGTGGACGAAAAGCGCGGGGCCGACACGGCCTCCTGCATGCCCATGCGGTGGTCGATGAGGTTGAGCAGCACCTGCAGCACACCCATGGCGATCTGCGTGCCGCCGGGCGCGCCGAGCACGATCTCGGGCTTGCCGCCCTTGAACACAATGCTCGGGCACGACGAGGTGAAGCGGCTCTTGCCCGGTTGGATGCTGCCCGCGCGCCCTGGCCGCGGGTCGAACACGCCCATGCAGCCGTTGTAGAAGAAGCCCATGCCCGGCGTGATCACGCCCGAGGGCATGGCCAGCGAATGCGTCATGGAGACGCAGCCACCCTCGCCGTCGACCACGCTGATGTGGGTGGTGTCCTTGGGCACCGGCGCGCCCAGGTTCACGCGCTCCACACTGTGGCGCTTGCCGGCGCGGATGTCGGCGGCCACGCGGGCGGCGTTCTCCCTGGACAGCAGCTGGTCCAGCGGCACCTCGACGAAGGCCGGGTCGCCGATGTGGCGGTCCTTGTCGGTGGTGGCTTTCTTCATCACCTCGCTCAGGGTGCGCAGGTACTCGGGGCCGTTGTGCTCCATGCCGGCCAGGTCGAACTCTTCGAGGATGGTGAGCATCTGCAGCAGCATGGCGCCGCCGCCCGGGGGCTGGTTGGTCGTCACCACGCGGTCGCGGTAGCGGCCCACCAGGGGTTTTGCGCGGCGCACCTGGTAGCTCTTCAGGTCGTCCATGGACAGCAGGCCGCCCAGCGACTGCACATGCTCCACCATGCGCCGGGCCAGCTCGCCTTCGTAGAACGGGGCAACCCCCTCTGCGGCCACCTGGTCCAGCACGCGCGCGAAGTTCTCGTTCACGATGGGCGTGCCGATGGGCTTGGCGCTGCCGTCGGGGCGGCAGTACAGGGCGCGGCCCTCTTCGCTGTAGTGCAGGCGGTCCATGTTGCTGGCGCGGCCGGCCAGGGTCTGGTCGATCCAGAACGAGTACATGCCGGGCCGCACGAAGTAGCCATCGTGCGCCCAGGCGATGGCGGGCGCCACCACCTCCTTCCACGGCAGGCGGCCGTGGGCGGCATGCATGGCGGCCAGGCCCTTGAGCGTGGCCGGCGTGGCGATGGACTGCGCGCCGATGTCGTTGACCCGGCCCTGGAGGATGAAGCCGAAGCCGTCCTTGGTCTCGCCTTCGAGCAGCGCGGCCCACATGTCCTCGCGCGCGGCCTGCGGCGCGGGCGCGTGGAAGTCGAAATACTCGTGTGCCCCTTTGCCGGGCAGGAAGACGGCCGCCGTGCCGAAGCCCGCGATGCCGCACATCAGCGGGTCTACCACGGTCTGCGACAGCGCCACGGCCACGGCCGCGTCCACCGCGTTGCCGCCCGCGCGCAGGACCTCGATGCCGGACTCCGCCGCCTCAGGCTGCGGGCAGGACACCATTGCTTGTTTTTTCATGGAGAAACTCAAAAAGAATGGAAGAGATGCGCCGGCCGCCAGTGCAGCGGGCGCATGCAGGGGATCAGCAGGCCAGCCCCGTCACGTCACTTGGGATTGAGGTTCAGGGCTTCGAGCGTGGGCCCCCAGGCCTTGGTGTCGCGGCGCGTCACCTCCATCAGCTGGCTGGATGGGCCGGGCATGGCGATGGCGTTCATGCCCTTGAGCTTGGCCTGCACCTCGGCACTGGCGTGGAAGGCGCGCGTGCCCTCGTGCAGCTTGGCAATGATGGCCGCAGGCGTGCCGGCCTTGGCGACGATGCCGCTCCAGCCCATGGTGTCGAAGTCCTTCACGCCCAGCTCGTTGGCGGCCGGCACGTCGGGCAGCTCGGCCAGGCGCGAAGGGGCCAGCACCACCAGGGGCACGATCTTGCCGTTCTTGATGTGCGGCAGCGCCGAGCCGCCCACGGGCGCCATCACCTGCGTCTGGCCGCCGATGGTTGCCATGAGCCCGTCGGGCTCGCCCTTGAAGGGCACGTGCACCATGCTGATGTCGAGCTTCTTTTGCAGCAGCTCCACCGCCAGCTGGGTGGAATTGCCCAGGCCCGAGGACGAGAAGTTGAGCTTGCCGGGGTTGGCCTTGGCGTACTTGACCAGGTCGTCGAGCGACTTGAGGCCCGTAGCCGGATTGGCCACCAGGATGAAGGGCACGGTGCTGAGCATGCCCACGCCCACGAAGTCCTTCTCGGGGTCGTAGGGCAGCGGTTTGTAGACGAACTTGTTAAGCACCATCTGCGAGACGCCGCCGAACATCAGCGTGTAGCCGTCGGCCGGCTGGCCCAGCACCTGCTGCGCGGCGATGATGCCGCCGGCGCCGGGCTTGTTCTCCACCGTGATGGTGGCATTGATGGCCTTGCCCGCATGCTCGGCCCACAGGCGCGCCACGGTGTCGGAGCTGCCGCCCGCCTGCTGCGAGACCACCAGGCGGATCGGGCGCATGGGGTAGTTGTTGGCGTCCTGCGCCTGCACGGCGGGCAGCGCGGCCAGCGACGACAGCGCGAGCGCCACGGCCTTGGCGGCCAGGCAGAAAGGTTTCTTCATACGGCAAATCTCCGGGGGGTAGGCGGCGGGAAGATGGCAGCGTTGTGAAAAGTGCTGCCTGCATGCGGGCCATTATTCGGCGCAGCCGCCCCAAGGACCAGTGAATTAGCACGATGGATGCATTAGCATTTGCTCATGAATGCATACGACCAAGTGGCCTGGGCGCGCCGGCTCAAGGTCAAACATCTGGAATCCTTCATGGTGCTGGACGAAGCCGGCACCCTGACCGAGGCCGCCGCCCGCCTGCACATGACGCAGTCGGCCATGTCGCACTGGCTGGCCGACCTGGAGGAGCTGGTGGGCACGCCCCTGGTCACGCGCGGGAGGCGCGTTCAGCTCACGCCGGCCGGCATCATCATGAAGCGCCTGGCCATCAGCGTGCTGGGCGACATCACCCGCACCCAGGCCGAGCTGGGCGCCCTGGCCCAGGGGCGCACGGCGCGCCTGCACATCGGCAGCGTGTGGGCCGGGGTGGCGCGCGGCATACCGCAGGCGCTGGTGGAGTTCCAGGCGCTGTACCCGTACATCTCGGTCACGGTGTCCGAAAGCCCGCTCACCCAGCTGCTCGAAGGCATCGACAACAAGCAGCTCGACCTGGTGGTGTGCTCGCTCGACTCACGCGCCTACAAGGACGGGCTGGAACACCGCGAGCTGTTCGACGACAACGTCTGCCTGGTGGTGGGCCGCGCCAGCCGCCACTGGGACGCCAAGGGCCCCATCCGCCTGATCGACCTGGTGCAGGACAACTGGATCATGCCGCCCCCGGGCACCCTCACCCGCTCACAGCTCGACGCCGCCCTGCTGGACGCCGGCGCCTCGTGGCTGCGCCCCAAGGTGGAAACCCCCGCCATCACCACCCTGCAGGCCCTGGTGCACCAGGGCGACTACATCGGCGTGTGCTCCGAAGCCATGGCCCAGTACCAGGTGGCCCTGGGCAACATGCGCATCCTGCCGCTGGACCGCACCATCCGCTTCGGGCCCGTGGGGGTGATCTGGGCGAAGGACAACACGGCGGAGGCGGTGAAGCTGTTTGTGGAGCATATTGCGGCGGTGGTGGGGCGGTCGGATTGAATCACCGCAGCGAAAGCAGGCCGCAGAACAAGGTGACGAACCTGAAGGAAAACACGAAGCAATCCATACCGTTTTGGCCATCTGGCGGAGCTGAAGATCAAGGGGGTGAGCCCAAGAAGGCTGACCTGTGAGCCGTGAAAGAAGCCGGCCAGGGACCGGCCTTGCCGCAATCGAACGCCCTGCAGCGGGTTTCGGGTGCCACCGGTTTTGACCCACGGCAATCCCGGCACGCGGCTTGCGTGGTCCAATCCAGGCCGCCCAATCACCGCTTCGCTCTTGCCATGACCAGTCCCTCCCCCTTGGCCGCCGAGCCCCCCGCTGCCCCCTCCCCGACCCAGGCCACCGCCGTCCCGCCCGCCCCCCACACCCCCACCGAAGACGCCGTCGCCATCTTCACCGGCGTGCTGCTGATCTCCGTGGGCGTGGCCTTCTTCACCAGTGCCGGGCTGCTCACGGGCGGCACGGCGGGGCTGGCCTTCTTGGCGCACTACGCCACGGGCATCGGCTTCGGCAAGCTGTTCTTCGTGGTCAACCTGCCCTTTTACTGGCTGGCGTTGCGCAAGCTGGGTCGGGCGTTCACGGTGAAGACCTTCATCGCGGTGCTGCTGCTGTCGGCGCTGACGGAGCTGCAGTCGCACTTGCTGCAGTTCGCGCAGCTGCAACCGCTGTATGCGGCGATTGCGGGCGGCACCATCACGGGCACGGGGTTCCTCGTTCTGTTTCGCCACCGCTGCAGCCTGGGCGGCGTGGGCGTTGCCGCGCTGTATTTGCAGGACCGCTATGGCTGGCGCGCGGGCAAGATCCAGATGGCGGTGGACTGCGCCATCGTGCTGCTGGCACTGTTCACGGTGGAACCGCTGCGCGTGCTGTGGTCGATTGCCGGCGCGGTGGCGCTCAACCTGGTACTGGCCATGAACCACCGACCGGGGCGGTACATGGGGACGTGACCCTCAGGGTGGGGCTGCGGGCTTGTTGATCGGCTTTTCGATGACCACGTACTTCACACGCAAATCGCGAGCCTGGGCCAGGCGCTCCAACTCGGCATCCGGCAGCACCACGGTGGTCCTGCCGAACGCCTCCTCCCACCGCGGCGTTCCGCTCACCGCATAGGGCGCGAGCACATCCTCCAGTGCGCGCCGGTAGATGGCATTGCGGGTTGCCAACGCGACGCCCCATTCTTCCGCCGGGGTTTTCAGGAATACGACCGCCCGCGACTGCCCGGCACCGGGCTCGGGCTGGGTCGTGTAGCCCTGCGGGATCACCAGCGGCGCGAGCATGGGCCTGTACCCGGGGGCCTTCAGCGCGATGGCCCAGTTGTTCCAGGCCAGCTCTGCCAGCCCGCGCTCGTTGGTGCGCAGCAGCACGGTGCCATTGCGGGTCACGCCCGAGACGTCGAGCACGGTGATGACACCGCCTGCCGTGCTGGCCGGCAGGCCGGACGAGGTGGGCACGCCCAGGCGCCTGAACAGCAGCATCGCGGCGTCCACCGCCGCGCTGTGCTGCGCGGGCGATTTCAGCACGACAGAACCCTCTCCGGTATGGCGATCGATGTCGAACTCGGCCCCCGGCACGGCGAGCGTTGCTTCCACGTCCACCCCCCCGCTGGCACTGGTCTTCAGCCGGCGGTCCAGTTCGTCGAGGTGGCCATCCGACTGCGGCAGCAGGGTCGAATGGCGCCACTCATTGAAGAAAAGCACGCGCAGGGCAAGGGGGCTGTTGACTACGATCTCCAGGCCCGCCTCCGTCACCCACAGCATGATGCCGCCCCCGCTGTTCACATGCCGGCCACCAGGCAGTGCCTCACTCCCCAATTCGACCAGCAGCCGGTCGATCCGTGCCTGCAATTCAACCGCCCTGGCGTCGGCGTCCGGAATGCTGAAGAGGCGCAGCAGCCACACCGCGACCGGTGCCGACCCGCGCTGCTTGATCCGGTCGCGCAACTGCTCGTATTCGAGAGGATGGATCTCTGCCGCCTGGGCAAAGGGCAGAAACACCCCCGCCGACAACAACGACAAGGCCAGGGTGGCAACAACTCTGCGAAACAGCATGGAACTCCAGTGGCTCGAAATTGACACGGTGGCAATGCCGCCCCTTGGCGCGGCGCGGGTGCCATCACTACAGTCCATCGTGACGCAGGGGCGCCGGTCCGGCAAGGCCTGGATTGCCCGTTGCGGCCCATCTGCCACAGCGCAGCGGCCCGGCGTCAGAAAAACAAAACATTACTTCTGGAGGGATTTCACATGCGTTGGCTTGCGCTCATTGCAGGACTGGTCTTTACCGCTTCGGGCCTCAAGGCCCTGTTGGCCTACGATGCCGCCACCGCCGTGCTGTCACGGCCCGTGCTGCTCGGGATCTCGGTGCTGTGTGCACTGGTCTTCTTCTTTCTCTTTGCGCGGGCCGGCCAGTCTGCGCGCGAGGTCTCGCATTTCGAGCAGTGGCTGCAGGCCAATGCGCCGAAGATCATGGCCGGGGGCGCGACGTACAACGGCCGCAAGGTCACGCCCGACACCGAGGTCAAGCGCTTTTTGCTGACCGTGAGCGTGGTCATCATGACCTTCAAGATCCCCTCGCGCTACTACTTCGCCACGCGGGACAACTTCCAGCTCACGCAGGCGCTGTACACGCTGGCATCGCTGCTGCTGGGCCAGGGCCTGTTAACACCAATTTCGGGGTCGCGTTGCCCGGTCTGGGGACTGGATGCAAGGCGCCAGCGTGCAGCAAGGTAGGCACCTTGCAAGCGCGGGCAACGCCGCAGACGGCCCCCAGGCCGGGCAACCCGAAGGGAAGGCCCTTGCCGGCGCGCCACTCGTCGTTGCGCTCCTTGCGTGTGCAAGAGCACACACCGCGTCGCACGCCTAGACTGGCACGCCGGCAAGGGCCTTCGCGACCCCGAAATTGGTGTTAACAGGCCCTAGTGCGGCATTCCATGGGGGCCGATCTACACCGTTCAGGCGATTGCCAAAAACCTCTCGGGCGGCTACCGCATCACCGTGGGCGAGTACCTGGCCACGCCCGCCGCGCAGCGCGCCGGCTGACGGCCAACGGCCAAGGCGCGGCCACCCGGGCCGCGCCCCGGGATCGGCGTGCTACCCGTGGTCCGCGTACCGCTGCGCCATCAGTTGCTCGAAGTTCTCCAGCGGCACCGGCCGGCTGAACAAATAGCCCTGCCACAGGTTGCAGCCGTGCAGCGCCAGGAACTCGCGCTGCGCCGTGGTCTCCACGCCCTCGGCGATCACGTCGATGCCCAGGCTCTGCGCCATGCCGATGATGGTCTGCACGATGAGCGCATCGGCCTCCTGGATGCCGATGTTGCGCACGAAACTCTGGTCGATCTTGAGCTGGTCCAGCGGCAGCCGCGTGAGGTAGGACAACGAGGACTGCCCGGTGCCGAAGTCGTCCATCGAGAAGCCCACGCCCAACGCCCGCAGCGCGTTCATCCGGGCGATGGTGTGCTGCACGTTGTCCAGCGCCATGCTTTCGGTCAGCTCCAGCTTGAGGCGGTCGGCGCGGGCGCCGGTTTCGCTGAGCACGGCAAACACCTGGTCGACGAAGTCGCCCTGGCGGAACTGGCGCGCGCTCACATTCACGGCCAGTTGCAGGTGGCTGCGCGCGGGGTCGTCCTCCCAGTGGCGCAGCTGCAGGCAGGCGGTGCGCAGCACCCACAGGCCGATGGCGAGGATCTGGCCGGTCTCTTCGGCCAGGGGGATGAACTCGCCGGGCATGACCAGGCCGCGCTCGGGGTGCTGCCAGCGGATCAGCACCTCGGCACCGATGGCCCGCCCGCCCTGCCCCACCTGCACCTGGTAGTACAGGCGGAACTGGTCCTCGGCCAGGGCGGTGCGCAGGTCGTTCTCCATCGCGGCGCGGGCCGTCACGGCGGCCTGCATGCGCGGATCGAAAAAGCGCACGGCGTTGCGCCCGGCCGTCTTGGCGGCGTACATGGCCAGGTCGGCACGCTTCATGAGCTCGTCCACCGACTGGCTCTGGCCGCTGAACAGCACGGCGCCGATGCTGGGCGTGCTGTGCACATGGTGCAGGGCCAGCTGGTAGGGCTGGTTGAGCGCGGCCAGCACCTTGGTGCCCACCGTCTGGGTGTGCTCGGCCGCCTCGGTGGGTTCGCTGCTCATGCCCTTGAGCAGCAGCAGGAACTCATCGCCGCCCAGGCGCGCCACGGTGTCGCCGTCGCGCACGCAGGCTTTCAGACGCTGGGCCACCTGCTGCAGCAGCACGTCGCCCATGTCGTGGCCCAGGGTGTCGTTGAGGTTCTTGAAGTGGTCCAGGTCCAGGCACAGCAGCGCGCCGTACTGGCCCGAGCGGGCGCTGCTGGCAAAGGCCTGCTGCAGCCGGTCCATCATCAGCCGGCGGTTGGGCAGCAGGGTGAGCGGGTCGTAGAAGGCCAGGTGCTCGATCTCCCTGGCGGCGGCGGCCTTCTGCGTGATGTCGCTCAGCGAGGCCACGTAGTGCGTGAGCCGCCCCTGGGTGTCCTTGACCGCGGTGATGCCCATCTGGTGCAGGCTCACCTGCCCATCCTTGCAGCGGTTCCAGATCTCGCCGCTCCACTCGCCCCCGCTGTCCAGGGTCCGGCGCAGGCCGGTGAAGAAGGCCGTGTCGTGCTGCCCCGACGCGAGAAAACTGGCGCGCCGGCCCACGGCGTCGGCACTCTCGTAGCCGGTGATCTTGGTGAAGGCGCGGTTGGTGCGCAGGATCACGGTGTCGGCATCGGTGACCAGCATGCCCTCCTGCGACTCGAAGGCAATGGCGGCGATGCGCAGCTCCCGCTCGGCGTTCTTGCGCGCGGTGATGTTGTTGCCGATGCCCCGGTAGCCCAGGAAGGCGCCGTCCGCATCGAACATCGGTGACCCGCTGACGGAAACCCACTCCACCGCGCCGGTCGTGGACAGGCGGGGGTACTCGAAGTCGCGGAACTCGCGGTGCTCGCGCAGGGTGTGCTCGTGCAGGTCCCAGTCCACCGCTTCACCGCCGGGCACCGCCACCACCTCGCCCCCGTCTGCGGTCGCCACCTCGCGGCGGGTCTTGCCGACATGCCATTGCGGGCCCGGCAGCGTGCGCTTGGCGGCCTCGCCCTCCAGCATCACGAAGCGCAGCTGCGCGTCCTGCTCCCAGTACCAGTCCGAGGACAGCATGGTGAGCGTGCGAAAGCGCGCCTCGTTGTCCTCCAGCTGGCGGCGCACGCGGTACGACTCGGTGACATCGCTGAACACCAGCACCACCCCGGTGATCCCGCCTGCGGGATTGCGGATCGGGGCGGCGCTGTCGGCAATCTGGTATTCGGCGCCGCCGCGGGCGATCAGCGTGGTGTGGTTGGAGAGTTCCACCACCCGGCCGCTGGCCATGACCAGTTGCACCGGGTCCTTCGATGGCTCGCGGGTGCGCGCGTTGACGATGCGAAACACATCCGTCAGCGGGCGGTCCTGCGCCTCGCGCAGCGGCCAGCCGGTCATCTGCTCGGCCACGCCGTTCATGCGCACCACATGCCCTCGGGCATCGGTGACCACCACCGCATCGCCGATGGAATGCAGGGTGATGGCCAGGTTCTCCTCGCTCTGGCGCAGCTCGCTCTCGGCCTGCTGGCGCGCCTGGGCCATGTGGTTGAAGCGCTGCGCCAGCTGGGCCAGCTCGCGGAACCCCGTCTCGGGCACCGGGGCCACCTGCTGGCCCCGGGCGAGCTGGTCGGTGGCGCGCAGCAGCCGGGCCAGCGGCTTGCCCACCCCGCGGCGCACCCCTTCGTGCGCCAGCACGAACGAGGCCAGCAGCCCCAGCAGCAAAAAGCCGATGTCGCGCCACATCTGCCGCGCAATGCGGGCATACAGCGCATCGAGCGGCACCGACAGGCGCATGCTGGCCACCGGCCGGCCCTGGGATTCGAGCAGGGGCCGCGCCACCTCGATGTAGCGGGCGCCATCCTCGGTCTCCAGCAGGTGGGCGCCGCCCTGCAGGGCCTGGGCGCCGGCCCCGGGCTGGGGCAGCTCGGACAGGGTGCCCAACTCCCGCGCATCGGGTGGAAAGCGCGCGATCACCCGTCCGTCGGGGCCGAGCACACGGGCCACGGCCCCGTCGGGCAGGCCCAGCTCGTGCAGGCGGCGGCTCCACCAGTCAAGCGACACCACGGCCACCGCCGCGCCCAGCACTGCGCGGGTCTCGGGGTCGACCAGCGGCTGCGCAAAACTCACGCTGGCCAGGCCGACCGCCGGGTCCACCTGGAAGCTGCCCACCGAGAACTCGCGCGCCACGATGGCCCGCAGGAAGTGGGGCCGGTCGGTCATGTTCACCGGCGCACTGGGCGGCACGGCGCTGCAGCGCAAATCGCCATCGGCCCGGGGCAGGCCGATGTTGATGTAGGTGGCGTTGAGCGCCAGCACCTCGGCCAGGTACTGCGAGCAATCGGGGGCATCGAGCTGCTGCGCCCGGCGGGTCGAGGCCAGCTGCTGCAGAAAGGCCCGGGTGGAGTCGATCAGGCGTTGCTGGCTGTAGGCCATGCTGCGGGTGAGCAGCAGCGCATTCTCGCGCGCTGCGGCCACCGACTCCTCGCGGTTGGCCTGCGCCTGGTAGGCCACCAGCGCCAAGGCAGGCAGCGTGGCCACCAGGATCAGCAGGCGGATCCTGGCGGACAGGGAGCCCGTAGCCAACTGCGGCAAAGCACGCATGGGGCCTTTCGCGAAGAGGAGGGACGGGTTTCTGAACCGGCGTGGCCCTGCGGTCCCGGCGCCGGTCCGCCAGCGCCCGCCAAGCCCAGGCAGCCCCAAAAACATCTGGATACATCGTACCCCCGGATCGGGTGCCCGCGGCGGGTTTGCGGGTAAACCATGCGACAAGCCGGCGCTTGCGCGACGCCTGGCCCAAAAGTCTTATCATTGCGCCCATGCGTCGCGGCCCCCTGTTCTATCTGCTGATGGTGGTGCTGGTCCTTCGGGGCCTGGTAGGCAGCGCCATGGCCGCGGGCATGGTGCCCATGCAGCACCCTGCGCCGGCGGCCGTGGCACAGGCCGCTGCTGCGGACCACCACGGCCAGCACGACCATGCCGCCGCGGGCGAGGCGGCCCACGCGGGGGACCATGGCAGCAGCATGCAGGGTGGCCACCACGCGGCCACCGAAGCCGCCCCCCTGGCCTGCGATGGCAGCACTCCCGGCAGCACCGGCTGCGCCACGCACCACCAGCACGCCAACTGCACCGCCTGCGAGATCTGCCACACGGCCCTGATGGAGCCACCGGCCATGCCGGCCGCGCCCCTGCCGCTGGTCGCCGGTGCCGCCCCTGCGGCAGCCACCCCGTTCGACAGCGCCACCGCCGCGCTGGCCATCAAGCCCCCCATCGCCTGAGGCTCGAGCATCCCCAGGGCCTGTTCGGGCCTGTGCGGGAGCGCCTGGCAATCCCCTGCCGCCCAGACCGGCGCCGCTGGCGCGCCGTTGCCCTGGCGCATGGGCTTGCACTTCGCCCCCCGCGCACCTGAACCGCGCCCGCCCCGAGCCCGCCCACCCCTGCCAGCGCCAGCTGAGCGCACACCGCAGGCCACGGCGCCGTTCCATTCCCGTTTTTCTGGAGACCGCACCATGCGCGACCTCTTCTTGTTTGTTCTTCACCGGCCCGTGCTGCGCCCCCTGGCGTGGCTGGCCTTGCTCCTGCCCGCCGTGGCAGGGGCACAGCCGCAAGCCGCCGCCGGCCCGGCCCCGGCGGCCGTGCCCCCGGCAACCCACAGCCCACCGGCCTACACCCCCATGCAGCCGCAAGCATTGCCGCAAGGCGCCGAAGTACCGCTGGCCGACTGGCGCGCCGCCCACCAGGCCGTGGCTGCCTTCCCGCGTGGCCATGCCGACATCGTGCGCTGGGAGGCCAGCCAGGGCAGTGCACCGGCAGCGCCTGCCGCCCCCCACCAGCACGGGGAGCACAAGCCATGAGCCGCAGCATTCCCCATCTGACAGGTCTCGCCCTGGCCGCCCTGCTTGCAGGCTGCGCCAGCGTTTCGCCCGACGGCCTGCGCGGTGACGTGCAGGCCCTGGCACAGCCACGCACCGGCGTGGCCGGTACCGCCCTGCCCGCCGCCGACCCGGCCGCGCGCGACCAGGCGCGCCAGGCCACCGCCGGCTGGCTGGCCCAGCCGCTCACGCAGGACGCGGCCGTGCGCATCGCCCTGCTCAACCACCCCGGCCTGCAGGCCCGCCTGGCTGCGCTGGGCGTGGCCGATGCCGAGCGCGTGCAGGCCATCACCCTGCCCAACCCACAGTTCTCGATCGCGCGGCTGACCAACAGCCATGAGCGCGAGATCGAGCGCACGCTGGCCTTCAGCCTGCTGGACCTGGTGACCCTGCCCTGGCGCATGGAGCGCCAGGCCGAGCGCATGCAGGTGGCCACGCTGCAGGCCGCGCAGGAGGTGGTGGCCCAGGCCGCCGACACACGCCGCGCCTGGCTGCGCGCCGTGGCCGCCGAGCAGGTGGCCGCCACGCACGAGCGCATGGTCGAGGCCGCCGAGGCCGGTGCCGAGCTGGCCCGGCGCATGGCCCGCGTGGGCAATTTCAGCCGCCTGCAGCATGCGCGCGAACAGGCCGTGCTGCAGGAGGCGAATGCCCAGCGCGCCCGCGCCCGCCTGGCCGCCGCCACGGCGCGCGAGCAGCTCAGCCGCAGCATGGGCCTGTGGGGCGTGCAGACGGGCTACACCCTGGCCGACCAATTGCCGGCCCTGCCCGCGACTGTACTGCCTGCCGATGGCATCGAGGCCACCGCGCTGCGCGAGCGCCTGGACGTGCAGGCCGCGCGCCGCCAGCTCGACACCGAGGCGCGCCAGCAGGGCTGGGCGCGTGCGGGCGCGGTGTTCGGCGACCTGGGCTTGGCCTACAGCCGCAACACCGCCACCGAGCGCGACAGCGGCCACCGCGAGACCACGCGCGGCTGGGAGCTCGATGTACCGCTGCCCCTGTTCGACTGGGGCGGCGCCGCGCGCACCCGCGCCCAGTTGCGGGTGGAGCAAAGCGCCGCCACGCTGCAGGACACCGCCGTGCGCGCCCGCAGCGAGGTGCGCAGCGCCTGGCTCACCTACCGCACCGCGCTCGACCTGGCGCGCCAGCAGCGCGATGAGGTGGTGCCGCTGCGCCAGCTCATCAGCGACGAGACCACGCTGCGCTACAACGGCATGCTCGCCAGCATGTGGGAACTGCTGGCCGAGGCACGCGCCAGCACGCAATCGGTGGCCAGTGCCATCGAGGCGCAGCGCGACTTCTGGCTGGCCGAGACCGACCTGCAACTGGCCCTCACCGGCACCTCGCCGGGCGCCCTGCAAGGCCTTGCCTCCGGCGCCGCCACCCCCTCCATCCCACAAGGCCACTGACCTACCATGCAAAGACGCCATTTCTTCACGGCAGGCGCGGCCACGGCCGTGGCTGCCACCACCGTCAGCCGCGTGGCCCTGGCCGCGCTACCCGAGCCCGTGCTGCAGCCCAGCGCCGACACCGCCCCCCCGCTGCACCCGCCCACCGGGCGGCCCTACCACCCCGTGGTCACCCTCAACGGCTGGACCGCGCCCTGGCGCATGAACGCCGGGGTCAAGGAGTTCCACCTGGTGGCCGAGCCCGTGGTGCGCGAGGTCGCGCCGGGCTTTCTGGTCAACATGTGGGGCTACAACGGGCAGAGCCCCGGCCCCACCATCGAGGTGGTGGAGGGCGACCGCGTGCGCATCTTCGTCACCAACCGGCTGCCCGAGCACACGTCGGTGCACTGGCATGGCCAGCGCCTGCCCAACGGCATGGACGGCATTGCGGGGCTGAACCAGCCGGCCATACCGCCGGGCAAGACCTTCGTCTATGAGTTCGTGGCGCGCCGGCCGGGCACCTTCATGTACCACCCGCATGCCGACGAGATGGTGCAGATGGCCATGGGCATGATGGGCCTGTGGATCACCCACCCGAAGGCCGCGCACCCGCACATCGCAACGGTGCAGCGCGACTACGCCTTTCTGCTCAACGCTTTCGACGTGGAGCCCGGGGCGCGCACGCCCAAGGTCAACACCATGCTGGACCACAACATCTGGTGCTGGAACAGCCGCGTGTTCCCGGCCATCAGCCCGCTGGTGGCACGCCTGGGCGAACGCGTGCGCATTCGCGTGGGCAACCTCACCATGACCAACCACCCCATCCACATCCATGGCCACGAGTTCGAGGTGACCGGCACCGATGGCGGGCCCGTGCCCAAAAGCGCGCGCTGGCCCGAGGTGACCGCTGACGTGGCCGTGGGCCAGATGCGCCAGGTGGAGCTGGTCGCCGACGAGCCCGGGGACTGGGCCTTCCACTGCCACAAGAGCCACCACACCATGGGCGCCATGGGGCACGACGTGCCCACCATGATCGGCGTGGACCACAAGGGCCTGGTCGGCAAGATCCAGAAGATCGTGCCCGATTACATGGTGATGGGCGAGCGCGGCATGTCCGACATGGGCGCCATGGAGATGCCGCTGCCCGACAACACCTTCCCCATGATGACCGGCACCGGCCCCTACGGCCCGCTGGAGATGGGCGGCATGTTCACCACCTTCAAGGTGCGCGCCCACCAGGCCGCGGGCGACTACCGCGACCCAGGCCACTACGCCCAGCCGCCCGGCACCCAGGCCTATGAATGGCAGGGTGCGCCGGCCGCCATGCCCGCCCCGCCACGGGCCACCACGCCGGGCACCGCGCCCAGTGCCGCCCGCGCACGCAAGCCCGCCGCCCACAGCGGCGGCCACCAGCATTGATCCCCATCCAAGGACACACCATGAACCACCTCCGACCACTGAACCGCCTGGCCCTGCACCTTGCAACCGCCACTGCCCTGCTGGCCAGCACCGGCGCCTCCTGGGCCCATGGCGATGCCCCCCACGCCACAGCACCCAAGGCCGCCCTGCCCGCCCAGCAGCAGGACTGGGGCATTGCCGGCAGCGCCCAGGCCGTGCAACGCACCATCACCCTGCGCATGGGCGACGACATGCGCTTTGCCCCCGCCCACATCGAGGTGCGCGAGGGCGAGACCGTGCGCCTGGTGGTGCACAACCAGGGCCAGCTGCTGCACGAGATCGTGCTCGGCACCCAGGCCACGCTGGCCCAGCACGCCGAGATGATGGCCAAACACCCCGGCATGGAGCACGACGAGCCCTACATGGCCCACGTGGCCGCCGGCAAGCGCGGCCAGATCGTCTGGCAGTTCAACCGCGCGGGCCGCTTCGACTTTGCCTGCCTGATCCCCGGCCACTACCAGGCCGGCATGGTGGGCACCATCCACGTCGTCCCCCGCAAGGGCTGACCCCCCGCCAGAAAGGAAATCCGATGACCGATCTAACCCCCACCACCCGCCGTGACTGGCTGGCCATGCTCGCCGCAACCGCGCTGCCGATGGCAGCAGGTGCAGCGGCCCCCACGCCGGTCGAGGTCTGGAAAGACCCCCACTGCGGCTGCTGCCAGGACTGGGTGGACCACATGCAGGCCAACGGCTTTGCCGTGAAGGTCCACGACACCGGCAACAACGCCGTGCGCGCCCGCCTGGGCCTGCCGCGAAAGCTGGGCTCGTGCCACACCGCCCTGGTGGGCGGCTACCTGGTCGAAGGCCATGTGCCCGCCAGCGACGTGCACGCCCTGCTGCGGCAAAAGCCCGACGCCCTGGGCCTGGCCGTGCCCGGCATGCCCATTGGGTCGCCCGGCATGGATGGCCCCGCCTACGGCGGCCGCAGGGACAGCTACGCCGTGCTGCTGGTCGCACGCAACGGCAGCACCCGCGTTTTCACGAACTACCCTGGCAACAAGAAGGAATCGACATGACCCGCTCCACCCCCTCCCGCCATCTGCGCACCGCCCTGCTTGCCCTGGCTGCCGGCCTCTGCACCGTGCCCGCCCTGGCGGGCGACGACCATGACCATGGCGAGGACCACGGCAGCCATGCCGCCCCTGCCGCTGCCACTTCGGACCTGAGCGAGGGCGAGGTCGTGCGCTGGGATGCCGCCAGCGCCAAGGTCACGCTGCGCCACGGCCCCATCCGCAACCTGGACATGCCAGCCATGACCATGGTGTTCCGCGTCACCGACCCGGCCCAGGCCGCGCAGGTCAGGCCCGGTGCCAAGGTGCGTTTTCGCGCCGAGCAGCAGGCCGGCGCCTATGTGGTGACACGCATCGAGCCGGCCACGCCCTGAGCAGGTTCGACCGCTTGCACCGCCGTGCCTACAATCCCGGCGTCGCAAACTCCCGTGGTCCGCCCCATGCCAGAGCCCCTCGTCCCGCCCCCTGCAGCCGCCGCAGGCATCCACCCCTGCCTGCAGGTGGGCGACCGCGTGGCAGCCGAGGTGGTGGTGGATGGCAGGGTCGTCGCGCAACTCGACCATGAGGCCACGCGGCCCGGGCTGCAAAGGCAGCCCGTGGTGCTTGTCCCCATGCGGCCCGGGCTGCAGCAACTGCAGCTGCGGGGCACGGTGTCCCTCGCCGGCAAGGCCCCCGCGGCCCTGGACAGGACCTGGATGGTGCGCGACATGGCCCCCGCCTCCGCCCCGCTGTACGACCCATGCCTGCCCTGGGCCGAGCGCATCCATGCGCTGGCACGGCAGACCCCGCGCATCCAGATCGAACCGGCACTGCCGCAGCCAGGCCAGGCGGCGCTGCAGGCCCTGGAACAGCGCCTGGGCACCCCCGTGCCCGCCCTGCTGCAACTGCTCGCGGACTGGGACATCGGCATCAGCGACTCGTACTTCGTGGGCGCCCGCGGCCTGGGCACCGTGGCCGAGATGCTGGTGAACCAGTGGGACTACGCGCGCACCGGCGAAGATGGGCTGCAGGAACTGATCTCCCCCGACGTACTCGCCCGCTACGACCGCAGCCTGGCCGTGTACGTGGACGTGGGTGACGGCCTGGGTGCCCTGGCCTGGGACCCCGAGGGTGCGCCTGGAGAAGAAGGCCTGTGGTACTGGCTGCACCAGGACTCGCTGGACGAACCCGCCTTGCTGCAGGACCACGCCACCGGCCAGCCGCACACCGCCGAGGCCGCCTTCACGCAGGTCTTCCAGCGTTTCGCGTTGTCTCGCCTGGCCTCGGCGCAGGCCGACGATGAACTCGTCGTGGACACGGCCCTGCCGCGCCCCAACCTGCTGCAACTGCAGTTCGACAAGCGGAGGCACCCCAGGCTATGGCTGTGCAGCTACGGGCATCCCTACGGGTTGTATTGACCCGTGCGAATTTTCCTTGAGTGCAGCCCCGGCTGAGGCACATCGCGCCGGCCATCTGTCGAGCGCCCGCCGCCGCCTGCCTACAATCGCGCCCCATCTGCAAAACATAAGAGGGATTCGATGACAGGGACCACACGGCGCAACACGCTGGCCACGCTGGGCGCCTTGCCCGTGGCGCTGCTGGCGCAAACACCTGCGGCGGCCGGCATGCAGGTCGGCCTGCACCCCTGGCTGGAAGCCCGGGACAGCGTGGCGGCCGAACTGCTGGCCGATGGCCAGGTGGTGGGGCAGCTGGACCACCGCTCCACCAAGGCCGGCAAGCCCCGGCTGCCGGCTGCCACCGTGGCTTTGCCTGCGGGCGTGAAGCGCCTGCAGCTGCGCGGCACGGTGACCGTGGCGGGCAAGGCCAGCCACTTCACGCGGACCTGGGCGGTGCGCGACCTGGCCAGCATGTCGACACCGCTGTACGACCAGGGCCGGCCCTGGCCCGAACGCGTGCGCGCACTGGTGCAGGCGATCCCGGTCCACGAGGGCGAAGACGCTCCACTCACCGTAGCCCCCGCGAGGCCGGTGGCTGGTGCCGCCCTGGAGGCCCAGGAAAAGCGCCTGGGCACCCCGCTGCCGCCAGCAGTGGCGCAGTTGCTGTCGGCCTGCGACATCCGCCTGGGCCGTTCGCACTTTGTGCGCCCGGCCTCCGTGACCACCCTGCTCGACCTGATGCACGGCGATTTCGGCTACCCACGCAGCGGCAAGGATGCCCCGGGCAACTTTCTCTCGCCCGGCGTGCACGAGCGCTATGCCCGCAGCCTGGCGGTGTTCGTCACGGTCGGCGACGGCATGGGCGCCCTGGCCTGGGACCCCCAAGGCCTCACGCCCGAGGACCACGCCCGGCTGGGCAGCGGCCCCAGCCCTGCCATGGGCGGCGATGGCCTGTGGTACTGGATGCACCAGGAGATGGCCGTCAAGCCCTCGCTGCTGCTGGACAAGGACGGCCGCCCCCTCAGCGCCGACCTGGCCCTGGCCAGCGTGTTCGAGCGCCATGCGCTGGCGGACCAGTACCAGCCCATGACCGACGATGAACTGGTGCTGGACAGCGCCACCCCGCTGGGCAACCTGCTGCTGTTGCACTTCAACGGGGCGCGTGCCCCGCAGCTGCTTTTGAACAGCTACAACGGCCACTACGGGCACCACACCCAGTATTGATCCGCGCCCGGCATCGCCTCTCTACAATCCCGCCTCCGACACGGCGGACCATTCTGGCCACCCTGGGGACGCTGCCCTGCAGCCTGCTGCAGGCACAACCCCAAGGTTCCGTACAAGGCCCCCGGGCCGGCATCCACCCCTGGCTGGAGGTGGGCGACTCCGTCGTGGCCGATGTGCTGGCCAATGGCAAGGTGGTGGCCCAGCTCAACAACTAGTCCGCTGAAACCGAGAAATCGGCTGTGCGCCGGGGTGGCAGTGGGATGCAGCGCAAGGCGCGGGCTGCGGCCAAGGCTGGCCGCCTTGGCAAGGCCCGCAACGCTGCGAAGCGCCCGCTGCCACCCCGGCCCAAAGGGTGAGGGTCTGGCAGGGCCGCACTCGTCGTTGCCGTGCTCGCCGGGTGTGCAACCCGGCTGCGCCCGCCGTCTAGATTGCGGCCCTGCCAGACCCTCACGCACAGCCGATTTCTCGGTTTCAGTGGACTGGGCCACGCAGCCCGGCCTGCACCGGCGGCCAGCGCTGGTGTGGGCCCTGCCCCAGGGCCTGCAGCGCGTGCAGCTGCGCGGCACGGTGACCCTGGCAGGCAAGGCCACGCCCTTCAACGGGACCTGGACGGTGCGCGACATGTCCCGCGTATCAGCCCCACTCTACGACCAGGGCAAGCCCTGGATCGAAAGTGTGCGCGGCCTGTCCAAGCGCCTGGAGGAAGGCACGGTCACGGTCGAACGGGCCAAGCCCCCCACCGGCAAGAAGCCTGCCGCCGCTGCATTGCAGGACCTGGAAAAGCGCCTGGGCGCCCCGCTGCCCGCCATGGTCAGGCTGCTGGCCGATTGGCGCGTCGAGGTGGGCGACTCATCCTTTGTCCACCCGTCTTCCATGACCACGGTGACCGACATGCTGCTGCGCCAATGGGACTACCCGTCCGGCGGCAAGGACGGGCTCGACACGATTCTGCCCGCCCCCGTCCGCGCACGCTACGACCGCAGCCTGGCGGTGTTCGTGCATGTGGGCGACGGCCTTGGCGCGCTGGCCTGGGACCCTGCCGGGGTGACCGCGGGCGAGCCCACCCACACCTGGGGCGACCAGGGCAACCCCGGCGCTCAGCCAGGCACGACCAGCGAGGGCGTGTGGTACTGGCTGCACCAGGAATACCTGCGCAAGCCCTCGCTGCTGCTCGACGAGGACTACCGCCCGCGCAATGCCGAGGCCGCCTTCACCCATGTGCTGCAGCGCCTGGCCTTCAGCGAGGTGGAGGAAGCCGCCAACGACAAAGAGCTGGTGGTCGACAGCGCCCTGCCGCGCGCCAACCTGCTGCAGCTCCATTTCGACCAAGAATCGCGGCAACCCAAGCTCTGGCTGCGCAGCTACGACAGCTACTACACGCTGTTCTGACAGGCGCAGCCGGCGCCCGCGCACCAGGCCGGCTCAGTTCAATCCCCCAATCGCCTGCGCCTCGGCCACGTCCTCGGGCGCCAGCTCCAGCACCTCGCGCCAGCGCCGCGCGGCCCGCATTTCCTGCACGTCGCGCCCGTAGCCCAGGTACAGGCGCATGCCCGCCGGCGCGGGGCCGTCTTCGCCGCGCAGCAGGCGCAGGTGCACGGACTGGCGCTCGCCCGGCGGCGCCCCTTGCCCGTCGGCAGAGGGCACGGGCCAGCGGTATTCCTCCCCGGGGCCCCAGCGGCCCTCGCCGTCCAGCGCCACCCAGGTGCCCTGCTGTGCCGGGTCGCCCGGCCCCGGCGCGGTGCCGCTGGCCAGCATGGCATACAGCCGGCATGGGCGGCCGCAGGCGGGCCCAGCCCCGGGCGTGCTGCCGAAAACCCGCACCCCGAGTGAAACGGCGCGCGGGTTGCCGTGCAACGAAGCCTGCATCCGGAACGGCGGGCGCACAGGCACGCGTGCATTGGCGCCCTGGGGTTGCAGGTCCAACTCGCCCGTGCCGGCCTCATTGGCCACCGGGGTGGGCACCGGGCTGCTGGCGTAGCCGCCATTGCCCAGTTGGCCCTGGCGGCCGCGCCCCCAGGCCCATACCGTGCCATCGGCCAGCCGAAAGTGCACGGTGCCGAAATGCTCCACGCCGCGCTGGTCCATGTACTCGGGGTCGTCCATGCCATCCACGCCGAAGGACAGCTCGCGGATCGGCGCGTGCAGCGCAAAGCGCACGCCCTCGTGCTCCTTGAAGATCTTGCCCAGGCACTGGGCCGACCCGTCCTGCAGGATGGCGCACAGGCTGTAGTCGTTGGCATGGATGGAGACGGCCTTGCCCGGCAGGGACAGCACGGTGGGCTCCTTGATGGGACCGCCCCAGAAGCCCTGGGGCCGGGGGCCCGTGGTGCCATAGCGCTGCCGCATGCCCCAGTACCAGACGGTGCCCTGCGCGTCGAGCGCGTAGGTGGCGCGCGCGCTGCCGTCACCCATGGCGGCAATCTGCTGCACTGGCCCGGGCAGGCCCTGCACCTTGACCGGCACGCCCGGCTCGCCGCTGAGATCCCAGACCGACCCATTCACCGCCAGCAGTGCCGCATGGTCGTGCCCGCCCATGGCCACGTCGCGCATGGCGGGCATGCCGCCATGGCTGTAGACCAGCGCCGGGCGGCCGGACTCGGTGCGCGGGCGCGCTGCGGCGCCCCAGCCATCCGATGTCCAGACCCGACCCTCGTCGTCCACCGCCAGCCAGCGGTGGTGCGAGGTGGCCAGCCGCAGCAGCCGGGCCGGCACGGCCTCGTGTACCGGGTCCTGCGGAAACACGCCGCCTTCGAAATGGGCGTAAGGGTCCGAGGTCCACGCCCCCAGCCCCCAGCGGAACAGGCGCCCGTCGCGCAGCAGTGCATAGCTGCCGTAGGGCCGGGTGTGCACGCTGGCCGCGGGCCCCGGCAGGGGCACGGTGCGCGGGCTGGGGGACGAGTCGAGCTCCCCGTCCCCGCTGGCCAGGTGCAGGCTGGTGTTCGCGCCCTGGCCGTAGAGCCGGCCATCGCGCGTGGCGTACAGCAGCCCTGCGCGGCGCGGGTTGCCCTGGCTGGCATAGGCGCTGGCGTCGGCCACGCCACTGGCCACTTGGCGCAGCGTGGTGCGCCCGTCACGCGGGTGGCCCTCGATCAGATGGCTCCACTGCCACAGCCCACCCTCGGCCGTGAGACCCAGGTAGGGCATAGCGCCATCCAGCATGCGCGTGATCTGCACGCCCTGCGCCGCCATGTCGGGGTGGCGGTAATCCAGCAGGCGCAGGACGCTGTAGGTGCCGTCCATGCGCCCGGGCGGGCAGTGGCGCACGCGGTCCCCGGGCATGCGGCGCCGGCTGGGGTCCACGGGCGATTCGCCCCACTGCCAATGCGCGCCATCGCGGTCCACGGCCTGCACCAGGGAGGCCGGCCCATACTGGCGCGGCGGCGGCTGGGGGTCATGCAGCGGCTTGTCACGCGAAGGGGCGTAGCCCTGCATCACCAGGTCTGCGATGGGCGGCAGGCCGGCCACGGCTTCAGGCCCGCGCGGGCCGGCGTCCGCAGCACAGGCCACGCCCTCGCCCCAGGACCAGACCGTGCCCTGGTCGTCGAGCGCCACCGTGGTGCTGGCAGCCTGCTGGACGCGGGTGAGCCGTGCGGGCAACCGGGCGGCGCGCTCGGGCAGCAGCGCCAGGGAGCCCGAGGGCAATGGCCCCCACCACCAGGGCTGGCCTTCGGCATCGATGGCGAACGAGGGCCCGCGCTCGTCGCCGTTGACGATGGCCGTCGCCCCACGAAAAACGGTGCGCGGCGTGCCCCGGTCCGCGCGCGTGCCGTCGCCCAGTTGCCCCTGGCGGTTGGTGCCCCAGCTCCACACGCTGCCCTGTTCGTCCAGCGCCAGCACGCTGTGCAGGCCGGCGCGCACGGCCACCATGCGGGCGGGCATGGCGATCTCGCGCGCGCTGGCGGCATAGGCCGTCTTGCCCTGGCCCAGCTGTGCCAGCCGGTTGTCGCCCCAGGCCAGCACGCGCCCGTCGTGCGTGAGGGCCAGCGCATGGCGCGCGCCGCTGGCCAGGGTCTGGGCCTGGGCCTGGGCATTGGCAACGCACAAGCCAAGCAGCAGCGCCGTGCCGGTGGCGCCCAGTGCAAAACGGTGGATCGGCAAGCACATGGCCTGGGCTCCCGGCGGGAAAGGTGGAGGCGGTCAATCCTCTCGGAAACGCCTGGCAAGGAGCATCTCCTGTGCCCCCCGCCCTTGTCCAACAAAAATTGGCACGACGACCCGGTCAATAGTCCGACGTCAGGACCATGCCGGTCGCGTCGGGCCCCAGCTCCAGCACCTCGCGAAAGCGCCGGGCGGCCAGCATCTCGTCGACATCACGCCCGTAGCCGATGTACAGGCGCAGGCCCGTGAGACCGGAGCCTTGTTGCAGTTGCTGCGGCCGCAGATCCAGCGGCACGGCCTGGGCATCGCTGCCCAGCTGGACGTTGCTGGCAACTGCCGGCACCGGCCAGCGCAGCGGGCTCCAGGCGCCCTGGGCATCGAGCTGCATCCAGACACCCTGGCCCAGGGGCCCGGCGGAGGCCA
Organism: Acidovorax sp. GW821-FHT09B03; assembly: GCF_059418305.1. Classification (NCBI taxonomy): domain Bacteria; kingdom Pseudomonadati; phylum Pseudomonadota; class Betaproteobacteria; order Burkholderiales; family Comamonadaceae; genus Acidovorax; species Acidovorax sp. GW821-FHT09B03. The sequence goes on from NZ_JBWKPP010000019.1 coordinate 28,689, forward strand.
GGGCATACACATGGGCGCCTGGCGGCGTGCCGGCGCTGCCGAACACATCGCCCGTGAACGACAGGCTGCGCAGGTTGCCCGCCAGCACCGTCTTCACCCGGAACGGTGGGCGGTTGGCAGCCGTCGCCACATTTGGCGCCGCGGGGTCCAGGTCCAGGTCACCGGTGCCGGCTTCATTGGACACGGGGATGGGCTCTGCCGCACTGGCGTAGGCACCGGACCCCAGTTGCCCCTGGCGGCCCTGGCCCAGGGCCCATACCGTTCCGTCCGCCAGGCGCAGATGGACCGTGCCGCCCCGCCGGGCGGTCACCACGGTGTCGGCGCGGTCCTCGTCCACCCCCATGGATATTTCTCGGATGGGTGCATGCAACTGCAGGCGCCGCCCCCGGTGCTCGTTGAACAGCTTGCCGTAGCACTGCGCAGACCCATCCTGCAGCACGGCACAGACATTGAAATCGCCGGCGTGGATGGAAACCGCCTTGTGCGGCAGCGGCAGCACGATCGGGGTCCGCACGAGCCACTGTCCCCGGTTGAGGCCCGCACTGTCCTGCCCGGAAATCCCGTACAGGTGCTGCGCACCCCAGAACCATACGGTGCCGGACGCGTCCAGCGCGTACGCTGCACCATAGCTGCCATCGGCCGTCGCCACCTGGGTGATGGAACTGGGCAGCCCCTCCACCTTGCGAGGTACCGACGACGCGACCAGGGACGCATGGACATCGGAGCCCTGGAAGGGAGGGAAGATTTCGCGGCTGCCGCCAATGGTCCATACCGACCCGTCCACACCGAGGATGGCGCCATGTCCGTTGCCCCCCACGGACACGCTGCGCGCTAGCGGCAGGCCCGTGGAGCCCCCCACCACCGCAGGGCGGCTGTGCGGCACCGGATCGATACCCCAGCCCCCGGAACTCCAGACCTTGCCATCGGCATCCACCGCCAGCCACTGGCCCTGCGCCGCCGCGATCTGGGTGACCGGCGCCCCCAGCGGAATGTGCGTGGGCGTCTGCACAAAGCTGCGCCCCAGCAAGCTGGCCTGCCCGTCGTACTGCACGGCGCCCAGGCCCCAGCGGAAGATCCGGCCGTCCGCCAGCAGCGCGTGGCTGCCCGCCTCGCTCGCGTGCACGCTGAGCGCAGCAGACGGCAGGGCGACCTTGCGCGGGCTGGCGATCGATTCGGACCCTCCGGCCGCATCGGCGGCAACCGCCAGGTGCAGGCTGGTGTTGGAACCCATGGCATGGAGCTTGCCGTCGCGCGTGATGTACATCAGCACCGGCAGCACGCCCCTCAAAGAGGTGTTGTGGCCGCTGGCATCGACCACGCCAGAGGCGACGCGCTCCACCGCCATGAGCGGGCCCCCGGGAATCTCGCCCGTGGGGACATACCGCCAGCGCCACAGGTCGCCCTCGGCCGTCCACCCCAGGGAGCCACCGCCGCCATGCAGCACCTTTTGCAGCTTCACACCGGCCGTCTCCATGTCCGGGTGGATGCGGTCGCGGCCCACGAAGGGATCGTAGGCCAGTGCCCAGCGCTCGGCCGGGCAATGGGTGAGCCCCTGGGATGGCAGCCCGTCCGGAATGCGGTGGGGATCGGTGCCCCACACCCACAGCCGGCCACCGGCATCCTTGGCGGTCACGCGCGAGACCGGGCCCAGGGCGGGCCAGCCGGGGCCCAGGTTGGTGATCGGCCCCTGGGCCTCGAAGATGAAATCCACGATGGGCGGCACGCCGCGCATGGCCACCGGCGCCGAGGCCGCAGTGCCACTGCCAGAGCAGGCCGCGCCCTCGCCCCAGGACCAGACCACGCCCTGCTCGTCGAGCGCCACGGTGGCGCGCAACTGGTGCTCGATGCGCACCAGCCGCGCGGGCAGTTGCGCGGCGCGCTCGGGCACGGCTGCGTCCACGCCAGACGGCAGCGGCCCCCACCACCAGGGCTGGCCGTCCTTGTCGATCAGGGAGGAGGGAGCGGCGTCGCCGCCGTTGGCGATGTACACCGCGCCCCGAAAGACCACCTGGGGCGTGGCCCGGTCGGCCCGCGTTCCGTCGCCCAGCTGCCCCCTGGCATTGGTCCCCCAGCTCCACACATGGCCCTCTTCGTCGAGCACCAGGGCGGTGGTCCTGCTGGTGCGCACGGCCGTCGCCTTGGCCGGCAGGGGAATCTCGCGCGCCGTGCTCGCATAGATCGTCTTGCCCTGGCCCAGCTGGGCCAGGCGGTTGTCGCCCCAGGCGAGCACACTGCCGTCGGCCTGCAGCGCCAGGCCATGGCGCGCGCCGGTGGCAATGGTCTGGGCCCCTGCGGTACACGGCAGGCCCAGGCCCGCCAGCAGCGCGGACAACAGCAGGCAGCGCGAAGCCCGACGCCATGGTGGTGGAGTCTTCATGGTGATCTTCCCTTCCTCTCTTTTGGTCGGTCGCAAGGCGCGTCAGCGACAAGTGCCACGCGCCACGGTGCCGCCACGGTGTGTGACGGCACCGTGGCGGCATGCGCGGAAAGAAATCATCCTAGGCCGCCAAGCCCGGCAGCGCCCCACCCTACCGGGATGGGGCATGCACCGCATGTCAGTCCTCGGGTGCCAGCTCGAGCACCTCGCGAAAGCGCCGCGCGGCCAGCATCTCGTCCACATCGCGGCCGTAGCCGACATAGACGCGCAGGCCCGCCAGGCCCGAGCCCGGGAACTGCTGCAGGATGTGGTCGAGCGGCACCGACTGGGTTTCGCTGGCCAACTGCACACCGCTGGCCACGGCCGGCACCGGCCAGCCCAGCGGGCCCCACCGGCCCTGCGCATCGCGCTGCAGCCAGGTACTGCCCCCGGCGAGCAGGTAGACATTGCTGCCCGCTGGCGTACCCGCGCTGCCAAACACGTCCCCGCCGAACGACAGGCTGCGCAGGTTGCCCTCGAGCCGCGTCTTCACACGGAACGGCGGGCGCTTTGGCGTTGCCACATTGGGCGTCGCAGGGGCCAGATCCAGGTCGGCCGTGCCGGCCTCATCGACCACCGGCACGGGCTCGGCAGCATTGGTGTAGGTGCCCGAGCCCAGTTGTCCGCCCAGCCCCTTGCCCCAGGCCCAGACCGTGCCGTCGACCAACCGCAAGTGCACCGTGCCTTCGCGCTCGCCATCGACGCTGATGGACACTTCGCGCACGGGCGCATGCAGGCGGAACAGCTGGCCCAGGTGCCCGTTGAACATCCGGCCGCGACAGAAGGCGGCACCATCGTCCAGCACGGCGCAGAAGTTGTAGTCACTGGTATGGATGGAGACCGCCTTGTCCGGCAGGGGCAGCACGAAGGGCGCCTTCACCGCGGGACTGAGCAAATGCTCCTGGGCGGTGTCGCGCCCTCCCAGCCCGAAGCCGTGAGAGCCCCAGTACCAGACGGAGCCCGAGGCATCGAGCGCAAAGAAACCGCCGACCCGGGTGACCGCTACCTGGGCGATGGTCGATGGCAGGCCGCTGACCTGGGTGGGAACGAATGCCTTGGGAACACCGGCCGAGGCGCTGGTCCATATGCCCCGCGTCCACACCGTTCCATCCACGCCCACCAGCAGGCCGCCCCGCGCGGCGATATCCCGCACGGCGGGCAGCCCCGTGGAGCGCGGGACCATGGCCGGGCGCAGGTCCTGCGCCGTGGCGCCCTGCTCCACCGGGGTCGTGCTCCAGACGTTGCCGCTGGCATCCAGCCCCATCCACAACTCGTTGTCCACGGCCAGCTTCACGAAGGCAACGGGCGCATCCACCAGCGAGGGCAGCGGCAGCATCGCGGGCCACCGAACCCTGTCCTGGCTGCCGTAGCGCGGGTCCCCCGAGCCCCAGCGGAACACCCTGCCGTCCTTGAGCAGCGTATAGCTGCCGTTGGATTGCGTATGGACGCTGGCCGCCGGGCCGGGCAGCGCCACCTTGTGCGGGCTGGAGGACGAGTCCAGATCGCCATCGGCCACGCCGTGGTGCAGCCGGGCATTGGTGCCGCGCACATGGAGCCGGCCATCGCGGGTGATGTACATCAGCCCGGGCAGGTAGGCATCGGGCCCGGAAGAATAGGCGCCCGCCTCGACCACGCCGGAGGCCACCTGCGCCACGGTGTAGGTGGTATGGCTGCTGTCCCGGTAAGTCCACAGCCAAAGGTCCCCGCCTTGCGTCCATCCGTAGTAGAACGCCTGCTTGCTCACATCGATGGTCTTGGACCGTGCCTGGTCCACATAGCTGAGCACGACGCCCAGGTTGCGTAGTTCGTCGGGCCCGGTGTAGGCGGCATCCATCACGCGCTGCGCGTCGGCGGACTGGGCCGGGGGGCAGAAATCCTTCCACATCGGCCAAAGTCCTTCGAAGCCGCCCGTGATGAACTCCGAACCCCATGCCCAGTACCGGCCATCGCGATCCTGCGCGTAGACCAGGGAATGGGGAGGGTTGCGGCCGTACATGTTGCCGTAGGTCTGGTCCGTGAGACTGAAGCGGCGGATCGGCGGCACGCCACGCATCGCCACCGGCCCGCTCAGCGCTGGCGAGCCGGTGCAGGGCACGCCCTCGCCCCAGGCCCACACCACTCCCTGGTCATCCAGCCCGGCCGAGGTGGAGCCCTCCTGCATCAGCGCGGTGAGCCGCGCGGGAATGGCGGCAGACTGCACGGGCTGCGCCTGCACCGCACCGGACGGCAATGGCCCCCACCACCAGGGCTGACCGTTGCGGTCGATCAGGGTCGACGGGTACAGATCACCGCCGTTGTAGGTGATCTGCGCTGCATTGCGGAAAATGACCTGCGGCGTGGCGCGGTCGGTCAGCGAGCCATCGCCCAGTTGCCCCTTGCGATTGGTGCCCCAGCTCCAGACATTGCTCTCGTCATCCAGCACCAGGGCATGGGTAGCGCTGGTCTTGAGGGACACTGCCTTGGCGGGCAGCGGGATCACCCGATCCGCATCGCTGTACGCGGTACGCCCCTGCCCCAGCTGCCCCTGGCGGTTGTCCCCCCAGGCCAGCACGCTGCCGTCGGCCGTGAGGGCTAAGCTGTGGCGTGCGCCGGTGGCGATGGTCTGGGCCGGTGCGGAGCTGGCGGCCAGGGCCAACAGCAGGCCGGCGATGGATGGCAGGATACGGAGTTGCATGCGGTGGTCCTGGCGAAGGGCGGGTAGCGGTTGTGGCGTATGCGTGCGTGCGCTGCGTTCAGTCTTCGGGCGCCAGCTCCAGCACCTCGCGAAAGCGCCGGGCGGACAGCATTTCCTGCGCATCACGCCCCTGGCCCACGAACACCCGCACGCCGGCCAGGCCCGTGCCTGAGAACTGCGGCAGGATGGCCAGGGGAGTCGACTGGGCTTCGCTGCCCAGCGGCACGTTGCTGGCTGCGGCGGGCACCGTTGCGCGCAACGGGCCCCACTGGCCCTGCCCATCGAGCTGCACCCAGGTGCGCAGGTCTGCGGTAGCGAAGGCGTAGAGGTTGCCGGCACCCAGGCCCGCGCTGCCGAACACATCGGCGTCGAAAGACAGCGTGCGCAGGTTGCCCGCCAGGCGGGTCTTCATGCGGAACGGCGGGCGGCTGGCCGTGGGCACATTGGGCGTGGCAGGGGCCAGGTCCAGGTCGCCGGTGCCCGCCTCGTTGTTCACGGGCGTGGGCTCTGCGGCATTGGCAAAGGTGCCGTTGCCCAACTGCCCGTAGCGCCCCCGACCCCAGGCCCAGACGGTGCCGTCCGCCAGGCGGAAATGCACGCTTCCCTCCCGCTCGTCGGCGATGAGCCCCTGGCCCCTTTCCGCCAAGCCGATCGACAGCTCCTGGATGGGGGCATGCAGGCGAAAGGCCCTTCCCACATGCTCGTTGAACATCCGGCCATAGCACTGGGCCGAGCCGTCCACCAGGACTGCGCAGAACCCCTCGTCATTGGCGTTGGTGTGGATGGACACCGCCTTGTGCGGCAGCGGTAGCAGGTAGGGCTCGTTCACGACCAGGTCAATGCCCAGCTGCGCTGCCGAGCGCCCGCCAAGGCCGTAGGCATGCTGTCCCCAGAACCAGACGCCTCCCGAGGCATCGAGCGCATACGACGACCGGCCCACCGAGGCCACCTGCACAATGGAGAGCGGTAAGCCCAGAACCTTTCTGGGCACGCGCATCTGGGAGAAATATTCGTCCAGACCAGGCCGGGGCGCAGGCGGCGGCGGGAACACGCCGGCCGAGGAGCCCATGGTCCAGACCGATCCATCCACGCCCAGGATGCTGGCCAGGCTCCCGCCGTTGGCGGTCCCGCCCAAGGATATGGCCCGTGCAACGGGCAGGCCATTGGCGCGGCTGACCATGGTCGGTCGCAGCACACCGGAGGCTTGCGGGCCGGAGCCCCATTCATCTGAACTCCAGACACCGCCATCGGTGTCCAAAGCCAGCCACCGGCCTTGCGCCACTGCGATCCTGGCGATGGCAAAGGGCAGCGCCACCGGCGATGGCCGCTCGGGAACGGCATACCAGCCGATGTCGCTGAACCGGTCCAGTTGCCCGGCACCGGCGCCCCAGGCGAGCAGGGTCCCGTCCTTGAGCAGGGCATAGCTGCCGGTTCCATTGGCATGCACGCTCACTGCTGCGAAAGGAAGTTGGACTTTCTGCGGGCTGGAGACCGCATCCGCCCCGTCTGCCTCCGCACGGGCAATACCCAGGTGCAGGTTGTAGTTGGTGCCCTTGGCGTAGACCTTTCCGTCCCGGGTGACGTAGATCAGGCCCAGCGCGCCTTCGCGCTCCCGGGTCGAATAGCGGCTGGCGTCCGCCACGTTGGAGGCCTCGCGGCGCAGCGTCATGCCCGGCGGGGCGTTGTACTCGTCACGCCACTGCCACAGCTCGCCATCCGCCGTGATGCCCAGCGTGGTCCAGGCGTGGGACGCTTGCGCCTGCGCAGAGTCCGAGGTGATGAAACGCTCAATGACCGTGCCCGCGCGCACCAGTTCGGAATGGGCCTTCGGTGTGTAGGGCTCCCTGGGATCGTCCTGCGGGCTCCGGACAGGGGGACACAGGGTGTTGAGGTACCAAGGCATTCCGATGCCGAAGGTGGGCCCCGGTCCAGGCCCGAAGCCGGCTTCTCCGCCCCACTTCCACGCACGGCCGCTGGTGTCGACCGCCTCCGCGCGCGAAAAGAGTGTCCGCACTCCTTCCGGCCATACGGCGCTCAGCTGGATGTAAAAGCGCTCGATGGGCGGCAAGCCCGCCATGGCGACCGGCCCGCTGGGCCCTGTCGAGGCGGCGCACGGCACGTATTCCCCCCAGGCCCAGATCACGCCCTTGTCGTCGAGGCCCGCGGTGGTGGGCCCGTACTGCCCCACCGAGACCAGGCGCGCTGGCACCTGCGCGGCCCGGGTGGGCACCAGCACCTCGCCCCCTGCGTACATCGGCCCCCACCACCAGGGCTGCCCGTCCTTGTCGATCACGAAGCTGGGGGAGGACGACCCGCCGTTGATGGTGATCCTGGCCGCATTGCGGAACACGATGCGCGGCGTGGGCCGGTCGGTGCGCGTGCCGTCGCCCAGCTCGCCGCGGCGGTTGGTGCCCCAGCTCCAGACGTTGCCCTGGTCGTCCAGCACCAGGGCGCTGGTGGAACTGGCCTGCACGGCCACGGCCTTGGCGGGCAAGGCGATCTCGCGCGCGGTGGGCACATACAGGGTTGTGCCGGCCCCGCGCTGCGCCAGCCGGTTGTCGCCCCAGGCCAGCACGCTGCCGTCGGCCTGGAGTGCCAGGCCGTGGCGCGCGCCGGTGGCGATGGTCTGCGCGTGCACCGCGCTGGTGGATGAGGCCCAGCCCGCCAGCAGTGCAGGCAGCAGACAGGCCAAACCCCGACGCCAGGGTGGTGTCGCCATGGTGATCCTTCCTCTCTCTTGTGTTATCGGGCCATTGTGGTGCGGCGGCCCCGGGGCACAGGTGATACCCGTCACGTTCAAAAGCCCATAAAACACACCGTTACAACGCGGCCGGAAACAGGTCGATCCCTTGCCGCAGCAGTGCCTCCCGCATGCCACCGCCCATAATCACAGGCCATGACGACCACAACGACAACGACCACCTCCCCCTCCCCTGTCCCCCACAGCGCATCACACGACGCCGGCAGCATCACCCGCGTGCCCGGTATCGAGGTCGGCCACTTCACCGACCCGCGCCGGCCCACGGGCTGCACCATGGTCATGGCGCGCGAAGGCGCGGTGGGCGGCGTGGATGTGCGCGGCGCTGCGCCCGGCACGCGCGAGACGGACCTGCTGGACCCCTCGAACCTGGTGGAAAAGGTGCACGGCATCATGCTGGCGGGCGGCAGCTCGTGGGGGCTGGACGCGGCCAGCGGCGCGGTGCGCTGGCTGGAGGAGCGCGGCATCGGCTTCGACGTGGTGGTGGGCCGCCTGCCCCTGGTGCCCAGCGCCGTGCTGTTCGACCTGCTGGTGGGCGACATGCGCATCCGCCCCGATGCAGCGGCGGGCTACGCCGCGTGCGAGGCCGCCTCGCGCGCCGACCCGGCCGAGGGCAATGTGGGCGCGGGCACGGGCGCGGCCGTGGGCAAGATCTTCGGCATCCAGAACGCGATGAAGGGCGGCATCGGCACGGCATCGGTCACCGTGGATGGTGTCACCGTGGGCGCGCTGATCGCCTGCAACGCCCTGGGCGATGTGATCGACCCCGACACCGCCCAGGTGATCGCCGGCGCCCGCACCGACGATGGCCGCCAGCTGCGCGACACGCGCCGCGCCCTGCTGCGCGGGGAGCCGCCCAGGCCGCTGCTGGCCGGCACCAACACCACCATCGGCGTCATCGCTACCGATGCCACCATCACCAAGGCCCAGGCCCACCGCCTGGCCGTGGCCGCGCACGACGGCCTGGCGCGTAGCATCAACCCGGTGCACACCATGTCCGACGGCGACACGCTGTTCACCCTGGGCACAGGCGTGGCGGGCAAGAACCCGGGGATGATGGTGCTCTCGACCATGGCAGCCGAGGCGACGGCGATCGCCACGGCGCGGGCCGTGCGCGCGGCGCGCTCGGTCACGACGGCGGAGGGGTTGCACCTGCCCTGTGCGGCCGATCTGGTCTGAACAGCCGGTTACGCTGGGGTCAGCGGGCAGAAGCCCGGAATGCCTTGCGGTAGCGCCGCAGGTTTCTGGCCTTAGGCCCTGTTGGATACTGGCTCAACGCTATGGAGCAGCCCACCTTGGCCACGGCTGCAATCAGCTCAGCGGGAAACGTGTCAGACTGGACAATGACACTGCGCATTGCAATGCCGAAGTCCACGCGAGCCGACTCCACGCCTTCGACCCGGCGCATGGCCTGCAACGCCTGGCAATGGTCGTTGAGAAACTGGATTGCGTCCGCCTGCTGCGCCTCCAGCTCCTCGAACTCCGCATCGCTGATCCGCAGCGTGACGCCGGAAGTGGTTGCCAATCGGCTGCTCGGCCGCGAGCTCAAAGGCTCTCCACGCCGCCAGGCACTGACAGGCTCCACCGGGCACAGCGCAAGCAACTGCTCGACATTCGCGTCAGGTCCGATGAAAGCAAGCATGCAGCCCATGTGTCTTAAGTCCGATCACTCTGGCAGACCACACTGCCACTGTCGCTACCGCTGGGCTCCTTCACGTCTGACCTGCCCATGGTCTTTTGCTCCCTGTCGATTCCTCGCACGGGCTCAGCTTACCGCGACCGGGCGGCTGTGCACGGTCGCAATTGCATTCCAGTACCAGTAGAAAAAGCCGCCCTTCGTCTGCAGCAGCGTGTGCGTGGTAATGCTGTTCTGGTGGATATCACCCCAGCAAGCGCGCGCCGAGTTGCGGTTGTTGTGCAGGTCAACCACGGCCGCCGGGTCGCTGCTGGCCGGCTTGGGCGGCACATACAGCGCGCTGCCGCGCGGCACCCACAGGTCGGCCAGGCGTATCTTGCCCAGCGCAGGCCAGTAGCGGCCCACCGAGATCACCAGCGGCTGGGTGGGGTCGGTGGAGGCGAACACATGCGGAAAATCATGGTGCTCCAGGTCGGTGCAGACCACGCTGAGCAAGGCGTCGCTCGTGCCCTGGTAGGGCGACCAGTGGCCGGCGAACACACCGTATTCGTACTCCACCTGCTGCAGTTCGGTGACCGGGCTTTCGATCCGCACGGCCTGCCCGGGCTCCACCAGGGTGATGCCAAAGGCCGCCGCGATGCTGCGCGTGGCCCACAGGGGTGCAAACACCACCTCCTCGGCCGCAAAGCCCAGCTGCGTCTCCACCCCATAGGGCGGATTGGATGCCACGCCCAGCACGTCGGCCACCAGGTACTCGTTGCCCACGGCCAGGGCCGGGTCGGTGGCGGCCGGCACGAGCGGCGTGACATCCGCAGGCGCCTCGCTCAGGTAGACCGGCATGCCGCCATCGTTGAAGAAGAACGGGGTCTTGGCGGTATCGACCTGGGTTTCGTAGATGTCCTTGATGAACAGCGGGGCGTCGAGGTGGGATCCGGGCATCGGTGGGACGTTCCTTCTGGGCGGGGCTTGGGTGTAGGGTCGTTTTGGCTGCAAAAACCATGCCCCTCTCCAGGCATGGCCCTACTCCTTGCACTATAGCGGCCCCGGATGACGGCCCTGGGGCATCGGGCCCCTGTGTTGGCCATCAGTGCGGGTCGCGCCAGTACCAGAACAGGGCCACCTCCCGGGTCTCAGGCGCAAGCGCCCGGTACAGGCCGCCGTCGAAGCCCTCCAGCCGGAACCCGCAGGCCGCGTACAAGCGGCACGCCGCCACGTTGTTGTTCTGCGTTTCCAGCGTGACACCCACCAACTGCTGCGCACGCGACCAGGCGATCGCATGCTCCACCAAGGCCCGGGCCACGCCCTTGCGGCGAAAGGCCTGGCCGACCACCAGGTCGTCGATGCTGGCGTAGCCGTTCCAGTGGCGCGACAGGACGATCTCGCCTGCCGGCTGCCCGCCCCAGTACGCAACGACGCAGTGGCAGGCCTCGCCCTCGCCCTGCCCTGCGGCGCCCTCCTCGTTCGCATAGGTCTTCACATACGGCGCGACGCGGGCCGCGTCGTAGCCGATCCGGCCGTCCGCGAGGCGCAGCACCAACTCACCTTCGACCACAAAGCTACGGTCGCGTGCAGTCCATGCGGGTGCCTGGCCTGGCGGGCACTGTGCAATGTGCAGCCCGTCGACGCGGCCCCCAAGGGGGCTCTCTTCCTTCGCGACCATGGTTTTCCTTCAACAACGCAAACGCAACATACTTGCATTAAAAATACAGACGCGACAGAATATCCGACGCGAATGTGCCAACCTTCAAATCCCTTTCGGGCCCAGGCATTCGCTCCACGGAACACAGGCACCGTCATGCTCTTCGACCCTCTCACCTACGCCACCTTTGTCGCCGCCAGCGCGGCGCTGATTCTGGTGCCGGGCCCGGCCCAGGCGCTGGTGCTGGCCAACACCCTGACGGGCGGGCGCCGCGCGGGCGCACTCACGGCGGTGGGCCTCAATGTGGGCACACTGGCCCATGCGGCCGCTGCGGCACTGGGCCTATCGGCGCTGCTGGCCACCTCGGCGCTGGCGTTCGCGGTGGTGAAGTACGTCGGTGCGGCCTACCTGATCTACCTGGGCATCCAGGCGCTGCGCTCGCGATCTCGCAAGGAGCCATCCACAGCGAAAGCAACCTCCAGCCCCGCCAACAAGGCGCCGCTCACGCAGGCCATCCTGGCCGGCACGCTCAACCCCAAGGTGGCGCTGTTCTTCCTGGCGTTCCTGCCCCAGTTCGTGGATCCGGCACGCGGCCCGGTGGTGGTGCAGATGCTGGTCCTGGGTGCCACCATGGCGGTGATGGACACGCTGTACGAGCTGGCTCTTGTCTCGGTGCTCTACCGCATGCGCGACCGACTGGTGGGCAACCGGGGCTTCATGGCCTGGCAGTCGCGCATCTCGGGCGTGATTCTGATCGGGCTGGGGTTGCGGTTGGCGGCGCAGCAGCGATAGCCACGGCCGCAGTCACGGCTCCGTGCCTTCACTCACCCGGCGGTAGGTAACCTCGCGGCCCTCGCGGTTGTCCTTGCCGGTGAAATCGGTGCGGGTCAGCGATGTGAGTTGGTAGGTGGCGTAGCGGATGCCCCCGCCCGAGAACTGGCGGCCGCCCTGCTGCAGATAGCGGCGCTTGAAATTGGTGCCGTCGTAGCTCCATTCCCCACCGAAATGCTCGCTTTCCGTACGACCGCCCGGTGCCACGAATTTCGCACGTTCGGTGAATTTCCCGTCCTGGCCCAGCGCAACGACCACGCGCACCCTGGCCCCCTCGGACTCGACTTCGCGCAGCCAGGTGCCGACCAGCCGGCCCCGGGTGTCCTCGATGCGGGCACTCTGCGCGTCGTCGCAAGCGCACAGGGGCAACAAGGAGACCAAGGCCAGGGCGAGCACAGGTGTCTTCATAGGCTCGGCATCATAGACAGGTGGGCACTGTCGGCCGAACGCAGGCAGCGCCGGCCCAGGTTGGCACCTAGTGGGGGTGCTCCGCGAACTGCCGGGCCTCGTCACAGATGCCCACCCAGTGCGGCTTTTCTTTGACGAATTCATGGAACTGGTTGGCCAGCTCCAATTCGCTGTCGAAGCAATTGGCAGCGACAGGGAAGGCATTGCCGGCCGACGTGACCTCGCCCAGCGAGGTGCCGCAACGCGTGCAGAAGCAGCGCTTGTACTGGTAGGGTGCCGGCGGCTCGTAGGTGGTGATGCAATCGGCCCCCGAGACCAGCGTGAACGCCTCGCGCTCGACGAACACGAAGGTGCTGGCGCCGAGCTTGCGGCAGCGCGTGCAATGGCAGGTGCCCATCATGGTGGGCGGACGGGACAGCGTGAACCGGACGGACCCGCAGCAGCAGCTACCTTGGAGCATGGTTGGCCTTTCGTTGAAAACCAATACTGTATTTAAATACAGTATTGATGGCAAGAGGCCTGCTACTGCGCCGTGCCCCGGCTCAACGCCCGAGTTTCGCCCGGAGCCTGTCCAGCCCCTGGCGCGCCAAGGCGCCCGTGCGCTGCGCGCCCTGCTGGACTTGTTCGGCGGTGGGCAGCGCGTCCTGCGCTGCACGGGTGGCGCTGCGCAAGGTCTCGGCCGCCTGGCCCGTCAGCTCGCCGCCGCGCTTCTTCAATTCGTCCACCTGCTGGGCAGTAGGCATCTGGTCCTTGGTCCAGCTGGCAGCCTTGCCTACAACGCCCGCAATCTGCCCTGGCAATTCGGTACCACGCATTCTGAGTTCCTCCATCTGCTGCACGGTTGGCAGCTGTTCCTTGGTCCATGTGGCGGCCTTGCCGGCCGCGCCAGCCACCTGGCCGCCATAGTGGCCCGCATGCTCCCGGGCCCGGGTCCAGGCCTTGGCCACCTCGCCCGGCGGCGGGGTCTGCAGGGTCTGCTGCACCTGGGCCAGCAACTGCTGCTCGGGCTCGGCCAGCGCCGCCCCGCCGGCCTGCAGCATCTGCGCCAGAAAGGTCCCCATCTCGGCCGCAATGACCTGGTGGTTGCAGTCCGGGTTGGCATGCAGAAAGGCGGCCAGTTCACGCGCCAGCTCCTGGGGCGAGGCATCGGCCAGGCCGGGCTCGATCGCGGCCATGGCCTGCGCGACAAAACGATCATCCAGCCCCCACTCGTCCACCAGGTGTGCGGCCAGGAAGGCGTGCCGCGGCGGCGGCACCACGCCATCGGCCGCCGCAGCCAGCCGCAGCGATAGCGGCGCGATCAGGTCGAACAGCGCCAGACCCAGGGTGTCCAGCGGCGTGTTGAGACAGCGCGGAATCTCGATGACCCGGCTGCCCTTGGAATGGCCGAGCCAGCGGTACATACCATAGCAGGCGCCGCCCGAGGCCAGCGCCGCCAGCGCCACCCAGCCCACCGGCGTGGCCGCCGCGCCCACGCCCAGCGCCCCCACCAAGCCCGATGGCGCAAAGAATGCCGATGCCACCAGGCTGGACTTGGCGACGGCCGCCCCGGCGCCGGCTGCGCCCAGCACGTCCCAGAGCTCGCGGCCCCGGTTCACCATGCGCAGCGAGGCATACGCGTTCTCGCCGATGGCCAGCTTGGCCTTGAAGCGCAGCGGCTCGGCTACGACGCACTCGACACCGTCCAGGCCCGAAGCGGCCTGCGGCACGGCCTGGGGTTCCACCTTGGCGATCTCGCTCACTCTGCAACTCCTGTTGTGGTCATCGCCTGGAATGATCGCATGGGCCTGCCCAAAGAGCCAAGCCAGGTTCCACGGAAAGCCGCAGGGACACTGCCGCTTCGCTCAGCTGCCGGTGGAGGCGTAGTGCCGCACGCCCACCCGCCAGGCGCCGAAGGCCGCCGCCAGGAACACGAAGCCCGCCAGTGGCGACACCAGCCCCACCCACGCGGGTGCACCCAGCGGGTCGGCCTTGCCCAGGATGGCCAGCACCGGGTAGTAGGCGACGCAGGCCAGCGGCACGGCAAACGTCAGCACGCGGCGGAACCACTGCGCGTACAGGGCCAGCGGGTACTGCGCCGCCTGCACGCCGCCGTAGGTCAGCACATTGGCGATCTCCAGGCTCTCCACCGTCCAGAACGAGAGCGTGCCCTGCAGCACCAGGATGCCCAGGAACAGCGCCACACCGCCCGCCAGCGCCCACAGCGCAATGGCCACGGTGGCAGGCGTCCAGGCGATGCCGGCCTGCACCGTGGCAAAGCCCAGCACCAGCAGCCCCTGCGCCAGCCGGCCCAGGCGGCTGATGCGACAGTCGTGCCCCATCAGCTGCAGCGCCAGGGGCCGGGGGCGCAGCAGCAGGCGGTCGAAGTTGCCGGTGCGCAAAAACTCCGTGCCCAGTACGTCGAAGCCGCGCCCCAGCGCATCGGCCACGGCGAACATGCAGTTCACCAACCCATAGAACAGCGCCACCTCGCCAATGCCCCAGCCCTGCACCTCGCCGAAGCGGTGGAACAGCGCCCACACCCCGACCACCTCGATGCCCGTGGCCAGGAACTGGCCCAGCGTGAGCATCAGCGCCGAGGCCGGGTAGCGCGCCTGCCCGGCCAGCGAGGAGCGCACAAGGCGGGCGAATAGTGCCAGCGATCCCATGTCAGCTTCCCTGGACTTCGAGGCGGCGCATGGTGAGCCCCATGGCAGCGCGGCCCAGCACCACCAGCAGCACGATCCAGGCGCCCTGCAGCGCCAGGCCGCCCAGCGCCTGCATACCCGCGAACTGCCCGAAGTAGATGCGCGCCGGGATGTCCATCACCCCCGCCAGCGGCTGCAGCAGCAGCGCCGTCTGCCAGGCATCGGGCAGCAGCACCAGCGGCAGCAGGTTGCCCGAGAACACGATGACCACCGGGCCTGCCAGCGCGTTGATACCGCGTTCGTTGAGCGCTGCCACGGCGGCGATGTTGAGCAGCGTGACCAGCGCGGTGGACAGCAGCAGCGCGAGCAGTGCCGACGCGGCAAACGCCAGGCTGGCCGCCACGCCGGCCGGCGGTTGCCAGGCCCAGGCGCCCAGCCCCAGCAGGGGCAGCGCCACGCCGGCAAAGGCCAGCATCAGCGCCAGGCGCGGCAGCACGCGCGCGGCGATCCACCCGGCCGAGCGCACGAACCACAGCGTGTACGCATCCACCGGCCGCATGCGGTCGTAGGCGATGGAGCCGCTGCGCACGGCCTGCGCCACCTCGGGGTCGCCCAGCCAGGGCAGCAGCGCCAGCAGCCCCTGGGCCAGCCAGGTGTAGGTGATGGCCTGGGCCAGCGACATGGGTGCCCCGGCCGCGCCCCCGGCACTGCCGGCATAGAAGGCGGCCAGCACCATCACCTTGATGCCGCCCCACCAGCACTGCGTGGCAAAGCCCGCGTACGCCGCCGTGCGGTACTGCAGCATCTGCAGAAAGCGCGAAGCGAACGCAGCCCTATACGGACGCAGCCGTTCGTGCAGGGGCATGGCGGCATCCATCTTCTGCATGCGGATCACGCTTCGGTGGCGCTGTGCATCGCGTAAAAGCGCGCGATGACGGCCTCGATGGCCATGTCCTCGGCATCCGCATCGGCGTCGATGTCCTGGGCCAGGCCCTCGGCCACACGGCGCGCGGCCATGACCTGGGCGCGCAGCGCGTCCACCGGCCCGTCGGCCAGCACGCGCCCGTGGCCGATCACGATCACGCGCTGGGCCAGCGCCTCGATGTCGTGCATGTCGTGCGTGGTGAGCAGCACCGTGGTGCCGCGCTCGCGGTTGGCGCGCAGCACGAAATCGCGCACGGCCAGTTTGGAGGGTGCATCGAGCCCGATGGTGGGCTCGTCCAGGAACAGGATGTCCGGCTCGTGCAGCAGCGCTGCCGCGATCTCGGCGCGCATGCGCTGGCCCAGTGAGAGCTGGCGCACGGGCTGGTCGAGCAGGCGCTCCAGGTGCAGCAGCGCCACCAGCTCGTCGCGCGTGCGCGCCAGGCGCACCGGGTCCACCCGGTAGATATCGCCCAGCAGACGGAAACCGTCGCCCACCGGCAGGTCCCACCACAGCTGGGTGCGCTGGCCGAACACCACGCCGATGTGCGCCACGTGGCGCTCGCGGTCGGCAAACGGGTCGCGGCCATTGACCTCCACCCGCCCGCCATCGGGCCGAAGGATGCCCGCCAGGATCTTGATGGTGGTGGACTTGCCCGCCCCGTTGGGCCCGATGAAGCCCAGCAGCTCGCCGCGCTCCAGCGCGAAGGACACGCCCGCCAGCGCCTCCACCGTGCGATGGCGCGGCCGCACCAGCGCGCGCAAGGCCCCGCGCACGCCCGGGTCGCGCTCGTGGATGCGGTAGGTCTTGCGCAACTGGTCGACGAGGATCTGCGGCATGGCGGGTGGGGGCTGCGCGGTGGAAGGGGGGCGGATTCTACGGGATGCCGGCGCGGCCCCCGCCCCGTCACCCCCCGAAATCGAGCTGCAGGTACTTTGGCGCCAGCGCCTGCAAAAATGACCGCGCATCGCCCAACTGGCCCGCCGACAGGGCCCCGGTCAGCCCCCCACCCGCGGCCAGGATGCGCCCCACCGCCTGCGCGGCCAAGGGCCCAGTGATGGCGTAGATGTCCTGCCCGCTGGCGCTGGCGCGGCGCGCTTCGCCGCCGCGGCGCGCCACCACCTCGACCAGGAAGCGCTGGGCCGAGCGGCCCGATGCGTCCACCGCCACGGGTGGAGGCGTATCGGCGGCGCGCAGCTCGGTAAGCGGGGTCTCGTTCATCCAGGCCGGCACGTCGGGCACGCGGATGTGGTGGGCGATGGTGACGGCATCGGCGCTGGAAAAGCCCACCACGCCCTGCTCGCCGAACGGCGCGGCAAAGGCCCAGGTCTTGCGCGGTGCCACGGCGGGCGGCGCCTGGAACTGGCCATGGGCATACACCAAGTGCCGGCCCGCATTGCGCACGCCGGTCTTGCGCGTGCCCTCGGTGGGGTGCCAGCTGTCCAGGGCGATGTGCACCTCGATGGCATCGGCATCGGGCCAGTCACCGAGGACGCTGGTGGCCAGCAGGTCGCCCACGGCGCCGTAGAAGGCCACGGCCGGTGCAGCGCACAGACCGGAGGCGCTGAAGCGCTCGCCCCACTGCCCGAAGACCTCGCGCGCCGTGGGCTGCTCGGCCGACACGTCCACATAGTGCACGCCAGCCTGCAGCGCGGCCTGCAGCAGCTGGGGCGCACTGTCGGCAAAGGGGCCGGCGCAATTCACCACCAGCGCACTTTCGGCCAGCAGGGCCGCGAGGGCAGCGGCATCGCCGTCGAGCCCCTGCACGCGCAGCTGGTCCGCCGGCGCATCGGGGAAGGCGGCCTGCAGCTTGCCCAGATCGCGCCCGGCCAGCAGCGCGGCATGGCCTTGTTCGCGCAGCGCCTGCACCACGAAGCGCCCGGTGTGCCCGGCGGCGCCGTAGACCAGCACAGGGCGGGCAGACGCGTGTGAAGAAGAAGAGGAAGGGAGGGAGGTGTTTGCAGCCACGATACAGACCTGTACGTTTTGTTGAAGGTAGCGCGATGCTACATACAGGTCTGTATCGTGTCAACACGGAATATGGGACAATGCCGGCATGAGCCCTACCGCCGCCCGCAAGACCACCGCAGCCAGTACGCCAGCCGCCGCCCCCGCCGCGGCACCGCCAGCGCCGGCGGGCGACGTGCAGCAGCGCATCCTCGACACGGCCTGCCAGCTGTTCTATGCCGAGGGCGTGCGCGCCGTGGGGATCGACCTGATCATCGAGCGCGCACAGATCGCCAAGACCAGCCTGTACCGCTACTACCGCACCAAGGACGACCTCGTAGCCGCCTTCCTGGAACGCGAGGACAGGGAGTTCTGGCAGCAATGGGACGAGGCCGCCAATACGCATGCCCCGGATGCGGCGGCCGAGCTCGACGCCCTGCTCGCCTGGGTGGGCGAGCGTGTGGCCCGCCCCGGCTACCGCGGCTGCCCGCAGCTCAACGTGGCGGCGGAGTTTGCCGACCCGGCCCACCCGGCGCGCGCCATATCGGCCGCGCACCGGCTGGAGCAAAAGCGGCGCCTGGCCGCCCTGTGCAAGCGCATGGGGCTGAAGAAGCCCGAGGTCACGGCCTCGCAGCTCTCCCTGCTGGTCGATGGCGCGTTCAGCAGCGGCTCGCTGCTGCTGGGCGATAGTGCGGGCAAGGTGCTGCGGGCTGCAGGGCGCGCGCTGGTCGAAGCGGCAGGCTGAGTCCCCATTGCACCATATCGGGCACGCCGCATGGAGCGCGGCAGGGCCAGCGCACCGGCTGCCTGGGGTCGCTGCATGGGAGTTTTGCCACAGTGGCAATCGCCCGCTTGTTGCCAGCCCGCCGATGGACAAGAATGGACTGGCGACAGCCTCGGCCCCGGTTGCCGCTCCCAGGCACTTGGCCGCCACAGGACACACCCATGCTCAAGCGCATCAGCATCCAGCACCTTACCTTGGGCATGTATGTGCATGATTTCTGCGGCTCCTGGATGGACCACCCATTCTGGCGGGCGAAGTTCGTCTTGAAAGAGCCCAAGGACCTTGCGCGCATCAAGGCCGCGTCCATCAAAGAGGTCTGGATCGATACCACCAAGGGCCTGGACGTGGCGGCCGGTGTGCGCTCCGTATCGCGCGAGGAGGCCGACTTCCAGGTGGAGACCGACTTCGGCATGCTTGACAAGCTGCCGCCCCTGCAGGTGGATCCCCCCTCTCCGCCCTCGCCTCCCCCTGCTCCACGGCGCGCGCGTGGCCGGGTTGCCGCCAGCATGCACAGCGAACTGCAGGCAGCCGCCTCGATCTGCGGCGAGGCCAAGCAGGCCATGGTCTCCATGTTCAGCGAGGCGCGCATGGGCAAGGCGGTCAACGCGGAGAGCGCCCGCAGCCTGGTCGAAGAAATTTCGGATTCGGTCACCCGCAACCCGGGCGCCCTGATCAGCCTGGCCCGCCTGAAGACAGCGGACGACTACACCTACATGCACTCGGTGGCGGTTTGCGCGTTGATGGTGGCACTGGCCAGGCAGATCAACCTCAACGAGGAGCACAGGCGCGTGGCCGGCATGGCCGGGCTGCTGCACGACCTGGGCAAGGCGGCCATACCGCTGACCGTGCTCAACAAGCCGGGCAAGCTCACGGATGAGGAGTTTGCCGTGGTGCAGAGCCACCCCGTGCGGGGCTACCTCATGCTGCAGGAAGGCGGCAGCGTGGAAGATGCGGTGCTTGATGCCTGCCGCCACCACCACGAGAAGGTGGATGGCTCGGGCTACCCCGATAAACTCAAGGGCGAGCAGATCACCCTGATCGCGCGCATGACGGCCATCTGCGATGTGTACGACGCCATCACTTCCGACCGCCCCTACAAGCGCGGCTGGGACCCGGCGGAGTCGCTGCGCCGCATGGCCGAGTGGACCAAGGGGCATTTTGACCCACGCCTCTTCCAGGCGTTCGTCAAGAGCATCGGCATCTACCCTGTGGGCTCGCTGGTGCGGCTGACCTCCGGGCGCATCGGCGTGGTAACCGAGCAGGGCCAGCAGTCGCTGACTTCGCCCAAGGTGAAGGTCTTCTTTTCGACCAAGTCGGACATGCGCATTCCGCCAGCGGTCATCGATCTGGCCGACCCGCAATGCACAGAGAAGATCGTGGCCCGCGAGGACCCGGACCAATGGAAGTTTCCGGACCTCCATGAGCTCTGGTCGGGCCTCCCCTTGCCCGCTCGCTGAAACGGACGAAGACCGTGGCCCGCCGCGCCGCCCATCCAGCACCCAGAGGATCTGAAATATTGGCATGCCCGTGGGGCTGCATCCGATCTTGACCAGTCAAAGCTCGAACGACTGCCGGTACTCGGGTACGGTGCAATTCCAGCCGTAGGTCTCCTCGATGGCCAAGCGCATCGCATCAGCAGCCACAGGCTCTCCGTGGGTCACAAAGACGCGGCGCGGTGAATGCTGCACACCAAGCCAGTCGAGCAGTTGGCGGCGGTCCGCGTGCGCAGAAAACTGTTGCAGGTTGGCCACCCCCGCCCGTACCTTCACGTACGCACCATGGATCTTGATGGCGTCTGCGCCGTCTACCAGGGCCTGGCCCCGGGTCCCCGCGGCCTGGAAACCCGCAAAAAGGATCGAGTTCTTTCGGTCTGGTGCATAGGCTTTCAGGTGGTGCAGCACCCTGCCGCCGGTGGCCATGCCGCTGGCGGAAACGATGATGGAGGGATAGCTCAGGCTGTTGAGCCGGCGTGACTCCTCTACCGTGTTGACGATGGTCGTCTGCACGCTCATCGCCTCGCACTCGATTGCCCCCAACCGATGTTCGTCCGAATGGTTCTTGTACAGGCCGGTGACGTCCGCTGCCATCGGGCTGTTGAGGTAGACCGGAAGGTCCGGAATGCGCCGCGCTGCCTTGAGCAACTGGATGGCATGGATCAAGGTCTGCGCCCGACCCACGGCAAATGCGGGTGCGACAACGATGCCGCCCCGGGCTGCCGTGCGGTTGATGACGCAGGCGAGCTCGACGAGCCCATCCTCGTCGGGATGCTGGCGGTTGCCGTAGGTGGACTCGACCACCAAGTAGTCTGCCTTTTCGACGGTTTGCGGCGGCCGCATGAGGAGGTCATCGCTTCGCCCCACATCGCCCGAAAACAGCAGACTCCCTCCTTCCCAGGCGATGCGCGCGCTGGCGGCCCCGAGGATGTGACCCGCACGCTGCAGCCGCCAAGACCAGCCGTTCCAGGGCGAGCATTCGTTACCGAAGGGGATCTCCTCAAACGCCTCGAGTGCAGCACGGGCGTCCTCCTGGGTATACAGCGGCAGCGAAGGCTTGTGTCTGGAGTGACCATGGCGATTGGCATACTCTGCGTCCTCTTCCTGCAGCCAACCCGAATCGGGCAGCAGCAATCGGCAAAGCTCGCGCGTGGCCGCTGTGCAATACACCTTTCCGCGAAATCCTGATTTCACCAACCGCGGCACATAGCCACTGTGGTCCAGGTGCGCATGGGTGAGCAAAACGGCATCGATGCTGGCAGCGTCCACCGGCAACGGATCCCAGTTGTGAAGCCTCAGTTGCTTGAGCCCCTGGAAAAGGCCGCAGTCGACCAACAGCCGGCGCCCATGGTGGGTCAGCAGGTATTTCGAACCGGTGACGGTTCCGGTTCCGCCCAGAAAGTCGATGCGCATGCTTGTCTCCGCTCTGCGTGGTGGTCCGCGGCTTTGGACGACGCACGCCCAAGCCCTGCCGTGCCCACACCTTAGGCCCGTTGGCCCTCGACACCATTGACCTGGGTCAATGGAAGACGGGCCCTGGATTGCTCCCGTGATTGATCTGCCTCAATGGGAACGGGGCCAGGACGCGCACCATGGGCCATGTCCATCAAGGAGTTGCCATGCCATTTCTTCAAAGCAATGTCGGGGTTTGGGACCGGGCCACGAGGCTGGCTGCGGGTGTGCTGCTGATCAGCCTGGCGGCCATGGGAGCCATTGGCCCCTGGGGTTACATCGGTTTCGTGCTGCTTGTCACAGGCGTCATGGGAACCTGCCCGATCTACTCCCTGATCGACTTCAGCACCTTCAAGCGCCAAAAGCCATAATGGGCCACACCATGACTCCCCGTCTATGGATCATTGGCGCACTGGGCCTGGTGTGCGCGGCGGCCGCACTATGGCTGGTGGTACGGATGTTCGTGGCGTGGATCACCTTCGATTGACCAGGCGCCATCGAGGGACTGGCAGGTTGAACATTGAATCACCCCAACACGGTCCACCACGCCGTGAGCGATGCGAGGGCCAGGCTGCACGCCAGGGCCCCCGCGATGCGTGCGGCGAACCATTTGCCACCCGCTACGGCGGCCACCACGCAACGCGTCAACGTGTTGGCAGCGATGGCCACCAGCACGCCTGCGATCCAGTGATCGGCTGACACACGGCCGGCGGCATGCAGCGCGGCCAGCGCGGCGATGGAGGCGTGGGGATCGAGCAGCGCCGCCAGCGCCACGCCGATGCTGCCGGCCGTGTCGCCCAGATGGCGCTGGGCGTTTCCCACCAGCAAGGTCACCCCGGCAAGTACCAGCGCGACCAGAATGGCCTCGCGGGGGCGCAAGGCCGAGCCCTTGCGGTCCGGCAGCGCCTCGGGAGGGGTCACCGCGGCATGGCGGACAAGCGCTGCGCCGAAGGCAGCCGCCCCCACCGCCCCGGCAAACGCGCTGGGCAGCAGCGCCCACGCGGCACCGGGCGAGAGCGCCGCCGACAGCATCAACGCCTGCAGCCAGGTGGCGGACGCCGAGACCGCGCCGCTCCCTGCCAGGACCGACAACTGCTGTGGCTGGGTACGGGCCCGGCTGCCCAGCGACGCAATGCACGCCGTGCTGGAGACAAAGCCCGACACGAGGCCTGCCAGCAGCGGCCCGCCGCGCGGCCCCAGCCTGCGCAGCGCGACCTGGCCGCCAGCCTGCATCGCCAGGATCAGCAGCACCATTGCGGCCAGCGGGCGGGGATTGATGCCGCCCAGGATGTCCATCGGACGAGTTGGAACCAGCGGCAAGAGGATCAGCGCCAGGGCAACCAGGAGCAATCCGTCATGCAACTCCTGCTCGCTGAGCAGCTCGGTCGCGAACCGGTGCAGGTGGCTGCGCGCCGCCAGCAGCGCAGCCAGACCCGCCCCACAGGCGGCGCCCAGCGCCGGCGCGATGGCAGCTTGCACACCGATAAGATAGGTCGCGAACAGGGCCATCTCCGTGGTCACACCCGGGTCTTTGGTACGGCTTTTGAAGTAGGCAATCGCCACCAACACGGCGACAAGCAGCGCGCCCACCACCACCAGGCCCGGCACCGGCAGGCTTTGCGCCAACGCCCCGCAGACCGCCGCAACGGCAAAGCTGCGCACACCCGCCACGTCGCGGTCGTCGCCTTGCCCCTTGCGCCGTTCGCGCTCGGTGCCGATGAGCAGGCCGACACCCAGCGCCACGGCCAGACCAAGGGCCGGGAGCACCGCTGCCTGGCTGCTGGCACTGGAATCCATCGGACACCTTTCTTGATTGCCATGAAACGCGCAACAGCACACATCCTTCAAGGCCAGGGGCCGCGCGTGCAGGATATCAATCATCTTCGCGAGCCACGCGCCGGAGGAACTTGATAAGGATCAAGAAACAGCGCATCGCCGCCGCGCGGCTCCCCTGCCCCAGCGACACCGAGCACCCCGATGGAAAAACAACCAGCTGTATCCCCCAAGGATGACCGAGGTCAATGGATGCGCGCACTGGTCCATCCATGATGGGGCTCTCACCCCAAGGAGGACCCCATGTTCAAGCGCATACTCGTTCCCGTCGATGGAAGCCAGACCTCCAACAAGGCACTCGTCACCGCACTTGGGTTGGCGCGGGAATGCGGTGCTGTAGTGCGACTCATGCACGCAATCGATGACCTCGCATTGATATCCGGCTATGACTACAGCATCGACCTGATTCCGATTGCGCGGGCCCACGCGCACAAGCTACTGGCGGATGCGATGGCCATCGCCGGTTCTGCCGGGATAGACGCAGACTCCATCTTGGCCGAGATTCCCGGGGTCCGGCTCGGCGAGACAGTAGCCATCCAGGCCCGTGAATGGAGGGCAGACCTGATTGTTTTGGGGACCCACGGCCGCAAGGGCCTGGGAAGGGTTCTGCTGGGAAGCGGTGCCGAGCAGATTATGCGGACGGCCCCGGTCCCTGTCCTCGTCGTTCGCGGCGACGAATAGAGCGTCCGCACCAGGCGATTCTCCTCATGCGGCAGACGCCCGCTGACAAGCAGGCCATTGCGCATGCGGCCCTTCAACCATCAATGAAAGAGCTGTGAGCCGGCAGGCTGACACGGTCCAAGCAAATTCGCTTCTTGGGGCACTCCATCGCTTGGAAGGCCGGCGACCCAACTGTGGTGCCGACAAGGTATCAGTGGGCCATCAATACGGGCAATGTCATCGCGTTCAATACGGATCTGGTGGCGCCCCCCATGATCCATTCGCGAGATCGACTATGTCCATAACACCCCATGACGAGAAGGTCTGCACCCACGTCAGCACACGAAGAGAGAATGCTTTCACCAACTTCGCCATCGCCACCTTGGATGTCACGGTAATTCGCTTTGATGCCATGGGCTTGAAGATAGCCGGCCAAGAACGGATTCCTGGTTTGCTCCGATGCGCTGCCGGTAACGACCAGCACGTGCTTGGCGTGCTGTAACCAAGGCAGGGAGGCGGCAAGTGCGCGAGAGGCTTGCGGCGTTTCCTTCCAGGCAACCACCACGGAATCTCCCACAGAGTCGACGCGTCCCACCCGAGGCAAGATCAATGCAGGCCGTCCCGACTCAACCAGGACACTTGGCAGAAAATCCGAGGGCAGCAGGCCAGCCGCAGGATCATCTTCTTCACGCTGCCCCATGACCAAAAGGTCGACATAGAGTGCCCTCCTGGCAAAACCCCATGGTCCTTCGGGCAAAGGTTCCGCCCAGCGCATTCTGGCTGAATTTTGACCAAACTCATCGAATAGCCTGCGCGCTTTACGCAAGCAGTCATCGTCGGATTCATGTGCATGCTTGAGGACTGCAGTAGCGCCCCCGAGAGCGTACGGATACAGCATCACGGCGGAAAGCATGCATGGCTGTGCGATCACAGATGCATCGAACTTTTCGGCCAGATGTCTCGCCACTCCGATGCGCTCGCCGGCCTTTGCGGAGCTATCAACGTGCAGCAGAATTGACTTCATGTTTTGCATGGCTACCCTTCAGGAATTGACCAGGTACAGCCACGGTATACGGCCTCGCTCAATCACCCTTGATCTGCATCAGCTCCGGATCATGCCCCGCATTCCAAACAAGGCTGGCGGCCGCCCTTTTCCGAGGGCACGATACTGGAGGCCATCCCATCAAAGCCGGCTGCAGCATCGGCATCTCGATCTACAAGGCATTGAGCGGTATGCGCAGGTAAGCCACGCCGTTGTCGTCCTTGGGCGGCAGGTCGCCAGCGCGGATGTTGACCTGCACCGAGGGCAGGATCAGCACCGGCATCTCCAGCGTGGCGTCGCGGCGCATGCGCATGGCGGCGAATTCATCCTCGCCCACGCCGTCGTGCACGTGGATGTTGTGCGCGCGCTGCGCGGCCACCGTGGTCTGCCAGGCGGGCTCGCGGCCGGCGGGCGGGTAGTCGTGGCACATGAACAGGCGCGTCTCGGGCGGCAGGGCCAGCAGCCGGCGGATGGACTGGTACAGCGTGTGCGCGTTGCCGCCCGGAAAGTCGCAACGCGCCGTGCCCACATCGGGCATGAACAGGGTGTCGCCCACGAACACGGCGTCGCCCACCTGGTAGGCCATGCAGGCCGGGGTGTGGCCCGGCACCGCCAGGGCCTGCGCGTGCAGGCTGCCGATGCGGAACGCCTCGCCATCGGCGAACAGGTGGTCGAACTGCGCACCGTCGGCATGAAAGCCCGGCTCCAGGTGGAAGATGCCCTTGAACACCTCCTGCACCTGGGTGATGGCGGCGCCAATGGCGATCTGCCCGCCCAGCACCTCGCGCAGGTGGTGCGCGGCCGTGAGGTGGTCGGCATGGGCATGGGTTTCCAGAATCCACTGCACCGTGAGGCGCTGCGCGCGCACGAAGTCGACCACCTTGCCGGCCGATGCGGTGCGGGTGCGGCCGGCCTTGGGGTCGTAGTCGAGCACCGGGTCGACGATGGCGCAATGCCCGCCCGGGTGGTCGAAGACCACGTAGGTCACGGTCCAGGTGGCGGGGTCGAAGAAGGCCTGAACCTGGGGTTGTGCGGGGTCTTGCGGTTGCATGGGGGTATCCTTGCGCCATCAATTAAGATATTTATAGTTTATTGACAGATATTTTGTTTGTCAATAAACTATCGGCCAGGACATTGATCCAATGACCCGCAACCCGCAACCAATGGAGCCCCCATGCAGGCCCAAACCATCCCCCCCATGGACCTGGAAAGCCTGCGCCGCTCGGCCGACAGCGCTTGCCGGCTGATGAAGGCGCTGTCCAACCCCGACCGGCTGCTGCTGCTATGCCAGCTCACAGAGGGAGAAAAGCGCGTGGGCGAGCTGGAGGCGTTGGTAGGCATCGCCCAGCCCACGCTGTCGCAGCAACTGGGTGTGCTGCGCGACGAAGGTCTGGTGACCACCCGCCGCGACGGCAAGCACATCCATTACCAGATCGCCAGCCCCCAGGCGCTGGCCGTCATGCAGACCCTGTTCGAACAATTCTGCGCACCCAAGGAGGCACCCCATGCAGATTGACTGGAACCATTTCACCCCCTGGGCGGCCCTTGCGGGCGGCCTGGTCCTGGGCCTGGCGGCTGCGGCCTTCGTGCTGCTGCATGGCCGCATCCTGGGCATCAGCGGCATCCTGGGCGGGCTGCTGCACCCACGCAGCAAGGATGCTGCGTGGCGCGTGGCCTTTGTGCTGGGCCTGCTGGCCGCGCCCCTGCTCTACCGGCTGGCAGTGGGCATGACGGAGGTGCGCATCGACGCCAGCTGGGGCATGGTGGTGCTGGCCGGGCTGCTGGTGGGCGTGGGCACGCGCTATGGCTCGGGCTGCACCAGCGGCCACGGCGTGTGCGGCATCTCGCGCCTGTCGCCGCGCTCACTGGTGGCCACGCTGGCCTTCATGGGCGCGGGCTTTGCCACCGTCTACCTCATCCGCCACGCACTGGCCTGATCACAGAAGGACCGATCCATGAAGCTCCAACGCATTTCCGAATTCGGCATCGGCCTGGTCTTTGGACTGGGCCTCATCATCTCGGGCATGACCGACCCGGGCAAGGTACTCGGCTTTCTCGACCTGGCCGGCCTGTGGGACCCTTCGCTCGCCTTCGTGATGGGTGGCGCCATCATGGTGGGCCTGCTGGCTTTCGCCGTGGCCCGCAGGCGCAGCACCAGCGTGCTGGGCGGCGCCATGCAGTTGCCCACCGCACGGCACATCGACCGGCGCCTGGTGCTGGGCAGCCTGCTGTTCGGTGCGGGTTGGGGCATCGCGGGCTTTTGCCCCGGGCCGGCCATCGTGTCGCTGGGCGCAGGCGAGCCCAAGGCCGTGGTGTTCGTGCTGGCCATGTTGGCGGGCATGGGCGTCTTCGAATGGCTGGAGGGGCGCAAACGGGCGCGCAACGCACCCCAGGCGGCTTGAGCGGGCGTGAACGCCATGACCACCAGCCCCTGGCTTGCCGCCATCGCCACCCTGGGCACCATTGCAGCGTACGAGGCCTGGCTGGCCGTGGCGCAGCGGCGCACCCCCGGGCGGCTGGCACGCACGGCCCATGCCTCGTTGCGCGAAGACTGGTTTGCCGCCATTTCGGCGCAGCCAGGCTCCGAGATCCTGGCCGTGCAGACGCTGCGCAACTCGCTGATGTCGGCCACCATGACAGCGTCCTCCGCGGTGCTGGGCCTCATGGGCGCGCTGTCGCTCACCGCCCCCACGCTGCACGCCACACTGGGCGAAGCTGCCACCGCCGCCTGGCCGCATGTCACACCGCGACTGGCGATGGAGCTGGTGCTGCTGTGCCTGCTGTTCGCCTCGCTCGTGGCGTCGGTCATGGCCGTGCGCTATTACAACCATGCGGGCTTCATCGGCGGCATGCCCGTGGGCGCGCCCCAGCGCCAGCGCTGGTCCGCCGCTGGCGCCGCCTACGTGCGCAAGGCCGGCCTGCTCTACAGCTGGGGCCTGCGGCAGCTGATGCTGCTGGTACCGGTAGTGGCCTTTGTGCTGCATCCGCTGGCAGGCGTGGCGGGGGCGCTGCTGGTGGTGGCAGCACTGCTGCGCTTCGACCGGTTTTCGGCCCGGGAATGAGGGGCGTACTACGAGGGCAAAAAGCTCGCTAACTCTCGGGCGGACTCCGGCGACAAGCCATGCCATGCGCGCCATCGCGCACCGACGCAGGGACCCTTCGCGCCACTGCAGCGCCCAGGCTGCACCGACATCAGTTCTTGCCCCACCCAGGCAGCGCCGCAGCCTGCCGGATCCACGCCACCATCTGCGCCTCGTCCAGCCCGCCTTCGTGCACGTTGATCCAGCGCGCATCCTCGCCCGAGCCGCCTTCGGGCGCGGGGTTCAGCGATGCGCCCTTGAAGAAGCTCACCTTGATGAACTTGGCGAACACGTGGTAGCCCAGGAACCAGCCCTGCCCCGCGATGCCGTAGAAGGGTGAGTTCCAGCGCACGGCCTTGGTGACCTGGGGCACGTTGGCCTCGACCAGTGCGTCGAGCCGGGCGCACAGGCCGCGGCGCCAGTCGTCGGGGATGGCGGCGATGTAGGCCTGCACGGGTGCATCGCCGTCGGCCTTGGCGATCTGGGGGTTGTCGCCGGACAGCAGCACGGGCTTGGCCGCCGGGGCGGCGGCGGGCCGCCTTTTGGCAGGCACGGCGGCCTTCTTGGCCACGGCAGCCGGCGTCCTGGCCGGGGCAGCCACGCTGCGGGTGGCTGCGGGTGCCGGCTTGGCCAAGGCCGCCGTCTTGCTCTTCGTGGGGGATGGGGCCTTCTTCACGGGCGCCTTGGTGGGCGCTTTGGTCGTTGTGGAAGGCGAAGACTTCGCCGCTGCGGCTGCTTTTGCAGTTGCCTTGCGCGCAGGCGGCTTCGTCTCTGGCTTGCTGGTGGCCATGGTATTCACTCCCTGTGAATGGCAGGTCAGCCACCCCTATGGGTGATTGCCTGCCTATAAAAAGAGTGCGAAGGGTACCAGCCCTTTGTGAAGTTGCGCCAGGCCCCTTCCCCGTACGGAGCAATCCGACCCAGGTCGAGCGCAGCGCTCAGGCCACCTCGGCCAGAAAGATCAGCTGCAGCGGCCGATCCAGCAGTTCGTCGAAGCGCTTGGCGAACGCCTGGAAATACGGCGTGGCGATGTGTGCATCCAGTGCCGCCCGGTCAGCGAACGATTCGCGCATGTAGAAAGTACCCGGTGCATCGACCTGCTCGAACAGGGTGTAGTCGAGGCAGCCGGGCTCCTGGCGGGTCAGTGGCACCATGGCCTTCAGGGCTGCGCGCAGTGGGTCGTGCTGATTCGCCTTGGCGTGCAGAACAGCCAGGCTGACGAGGGGTGGGGTTGGCTGTGGTTGCGCCGCCATCACGCCCACCCCTCCAGCACCACCTTGCCACGCGCCTTGCCCGATTCGAGCAGCGCATGCGCCTTCTTCAGGTTCTCGGCGTTGATGCTGCCAAAGCGCTCGGCCAGGGTGGTGCGCACCAGGCCGGCGTCGACCAGGGCGGCCACCTCGTTGAGCAGGTGGTGCTGGCCGACCATGTCGGCGGTGCCGAACAGCGAGCGGGTGAACATCAGCTCCCAGTGGATGGAGACGGACTTGCGCTTGAAGGGCATCAC
Organism: Acidovorax sp. GW821-FHT09B03; assembly: GCF_059418305.1. Classification (NCBI taxonomy): domain Bacteria; kingdom Pseudomonadati; phylum Pseudomonadota; class Betaproteobacteria; order Burkholderiales; family Comamonadaceae; genus Acidovorax; species Acidovorax sp. GW821-FHT09B03. Next base: position 58,398 of record NZ_JBWKPP010000019.1, read on the forward strand.
GTCCAGCGCCTTGGGGTCGTCGATGAGGCCGAACTTTCCTTGCGGGGCGATGGCCTCGATGATCTGCGCGAGGTGGGCGTCGGTCTGCGTCAGGCTGACGATGTAGTCCACCGTGGGGAAGCCGATGGCCTTGAGCTCCTGTGCCAGCGGCTGGCTGTGGTCGATGACGTGGTGGGCGCCCAGCTCCTTCACCCAGGCCTGGGTTTCGGGGCGCGATGCGGTGCCGATCACCGTGAGGCTGGTCAGGCGCGAGGCCAGTTGCGTGAGGATGGAGCCGACACCACCCGATGCGCCGATGATCAGCAGCGACTTGCCTTCGGGCTTCTTGCCGGGCTGCACCCCCAGGCGGTCGAACAGCATCTCCCACGCGGTGATGGCCGTGAGCGGCAGCGCGGCAGCCTGGGCAAAGTCGAGCGTCTTGGGCGCATGGCCCACGATGCGCTCGTCCACCAGATGCAGCTCGGCATTGGTGCCGGGGCGGGCGATGGAGCCGGCGTACCACACGCGGTCACCTGGCTTAAAGAGCGTCACATCCGGGCCTACCGCCTTCACGATGCCGCTGGCGTCCCAGCCGAGCACCTTCCAGGGCTGGCCTTCGGCCGGGGCGCCGCTGCTGCGCACCTTGGTGTCCACCGGGTTCACGGAGATGGCCTTGACCTCCACCAGCAGGTCATGGCCCGTGGCCACGGGTTCGGGCAGGGTGATGTCGAGCAGCGACTCGGCATTGGCGATGGGCTGGGGCTTCTGGTATCCAACGGCTTTCATGGAGAGGGTCCTTTCAAGGAAGAGTAAACAACAAAATCGACTTCAAGGGGGGTTCAGGCTATGGCCTCGGCGGCCGCCTCGTACGGTGCGTAGTCGCTGTAGCCTTGCGCAGCACCGCCGAACAGCGCCTTGGCATCGAAGGCAGCCAGCGGCAGGCCATCCGCGAGCCGGCGCGGCAGATCGGGGTTGGCGATGAAGGGGCGGCCAAAGGCCACCAGGTCGGCAAAGCCATCGCTGAGCACCTGGCTGGCGCGCGCGGCTTCGTACCCGCCGGCCACGATCAGCCGGCCCTGGTAGGTCTGGCGCAGTGCGGTGCGGAAGGTGTCGGGGATCTGCGGCGCATCGGCCCAGTCGGCCTCCACCAGGTGCAGGTAGGCCAGGCCCGTGGCGTCGAGCTGGCGCGCCAGATGCAGGATGGTGGGAATGATCTCGGGGCAGTCCATGCCACGCTGGGTGATGAAGGGCGCCAGCCGCATGCCCGTGCGCTCAGCGCCGGCTTCGCTGGCCACGGCGGCGGCCACCTCCAGCGCAAAGCGCGTGCGCCCTTCCAGCGTGGCGCCGGTGTAGGCATCGGTGCGCTGGTTCGAGGTTGTGCGCAGGAACTGGTCCACCAGGTAGCCATTGGCGCCATGGATTTCCACGCCGTCGAAGCCGGCGCGCATGGCATTGGCCGCCGCGCGGCGGAAATCGCCGACCACGGCCGTGATGTCCGGCACGCTCAGCGCGCGCGGCACCGGGCTGTCGACCATGCGGCCCACGCCGTCATCGCCCGCCACCCACACCTGCGCCTGCGGCGCGATGGCCGAGGGCGCCACGGGCAGCCCGTCGGCATGGAAGCTGGCGTGCGACATGCGGCCCACATGCCACAGCTGCAGCACCATGCGCCCGCCTTCGGCATGCACGGCATCGGCCACGCGGCGCCAGCCGTCCACCTGTGCATCGCTGTAGATGCCGGGCGTGAAGCTGTAGCCCTGGCCCTGGCGCGAGATCTGCGTGGCCTCGCTCACGATCAGGCCGGCGCTGGCGCGCTGGGCATAGTACTGCGCCATCAGCGCGTTGGGCACGTCGCCCGGCTGGCTGCTGCGGGCGCGCGTCATGGGCGCCATGACGATGCGGCTGGGCAGGGCCAGCGGGCCCAGCTGCAGGGGGCGGAACAAGGGGGACGAAGAAGTGGCGGTCATGCGGGGTGGCTCCAGGTAGGGGTCGGCGGCGGTTTGCCGTTTGCATGCCGCTATGGTCTTCATTTCGTGTTGATTGAAAAACCACCCATGCATTGAAGCCACTTTCAATAAAATATTGAAGATCACGCATTCACCCGTACTCCAATTCCCAATCCCTATGAAACCGGCGCGCCGAACCCCAGTGCCCCCGCGCAAGGGCCGCCCCGCCGCGCTGGGGGCGTCCCCCTGGGGGGAAGGCGCGAAGCGACTCAGGGGGGAGCCATGAAAGCTCTGCAAGACCTGGACATCTTTGTGCGCACGGCCGACAACGGCAGCCTGTCGGCCACGGCGCGCGCGCTGGACCTCACGCCCGCTGCCACCAGCGCCGCCCTGAAGCGCCTGGAGGCCGAGCTGGGCGCGCAGCTCTTCGTGCGCTCCACGCGCAGCCTGCGGCTCACGCAGCAGGGCGAGCTGTTCCTCGAGCAATGCCGCCCGGCGCTGGCCGCGCTGCAGCAGGCCGGCCAGCAACTGGTCGCGGGCGGGCAGGCGCTGCGCGGCGTGCTGCAGCTGTCGGCCCCGTCGGACCTGGGGCGCAATGTACTGCTGCCCTGGCTGCACGAGTTCCAGGAGCAGCACCCCGAGGTGGACATCCGCCTGCAACTGTCGGACCGCGTGGCCAATGTCTACAGCGACCCGGTGGATGCGGCCTTTCGCTATGGCAAGCCGCCCGACTCGAGCCTGGTCGCCCTGCCCCTGGCGCCCGGCGTGCGCCGCGTGCTGTGCGCATCGCCCGCCTACCTCGCACGGCACGGTGCACCGGCCACGCCGCACGAACTCACCGGGCACGACTGCCTGTGCTTCATGCTGGGTGACGAGGTGCACGACCGCTGGCGTTTTACTCCGGGCGACGGCGGCGCCGAGGTCACCGTGCGCGTGCGCAGCGTCAACGTATCGAACGACGGCGATGCCGTGCGCCGCTGGGCCCTGCTGGGCAAGGGCATCGCCTACAAGGCCGGGCTCGACGTCGCGGCCGACCTGGCCTCAGACCGGCTGCTGGCGTTGTGCCCGGGCTGGTCGACCGAGCCCACGCCCCTGTTCCTGGTGGTGCCCAGCCGCCGCCAGCTCACGCCGCTGGTGCGGGCGCTGCGGGATTTCGTGGCGGCGCGCACGGCGGCGCTGGGAGTAACCGAGGGCCGTTGAGCAGTCCAGCGATTTCCATACAAACCATCAATTTGTATGGATTGGCGCAGGTGTCCCTACACGATGCCCGTTGCCCTGGCCGGGCGATGCTCCTCCTGCAGGATGGCCGAGAGCTTTTCGAGCGCCCCGCGCAGTTGCTCCTGGCCCATGGCCCCGCCGAGCGAGATGCGCATGGCCTTGTGCACGGCCTCGTCCGCACGGAAGGCATCGGCATCGGTAACGCCCACGCCACGCTGCTGCGCGGTCTGGATCAGCCGGTACGGGTCGGCCTGTGGCGGCAGCTGCAGCCACAGGTGCAGGCCATGCGGGTGGCACTGCACGCCCCGGGGCAGCAAGCGGCCCGCCAGGCGCTGCCGCTGCGCCAGCTCGTGGCGCACCCGCTTGAGCATCTCGTGCGCCATGCCGCTCTCGATGGCATGGGTCGCCACCGCTGTCATCCACGACACCGGCATGAGGCTGATGGAGCGCAGGGCATCCAGCACCGGGGTGATCGCCGCCCCGTGCGGCAGAGCGATGAAGGCCGTCCGCAGGCCGGGCGCCAGGCACTTGGACAGGGTGGAGATGTAGTAGACGGGAGCGCTGTGCCGTCCGCCCGAGTGTGCCGCCACCGGGGCCGGGGCATCGCCGGCGATGAGCCAGTACGGGTCGTCCTCGATGATGACCAGCCCATGCCGGCTTGCCACCGCATGCAATGCGGCGCGGCGCTCGGCCGACAGTGTGCGCGTGGTCGGGTTGTGGATGGTGGGGTTGAGGTACAGGACGCGCGCACCGCCACGGGCACAGGCGTCCTCCAGCGCATCAGGCGACATGCCCTCGGCATCGGCAGCCACCGCAACGATAGCCCGCTCCAGCGCCTGCGCCGCGGCCAGCAGACCCGGGTAGGTCAGCGCTTCGGTGAGCACGCCGTCGCCGGGGTGCGAGCAGGTGAGCAACAGCGCACACAAGGCCGATTGCCCCCCGGGGCAGATGACGATGCGCCCCGGGTCCACCGCCCCCAGCATGGGCTGGAGCCATGCTGCGGCCGCCTGCCGGTCCACCGGCGCGCCGGCGCCCACGTGGTAGCCCATCAGGTCGCCGCTGCCCATGCGTTCCTGCGCCTGCGCGATCCCGGCACGCATCAGCTGGGCAAAGAAGGGGCCGTCCAGCAGCGGCGGGATGTTCATGCCCAGGTCGACCGTCGTCGTGTCCGGGCCCGATGCCTTGCGCCTGATGTAGGAGCCCCCCGCACCCTGCGCCTCCAGCAGGCCCAGCGCCCGCACCTCCGAGTAGGCGCGGGTCACGGTCGTGAGGTCCACGCCCAGTGCCGTGGCCAGCTCCCGCTGCGGCGGCAGGCGGTCGCCCGGGCGCAGCACCAGGTCGTCCACCGCGGTGACGATCTGCTGCACGATCTGCTGGTAGCGGGCGCCCCCTCCTTGCGCGTTCAAGGGGCGGATCCATGCCCGGTTGGGGTTCTTGAGCTTGCGGGCGCTCTCCATTTTGTATGGCTCCTTTGTATTGTTTTTCTCAAGACAAATCCAGAAAATATCCATACAATAACAACATGCATGGAAATTTCCAACTTCTATCGGGATATTTCCTTGCAATTGTCCATACAAGCAAGGGCTGTTCGACCAACGACAGCCAGGAAACCAGGAAATACGCACATGGATTGGGTCCCCATCGTCTTCATCACGTTCAAGGTGCTGGTGTTCGGCACCGGCATGTTCTTCGCCATCAAGTGGCACCACGACCAGGCGAAGAAGGACAAGCAGGACAGGGACAACGAGAAATGACGCCACCGGCGGACCGCAAGCACGCGCCGAACGGCCCGCGATGATGCCCGCCCCGCCGCTTGCGGACCTGGTGCCGCTGCTCGACGCTGCCAATGCCATCGGCAGCCTGCATTCGGGCGTGCGCTGGCCCGAGGCGGAGCAGATCACCGGCCTCGGCCGGGAGCGCCTGTTGCAGGCGCTGGATTTTCTCGAAAGCTACTACGACGTGCCCATCACCACCCGCCCGGGCGGGGAGACCATCGAATTCACACGCCAGGGCGAGGAAGTCCTCGGCTGGGTCCGAGGCAGCTACGCCACCATGGCCGCACTCAAGCACCGGTTTCGGCCATAGCAGCACAGCGCTGGCGTGCGTTCCACGCGCAGCCTGCGGCTCTCGGCCCCGTCGGACCTGGGCCGCAATGTGCGGCTGCCCTGGCTGCATGAGCCAGGCCAAATGGACAGGCGTTCAGCCGGCCGGGCCCGCCAGCGGGCTCCACAGGCTGGGCGTGTGCTCGCGGTCGCGCATCCAGCCGGGCACGTCCGCCGCTGGCATGGGCCGCGCGATGTGAAAGCCCTGCACCAGGTCGCAGCCCTGCGCGCCCAGCACGTCCATCTGCGCCTGCGTTTCCACCCCTTCGGCGACGACCTCCATGCCCAGGCCGTGGGCCAGCTGTATCACGGCCTGCACCACATGGCGCGCCTGCTCGCTGCTGGCCAGGTCGGTGACGAAGCTGCGGTCGATCTTGAGCTGCCGTGCAGGGATGTGGCGCAGCTGCGCCAGCGACGAGTAGCCGGTGCCGAAGTCGTCGATGGACAGCCGCACCCCCATGGCCGCAATGCGCTCGAGCATGGCGCGCTCCTGCGCGGAGTGCTCCATCATGGTCGACTCGGTGATCTCGCACGACAGCTGCGCGGGGCGCAGCCCGTGCGCCGCCAGGGCCTGGCCGATGCGCTCCACCAGGTCGGGCTGGCGCAGCTGGTGGGGTGACAGGTTGACGGAGATACGGCAGCGCAGCCCCAGCGCCTGCCATTGCGCCAGCTGGGCGCAGGCGGTGTCGATGACCCAGTTGCCGATGGCACCGATGAGGCCGTAGCGCTCGGCCAGCGGGATGAAGATCTCCGGGCTGACCTGGCCGAATTTTTCGTGCTCCCAGCGCAGCAGGGCCTCCAGGCCATGCACCCGGCCCTCGGTGCAGTCCACCTTGGGCTGGTAGTGCAGCACCAGGTCGCCGCGCTCCAGCGACTCGCGCAGCGCCTGGCGCATCAGCACCCCTTCGGGGCCGTCGTCGGACATGGATTTCTCGTACAGCACACAGCAGCTGCCGCCGGCGCGCTTGGCCTCGTACATGGCCGCGTCGGCGCAGGCCAGCAGGCGGTCGCCCGAGGGCTCCTGCCGGGGGTGCAGCACCACGCCGATGGAGCACGACAGCGACACCCGGTGGCGGCCCACGGCATACGGGCGGCGCAACACCTCGATGATGCGGCTGCCCACGCGCATGGCATCCTCGCCCGCCGTGGGCGATTCGATCAGCGCCACGAACTCGTCCCCACCCAGCCGCGCCAGCAGGTCGGCGCCCCGCACCACAGACTCCAGGCGCCGCGCCACCTCCTTGAGCACGGCATCGCCCGCGGCATGGCCGAAGCTGTCGTTGATGGGCTTGAAGCCGTCGAGGTCGATGAACATCACGCCCAGCTCGCAGGGCACCCCCGCCTCCGCCCCTGCCTCCATGCCCGTGGCCCCGCCCTGTGCGGCAATGCGCTGCAGCGCCTGGCCCAGGCGTTGGTTGAACAGGGCGCGGTTCGGCAGGCCGCTCAGCGGGTCCTCGAAGGCCTGGCGCTGCAGCTGGTCGTTGGCCCGGCGCAGGTCGGCATTGGCCTGGCGCAGCGAGTCGGCCAGGTCGGAGATGCGGCGCTCGGCGTCCTTGCGCGCGGTGACGTCGCGCGACAGGGCAATGAAGGTGGGCCCCCCCTGCCCCTCCAGGCTGTCATCGGCCGCCTTGCGCGCCACCGACAGCTCAAACCAGCGCTCTCCGGCGGGCAGGTGCAGGCGGTAGGTACGTGGGCGGGCATGCCCCAGGGTGCGCGCCTCGGCGGCAGCGGCCATGGCCAGCTCGCGCAGCTTGGGCGAGAGGGCCTCGCTGACCGTGCGGCCCAACAGCGCGCGGTAGTGCGTGGCCAGCTCCTCGTTGGCGGGCGCATTGCACTGGATGAAGCGGCCCTGGGCATCGAGTTCGAACAGCAGGTCGGGCAGCGCATCGAGGATGGCCGCATTGCGCGCCTGCGCCAGCTGCAGGTCGCGCTGGATGCCGAAGTTCCTGAGCAGGTGCCGCAGCCGGTGGCCCAGGATGGGCCAGTTCACGGGCTTGGAGATGAAGTCCGTGGCGCCGGCGGCATAGGCGTTCTCGACCGATGCCACGTCGTCGTTGCCCGTGACCAGCACGATGGGCACGAACGGACCGGCCTCGTGGCGCAGGATGCCGCACAGCTCGTAGCCGTTGAGGCCTGGCATCTCCACGTCGAGCAGCACCAGCGAGCACGGCGATTGGCGGAACGCGAGCAGCGCAGAAGCCCCGTCCTCGGCCAGCACGGGCTCGAAGCCAAGCTTGCGCACGGCGGCCCGCAGCATGGCGCGCATGCCGGGATCGTCGTCGGCGATCAGCACGCGGACAAGCGCCACCAGCCCCGGTTCGGGCGGCAGCCCTTCTTCCGGCAGGGCCGGCGCCTCCTTGCTCATGGGTGCGCCTCCAGCACGGCATGCAGGGCTGCCACGGTGCGGCGGCGGGCATCGTGCATGCGCGCCAGCCCCTGGCGCACCCCATGGGCGTCATCGGCGAGCGCATGGCGCTCGACGCTGCGCATGCCTTCGGCCATCTCCAGCGCGCCGGCATGGGCGGCCGAGGACTTGAGGCCATGGGCAATGCGCGCGGCATGGGGCAGTTGGCCATCGGCCAGCGCCTGCTCCATGGCGGCCAGCCCCTGCGCCGCGGCGTCGAGGAAACCCGTCACCACCTCGCGCAGCAGCCCCGTGCCGCCCTGCTCGTCCAGGTACAGCAGGGTCTCGACCGCGCGCGCGTCGATGGCTGCGCGGTCGTCGGCAGGCACCACGGGCGCCTCGGGCAGCGCCTGCGGCACCACCTGCAGCCAGGGCGCCAGCGCCGCGGCCAGGGTGCCAATGCCGTAGGGCTTGGCGATGAAGCCGTCCATCCCGCTGGCGCGGCAGCGGGCGGCATCGTCGGCGCCGGCATTGGCCGTGAGCGCGATGATGGGCAGGCTGGCGCCGCGCCCATCGGGCAGGCCGCGTATCGCGCGGCTGGCGGCATAGCCGTCCACCACGGGCATCTGGCAGTCCATGAGCACGGCGTCGAAATCGTGTGCGCGCACCTGCTCGATGGCCTGCGCGCCGTCGTGCGCCTCGCGCCAGGCCAGGCCCAGCTTGCGCAGCATGCCCGCCGCCACGGCGCGGTTGACCGGGTGGTCCTCCACCAGCAGCACGGTGCCTTGCAGGCGCGGCACGTCGTCGGCAGCCGCGCCTGCAGCGCCCTCCCCACCGTTGTCGGTACGCGCGGGCAATGCGCCGGCAACTGGCAGCTCCAGTTGCACCGTGAAGCGCGAGCCGGCGCCCGGCTGGCTTTGCACGGCGATGTCGCCCCCCATGGCCCGGGCCAGGTCGCGGCAGATCGCCAGCCCCAGGCCGGTGCCGCCAAAGCGGCGCGTGGTCGATCCATCGGCCTGGGCAAAGCGCTCGAAGATGCGCTCCTGCGCCTCGGCCGGTATGCCGATGCCCGAGTCCTGCACCACGATGTCCACCTGGGCGCGCCCGGCCACCTGCGCGGGCGCCACCCACACCTGCACATTCACGCTGCCCTGTTCCGTGAACTTGATCGCGTTGCCGATGAGGTTGGCCACGATCTGTCGCAGGCGCAGCGCGTCGCCCACCAATTGGCACTCGGGCATCTGCCACTTCACCTGCGCCTGCAGGTTGAGGCCCTTGGCCAGCGCGGGCTGCACGAACATGGCCTGCGCCGCACCGATCTCGCGCCGCAGGTCGACACCGGCCTGCTCCAGCTGTAGCTGCCCGGCCTCGATCTTCGAGACGTCCAGCACATCGTCGATCAGCGCCAGCAGGTGCCGGCCCGAGGCCTGCACCGCACCGGCCCACTCGCGCTGCTCGCGGCTCAGCCCGCTGCCGAGCAGCAGCTCGTTCATGCCCAGCACGCCATTGAGCGGCGTGCGGATCTCATGGCTGATGGTGGCCAGGAACTCGCTTTTGACCAGCGCCAGCTGCTCGGCCGCCAGGCGCGCACGCTCCAGCGCCCACTGGGCCGCATAGTCCTTGCGCACGATGAACTCGCGCCACCAGCCCACCCCCACCGCCAGCAGGAACAGCGTGACCACGTGGTAGGACCAGTAGGCCGCCTCGGTCGGCGACTGGCCGGGGTGCCACCACAGCGTGGCGCAAAAGGCCGCCAGGATGGCCAGGCCCGCCATCAGCGCCCAGCGGAACTGCAGGCCCAGCACGATGAAGCAGTAGAACTCCAGGAAGGTGAAGTTGAGGATGCCGACCCAGGAGTTCAGCCCCTCGCCGCCTGCCGCATCGATGCGCAGCAATATCCAGAACAGGCACAGCGACAGCGCGACGATGAAACCGGCCAGCACGGGCTGCCAGTGCCGGCGCGCCTGCGGCAGGAAGGTGTAGGCCAGGCCCCCGAGCAGGATGGGCACGGCCACCTGCAGCCGCAGCGCATTGACCGCCACCGTGGGGTAGGCAATCCAGTCGACCAGGAAATCGCCCAGCACCAGCAACAGGCCCAGCAGCAACGCGCCCTGGGCGTAGCGGTGGTAGAACGACAGGTAGTGCTCGCCAAACGCATGCTCGACCTGCGCCGGCTCGAAGCGCAGCAACACCCGCAGCCGCAGGGTGGGCGCGGCGTCCTCAGGGGTGCGGGGGGGCCCGCTGGCGGTGCCCATGGCGGGAATTGGATCGGTGGAGACGGGCGGTTTGGAGATATCGTATAACGAATTGTTACTTTTGCGCAGCAGAGATTGGTGATGGCCCCTCAGGGCAGTCGGCGGCGCACGCTGGCGTGTGGTTGGCTACCACCAGATCAGGCCATGGGCTATACAGGCCCCGCCTGCGGCAGGGTGAAGCTGAGCGAAATCCGCTCCCGCCCCGGAACCGCCATCCTCACCGCACCAGGGATGTCGATGTAAGGGCGGCCCTTCAACAGCCGGTCCGGCTGCATGAAACCCGCAAACACCTCGATGGTGATGCCACCGCGCTCGTCCACCGCCACGTCCTGCGGGCGGATGCCATCGAAGTCAGGCCAGGCGCAGCCCAGCAACTGCTCGGTGGCAGCCTTGCGCGCGGCCGCCTTGCCGCGCACCACCAGCCGAGCCAGGTCGAGCGCCCCATCCCACTCCAGCCACAGCGCCAATGTGCCGCTGCCTTGCTTCACCGTGGCCAGCTTCACTGCATGGCAAAAACCATCGGCTGCCAAAGCCCGTAAGGCCGGCAGGTAGGTATGGCGCTCCACCCCGCAGGCATCCAGCACGGTCTGCAGCCCCGCCACCAAGGCGGCATGGGCCGCCATCGCCCGCTCGGGGGCAGGCAGCATGGCAATGGCGTTCCAGTCGGCAGCGATCTCCACATCAGTGCAGCCATCGAACACCTCGCCGCTCCAGGCGGCCGGATGTTCAACCCCGTAGATATTGACCTTGGCGATGTCCCTGCCCGTGCGCAGCCCCAGCTTGCGCAGAGTCTTGTGCAACTGGTACTCAATGGGCCCGAGCAGCCACAGCTCAGGCAGAAACCCTGGCGCCCCGCTGGTGCGCGAGTGCCGCGCCAGGTCGCGAAGGGCCCGGCCTGGAGGTACCGGGGGTTTCATGGCATCGCCCTTACCCTCGCCTTCGCCATGGCGGCTCAGTTGGGGCGCTTCATGATGACCTGGCGCAGCTCCTCGTACTCGCTGCGCGTCACCGCCTGGGCGTCGTAGGCCTTTACCAGGTCGTCGAGCTCGCGGCCCTTGGAGAACTTGACGCCCTCCTGCACGGTCACGCGCGAGGTGCTGCTGCTCACGCAGCCGGCCAGCGATGCCAGGCATGCGCAGACGAGGGTGATGGTGGCAATCCGATGGTGGTTGTGCTTGTTCATGGCGCTGTTCTCACTCACTTCACGCTGTCGATCAGCCGGCGGCGCTGGCTGTCGTACTCTCGGCTGCTCAATGCGCCGTTGTTGAAGGCACTTTTCAGGTCGATCAGTTGCTGGCCGATGGTGGCCTCGACCGGCGCGCGCACGACGTCGGTCGAACTGCATGCCGACAGGGCCAGCACGGCCGCCACTGCCAGGAACGCCATGCTTGTTGGAAATTTCATGCACCCTCCTCCTTGGTTTGATGATCTCGGACGCTGAATCCTAGCCCACTTCGGACCGGCGGCCGGGGTGCGACGGCCTCACCGCAACGGGTGCGGCAATGGCCCGTGGCCACGCTAAGGCCGGCTGGCCTTGAAGGCGTCCAGCCGCGCCTGGCGCTCTGCCTTGAACGAGCCACTCAGCGCCGCGGAAAGCTCCTCCCTGCGCATCACCTTGCCGCAGGACTGGCAGTCGGGGCCCAGCCCGGGGTCCTGCCCGCAGGGGAGGTGGGTGTACTGGATGGCGACCTCTTCGTCCCGGGACTTGAACCATGTCTCGCCCCAGGCGCGAAGTGCCAGGAACACGGGGTGGAAGGCAATGCCCATCTCGGTCAGGTGGTACTCGTGCCGCGGGGGCCTTTCGCTGTAGGGCCGGCGCTCGATCAGTCCGTCCGATTCGAGCTTCTTGAGGCGGCTGGCCACCATCTGCGGCGTGGCCTGCGTTTGCGCCTGGATCTCCTCGAAGCGGCGGTTGCCGAGGAACAGCTCGCGCAGCACCAGCACGGTCCAGCGGTCGCCGACCACGCCTTGCGCACGCGCAATCGGGCACAGGGTGGTAGGGCTGGAACTGGGGCCAATCGCCTCGTCCGCCGTGAACGGTTTTGTCGGTTTCCTGGTCATTGGGGGCATTGTACCCCTTGTCACTATGAAAATCATAGATATAGTGACCGGTGTGCGCAGGGCGATCTGCAAGCCGCCTCGCGCACCGCGCAATCCGCCCGGATTGCGGCGACACCACGCAACCACCACACCGAAAGGCTTTTTCATGTCTGAACCCACCCAACTCGATCTCGCTGCCATCGCCGAACGCTACGCCCAGGCCTGGCTCTCCCACGATCCCCGGGCCATCGTTGCGCTGCACACGCCGGACTCGAGCTTCCAGGCGCATGGCCGCGGAGAACAGGCCCAGGGCCATGCCGCGCTGCTGCAGGAGTTCGCCGAGGTCTTCGAGCGCTACCCCGGCTTTGGCGTGGAGACCCGGCGCCTGCTGCTCGGCGAACAGCACTGGACGCTGGACTGGACCCTGACTTTTCAGCCCCCAGGCAAGGAGCGCCGGGGTTTTCATGCGCTCGACGTCGTCGAGGTGGACAGCACCGGGCTGGTCACGCGCAAGGACACGTTCTTCGACTTTGCGCAGGTCAAGGCGGCCATGGCCTGAACCCCATGAACAACACCCTCCTCAACTCCCCCCAGCCCCTCTTCGAGCAGCCGCTGCTCGACGCCCTGCCGGTGCGGCACCTGTGCGACCTGCGGGTGGCCCTGGAGACGCCCCGTGCCATCCCCACGCCACGGGGCACGGTGGTGCCCTACATCGGCAAGGGTGGCCGGCTTGATGGCCCGAAGCTGCGCGGCGAATTTTTGCCGGGCAGCGTCGACTGGGTGCTGATCGGCAACGACGGCATCAGCCGGCTCGACGTGCGCGGTGCCATGCGCACCGACGACGGTGCGCTCATCGCCTTTGAAAGCAAGGGCATCGCCAAGCTCCCGCCGGACGGCCGGGCGCGGCTGGCCAAGGGAGAGCGCCTTGCGTTCAGCGAGACCTACCTGCGAACCACGCCCAAGTTCGAGACATCGGACGAGCGCTACCTGTGGCTCAACGGGCTGGTACTCGTGGGCTACAACGAGCTGTCGGCAGGCCAGATCGACTTTCGCATCTACCAGGTGCTTTGAAGCCGCCCGACTCCCGACGAGCAGCCCACGCATCCCCCCGATTGAATCCCTTGTGGAACCACGAAGCGCCGCCATGCTGCAAGCCATTCTCCATTGGGCCAAAAGAGCGCTGCAAGGGTTCGCCGCGGGGGGGGAATGAGTCCCCGC
>NZ_JBWKPP010000019.1:71509-115612 GCF_059418305.1 Acidovorax sp. GW821-FHT09B03
GGGGGAAACCCCCCCCCCCCCGCGACGAATTCGCACGCCTTCACCCCTCCACGCTTCGGGACCTTGGCATGGGCCGCTCGGAGTTCGCCTCGTTCTGGGCGGAAAGCCAGGGCCTTGCAGAGCGCACCCGGGTGCGCGCGGAGCCAATCGCCAAGCCCTGCCGCGAAAGATCGGCAGCTCCAACGTAGAAGCAGCGCAAAGGCCAGAATCAGCGGCGCACAGGTGCTGCGGTCCACGTTCAATGCAGGCCGAAACACCGATAGACTGCCAAACCGCATGCAGGTGCCATGCATGGTGCTGGTGCTCCAGGATTCGCCGCAACACGTCAGCCGCCCCCTCCCCCCACTACTCCCTCTTCGCCATGCACCTCACGCCCACGCACCTGCAGGACCTGCTGCTCGACCCCGCAACCCACCCGCGCGGCCAGGCCCACCTGAGCGCGGCCAGCGGCCTGGTGCGGGCCGGCGCATGGCTCTACCTGGTGGCGGACGATGAGCACCACCTGGGCCTGCTGCCTGCCGGCGCAGCCGTGCTGCAGCACTTGCCACAGGCACCGCTGGTGCAGTTGCACCGCATCCTGCCAGGCGACCTGCCGGCAGACCCGAAGGCCCGCAAAAAGCGCAAGCCCGATCTGGAAGCGCTGGCCCTGCTGCCAGCGTCGCCCGCACACCCGAGCGGAGCGCTGCTGGCCCTCGGATCCGGGTCCAAGCCCAATCGGCAGCAGGGCGTTGTCATCGCGCTCGATGCCACCGGGCGCCCCGATGGCGTAGCGCAGGTGGTGGACCTGTCTGCGCTCTACGCGCCCCTGCGTGCGGAGTTTGCCGACCTGAACATCGAAGGCGCATTCATCGCGAATGACTGCCTGCACCTGCTGCAGCGCGGCAACAAGGGCGACGCGCGCAATGCCTGCATCAGCTACACGTTGGCAGCATTACTGGCCTGGCTCGCTGGCACGCGCACGGAGCCACCGGCGGCCTTGCGAACCACCCAGTTCGACCTGGGCATGGTGGATGGGGTGCCACTGGGCTTTACCGACGGCGCGGCCTTGCCCAATGGCGAGGGCTGGCTGTTCAGCGCCGTGGCCGAAAACACCGACGACAGCTATGCCGACGGCGAATGCGTGGCATCGGCCATCGGCTGGGTGGGTGCGGATGGGGTGCTGCAGCGCATGTCGCCGCTGGAGGGTGCGCCCAAGGTCGAAGGCATTGCGCTGGCGGGCGACCGGCTGCTGATGGTCACGGATGCGGACGATCCGGCGTGCGCGTCGCGCTTGCTGGCGGTGGCGCCGGCCCCATCGGCGTACCCTGCGGGGTTCTTCTTCCAGTGACTACGACAACCATGGTTCCCTTGGCCTTGCCCCTACGCAGTTCCTCGCTCGATACCGCCGATGCCTGGACCGGGCCGCGCCACACCTCATTGCTGAACTGAGAAAGCTCATTGCCCGGCCTGTGCCTGACACACGGTGCGGGAGGCCAAGGTGCAGATCTTCATGGCCGAAGATGGTGAGGCCGCGCCTGACGCGCGGATCTACTTCACCAGCCCCGCCAACCGAGTGGACCGGTCGGAAAGGGCATCCATCTTCGCCGGCCAGTCCCTGTAGATCGCCTGCGGGCTCGATGGCATGGACCGGTTTGATGCGCGCTATTTCACCGACGATGATGAGGACTTTGGCGGCTTGGGCTTAGCGGCCAACGCCGCGAAAGCCTGGTTCGCCGAATACTGGCGGAAGCCGGCGGCTGGGGCTACTCGGTGCCGGCCAGCGTCTTCGTTCACGACGATAAAGGCGATGGGAATGCCATCGCACTCTCCGAGAGCCGCAGGCGATGAAACCGGTCAGTCGGGTTCAGCTTCCAAAGGCGGGGGGCACCGCGAGGCCACGAATTCTGGTCTAGTATTCGGCATGCAAACCCATGTTCACTGTGGGCGCGATGTGGGGTAGGCACTCGCATCACGCCCATCCGTACGCGAGCCGGCGATAGAGCAAAAGGAAAAGGAAAATTTCGTGACTGCGATCAACAAGCTCATCGAATTTTTGCGGTTCACCACAAAACACATTTACCTTAAAAATTATCACATCACCCGTTAAAAATATCAAAACATTTCAACTCAACATCACAAAACGGAGGAAACATGAATGAGAGTGCCGCTTTAAAATCACTCGGAGAGCTGGGAAAGCGAATGGAACGACTATTTTATTTTGGAATAATAATTTTATTACTTGGATTTCTAGACTTGTATTTTGTAAGCATTGCAAATTTCGTCGAGCGGGAAAAACACAATGATATAAAAATTTTGATATCTGCAATGGAGGAAAACATTGAGAAACTGGATCGACTATTCCGAAACCCGCCCAAAGAACCGCCTCCTGCCAGCTCCCAAGCAGAAAGCCGACGATCAATAGAGATTAGAAAAAAGCTTGGCCTTGAGCCAGCAATTGACGACCACGATAAGTCCGTTACCTCAAAATTAGAAAATTACCCAAACACATTAAAAGAAATTATTGAAGATACAAAGTTTAAGACCCGAATTGGCTCAGATTTTACCTCTCTTGCTCTAGACTCATCAAAATCCCCCCGAGAAATAATTTTATCACTTCAAAATAAGAGAGATCAATTAATTCAAAAACCCGTAACAATCTGGGGAGTTGAATCTCCGTTGATTGTTCCAATACAATACGGAGGCGCACGCTATCAAATCCCCTCAACTTTCATTGCAAAATCACTATTACTAGCATTAATTCCAATATTCTCAGGCTGGCTTGCATCGCTCTATCTAACAAGGCAACGGGAATTGCTTATAATCAGAAAACTGAGATATTTTGGATCAACTTTTCCTCATATTTTGAATGTTTTCCCTATTACCCTCGGAATGGGAGAGATTCTTGAATCAAAACTTCGGCTAAGAAACAGACGTAAGACTAGATTTGATTTATGGATGGAAACCATCAGCCCAATTGTTTTCAGGTCAATCGTCATACTAGTTATAACCACCCCTTCAGCGGTTATTTTAGGGTACAACTCCCTGCAACTACTCCTCATAGATAGCGAATCCTCACTTGGGTTATGGTTATCATTTATGGCAATATGTTTTTTATTCTTCCTACAGATATCATATTTAATAGCACAGGAATGCCTATTGCTCTGGGAAAAATTTTACTATGCATAATTTAAAAATTTTTACTCCCCTTTTATTTTTCAGCACAATCCTGCTCTCACACTCCGAAATCAGAGCGCAGGAAACTTACACCCTATTTTCCCCTGTGACATGTAAAAAATGGACTGAAGACATAAAAAAATTCAACCAGAAAGATAACTCTTATGCATGGATTGGTTTTGCGCAAAATAGAACGTGGCTACTAGGATTTGCAAGTGGGGTAAATTCAATGATCAGCAAAGACAGGCTGGGTGAGCTTGATCATAAAATAATTGAAGATTGGACAAGCAAATATTGCAAAGAAAACCCAGAGAGGCACATATCGGATGGCATCTTCGAGTTAACAAAATTCATGCGGGAAAAAATAAAAAAGAAAAATGAAAGATACTCAAAAAAATAATCAACTACACCCTGAACGCCGCCCCCAACACCCCCACAGCCTCCCTCCCCCGCCCACCCCGCACCCGCGAATGCAACACCACCGGCAGCCGCGGCAACGCCGGCAAGCCCAGCCGCGCCCCAACATCCACCGCCCCCAGCGGCAGCATGCGCGACGCCAGTGCCGCCACGCCCAGGCCGGCGATGACAGCCGCAGACACAGCCGCCACCCCGCCCCCCACAAACGACTCGCGCCAGGGCACACCAGCCTCGTCAAGCAACCGGCTGGCCATCACGCGCACGCCACAGGGTTCGGCCAGCGTCACGACAGGCAAAGGCTCGCCCGCATGGCGCTGCCAGGTGGGCGCGGCAAACCAGCCAAAGGGCTCTTCGGCCAGCACCTGCCCATCGCTGCGGTCGGCGTGAAAGCGCACGATGGCCACATCGAGTTCGCGCCGGTCATAGGCCTGGAGAAGATCGCCTGAGGAGCCGATGCGGATCTCGATCACCAGGCCCGGGTCGTGTGCGTTCATGCGCGCGATCAGGGCCGGCAGGTCGGGCCCCGCCACGTGGTCGCTGATGCCGATGGCAATGCGCTCGCGGTCGCGTTGCTCGGCAAAGGTGGCCAGGGTGCGCTGGTGCACGGCCAGCAGTTCGCGCGCGGGGGCCAGAAACGCTGCGCCGCGTGCGGACAGCTCCACATGGCGCGGGGTGCGTTCGATAAGGCGGCAGCCGAGGCGGTCTTCCAGGCGCTTGAGCTTCAAACTCACCGCCGCCTGGGTGGTCTGCATGGCCTCGGCCGCGCGGGTAAAGCTGCCCAGCTCGGCGATGCGGACGAAGGCTTCGATGGCGTCGAGGTCGAGGGGGCGGTGCTGTGGTAGCGATTGCGGTTGCTGCGCGTCTGTGGCCATATGCAACCATTATCACTGGTATAAATTGCAATAACAAACCGTGATGATTAGCATGGCGCCATCACCACTTCACAGAGCTGACCTACATGCCCCTGCTCCACATCGCCATGCGCTCCGGCAAACCCGAGGCTTACCGCCAGGCCCTTTGCGACAGCCTGTACCAGGCCATGCGCGAGACCTTTAACGTGCCCGAGGACGACAAGTTCATGCTCATCACCGAGCACGATGTCGCCAACTTCAGCTACAACCCCACCTACATGGGGGTCGCGCGCAGCGATGATCTGGTGTTCATCCAGATCACGGCCAACAACACGCGCACGCTGGAGCAGAAGAAGGCGCTGTACCAGCGCATCGCGCAATTGCTGGGCGAGAGCCCCGGCCTGCGGCCAGACGATGTGTTCATCAGCCTGGTCGAAGTGGCTAAAGAAAACTGGTCGTTCGGGCACGGCTTGGCCCAATACGCTTAGAGCCGCGCTCGGCGCAACACCGACAGCGTTAACCTGCCGGGCTACGCATCAGATCAGACGCGCTGGCCATCCCTGATGCGGTAGCTCGGCTGGTACATGGTCACCAGCTCTTCCGACGCCGTGGGGTGCACGGCCATGGTGCGGTCGAAATCGTCCTTGGTGACGCCGGCCTTGAGCGAGATGCCCAGCAACTGCACCATCTCGCCCGCATCGTGGCCGAGGATGTGGGCGCCCAGCACCTTGCGGCTGGCGGCATCGACGACGAGCTTCATGATCATCTTTTCCGCGCGGCCCGACAGCGTGGCCTTCATCGGGCGGAACTCGGCGCGGTAGACCTCGACCTCTGCGTAGCGTTGGGCAGCGTCTTCCTCCGACAGGCCCACAGTGCCGATCTCGGGCTGCGAGAACACGGCGGTGGCGATCAAGTCGTGGTCGGGTACAGTGGGCTTGCCCCGGTACTCGGTGTCGATGAAGCACATGGCCTCGTGGATCGCCACCGGCGTGAGCTGCACGCGGTTGGTCACGTCGCCCAGCGCCCAGATGCTGGGCACATTGGTGCGCGAGTAGGCGTCCACGACGATGGCGCCGCGCTCGTCCAGCGCTACGCCAGCCGCCTCCAACCCCAGGCCGCGGGTGTTGGGGTCGCGGCCGAGCGCCAGCATGACGGTATCGACAGCGATGGTCTCGCCGTTCTTCGTGGTGGCGATGAGGCCGCCGCCCTCGCCCTCCACCTGGGCCACGTTCTCGATGACATCGGTGAGCAGGATGCGGATGCCCTTGTCCACCATGGCCTTGTGCAGGCCCTGGCGCATGTCGTGGTCGAAGCGCGAGAGGATTTCCTTGCCGCGGTAGATCAGCGTGACCTCCACACCCAGGCCGTGGAAGATGTTGGCGAACTCGACGGCGATGTAGCCGCCGCCCGCGATCAGGATGGAGCGCGGCAGCGCGGCCAGGTCGAAGGCCTCGTTGGAGCTGATGCACAGTTCGTGCCCCGGCAGCGCCGCATGCGGGTTGGGCGTGCCGCCCGTGGCGATGACGATGCGCTCTGCGGTCACCGTCTTGCCGGTGGCCACGATGCGCACGGTGTGCGCGTCCACCAGCTCGGCGCGGCTGTCGATGATCTCGGCACCGTTGGTGTCCAGGCCACGGCGGTACAGGCCTTCGAGCCGGGCGATCTCCTTGTCCTTGGCGGCGATCAGCGCCTTCCACTCAAACGTGGGCTTGCCCACCTGCCAGCCATAGCCCGCAGCGTCCTCGAAATGCTCGTGGAACTGCGAGGCGTAAACGAACAGCTTCTTGGGCACACAGCCACGGATGACGCAGGTGCCGCCAAACCGGTGCTCCTCGGCAACGGCCACGCGCTTGCCCAGCGATGCGGCCACACGGCCGGCCCTGACGCCACCGGAGCCGCCGCCGATCACGAACAAATCATAGTCATACGTGCCCATGGCATCTTTTCCTTGTCACTGTGTTCTGCGGCCCTGTGCACGCACATGCATGGCGCTGGCAGGCAA
Source organism: Acidovorax sp. GW821-FHT09B03 (assembly GCF_059418305.1). Classification (NCBI taxonomy): domain Bacteria; kingdom Pseudomonadati; phylum Pseudomonadota; class Betaproteobacteria; order Burkholderiales; family Comamonadaceae; genus Acidovorax; species Acidovorax sp. GW821-FHT09B03. The sequence continues at coordinate 77,933 of NZ_JBWKPP010000019.1, forward strand.
TCTGCATGCGCACGGGGATGGTAAAGCAACGCTGAACAAGAGAGCGTTGCAGGGCCAAGTTCGGCCGCGTGCCGCGTACCAAGCTGGCGGCTCAGGCGCCGACGGCAGTGCCCAGCACCAGGCCCCCGGCAAAAAGCAGCCAGTCATTGGCGATGTGGGCCATGGCCGACACCGTGAGGTTCTTGGTGCGCAGGTAGGCCAGCGACAGCACCAGCCGCGCCGAGCCAATCACCAGCAGGCACTGCGCCACGTTCCAGCCATAGGTGGGCAGGTGCAGGGCGCCGAAGATCAGCGCCGACACCAGCCAGGCCCCCACGATGGCCTTGCCCCGGCCCAGGCCCAGCGGGCCCGACAACCCGGCGAGCACGGCGAGGAAGGGCAGCACGGTGATGATTTCTTCGCCAATGAGCTGGGGTATGGTGCGCGCAAAAAAGGCCATGCGCTCGCCCGTGTCCATGCGCCCGAGCGCACCGAACGCGGGGTTGGAAGCCTCCTCGCCGAACAGGCGGCTGACCAGCAGGGCCACCAACACGGTCACCGCGATATTGAGCAGCGCCACGCCCAGGGCCAGGCCCAGGTCGCGCCAGCCCACGCGCCGGAACAGCACCTGCCAGTGCGGCCCGGCCACCAACCGCAGCGCCAGCAAGGGCACCAGGGGGAACAGGACGGCCGGCACCATCGATCCCCAGCCACCCCAGGCTGCAGGCATGGGCAGGTAGAGCGCGGCAAAGCCCAGCGCGGCGCCCAGCAGCAGCACGCACCAGCGGCCCGCACCCAGGGCGAGCGGCCGGCCGCTGTAGAAGGGGAAGTCGGCGTCGCCAGGCGTGGCTGCGGGGGGCTGCGCAAGGGTCATGCGGGTAGGTGCAAGGGGCGGCATGGGCCGCATTGGAAGGCATATCGGAGCGCCGGTAAACCCCGGCTGCTGGGTTTGTGTTTCAGGCGCTGCACCGGTGGCCAGCACTTCACACTGGCCTCACCATGCCGGGCAACACTGGTGGGCACCTTGTCGTGCGCATGCCGACCCTGAAAAAATGACCTACTTGCTCAACCAGCTACGCTGGTTCTCCCTGCCCTTCGTGTTCATAGGCGCGGCCTGCCTTGCCATCTGGCTGTGGCTGGCGTTCGGGGCCATTGCCGTGGCCCATTGCCCGCCTGACCTGGTGTGGCACGGCGGCCTCAGCGGCAACAAGAAATGCAGTTGGCCACTGGCCGTGTACCTTCTCAAGGACATGGGCGGGGCCTCGGCCATGGGTGCCCTCACCGTGCTACTGTGTGCCGTGGTGGCCCCGGCGCGCAAGGCGGCCACGGCCAGTGCGGCAGCCATCGCGGTCTGCGCTCTGGCACTGCTGTTTCTGGTCGGCGGGGACCATGGGGCGCGCCCCGCCAGCCTGGTGTTTGCCGTCAAGGTGGCTTTCGGGGTGTCTTCATGGTTTGCGGTGTGGGGCGTCTCGCGCTGCGTACAAAGGCGGCAGGCATGATCTCGTCAATGGCTCAGCCGATGATCGCCCCCAGCAGCAGCACGAAGCCCAGCAGCAACCAGTCGTTGAGGATGTGCGCCAGCGCAGCCACAGACAGGTTCCTCGTGCGCAGGTAGGCCAGCCACAGCACCATGCGCGATGTGCTGATGATGACCAGACTCTGCGCCACGTTCCACCCGTAAGTGGGCAGGTGCAAGGCACCGAACAGCACCGATGCCAACACCCAGGCGCCCACGATGGCCCGACGCCGTGGCCAGCCCACCGGGCCGGCCAGCCAGGTGAGGAAGGCCAGGAACGGCAGCACGGTGAGGATCTCTTCGCCGATGAGGTGCGGGATGGTGCTGGCCATGAAGACCACCTTTTCTGCCATGCCCATGCCGGTCAGCGCCTTGATTACGGGATTGGGCACGGCGCCGAACAGGCGCGAGACGACGAGGGCCACCACCACCGTTACGGTGATGCTGAGCAGCACCAGGCCGATGGCCAGCCGCACGTCGCGCCAACCCATGCTCCGAAACAGCACCTGCCACTGCGGCCCCGCCACCGCGCGCAGCGCCAGCAGCGGCAGCGCCGGGAACACGATGGCCGGGATCGCGGCAGCCCAACCGCCGGACATGCGCCACGCCACCATGGCGGGGATGTACAGCGCACCATAGGCTGCCGCCAAGGCCAGCAGGACGAAGCACCACTGCCGCGCACCCAGCGCCACGGGCTGGCCGTTGTAGAAGGGGAAGTCGGCTCCCTGGGGTGCGGTTGGGTGGTCTGGTGTCATGCAAGGCAGAAAAAGGGCCCGGTGGGCAAGGGCGGTATCGCAGTGGCCGCCAGCGGCATGTGCTGTGCAGAGCATAGCGCGGGGCAGCACTTCATACTGGCCTCACTGTGCGGGCCAACACTGGGGGCCATTTGCTGTCCCTCCACTGTATGAACCATCTGAAAACCTGGCTTCGCTGGTGTGCCCTGCCCTTCGTGTTCGTGGGCGCCATCCTTCTTGCCTTCTGGTTGTGGTCGACATTCCCCTATGTTTCCGCGGCGACTTGTTCACCGCCGCTGGAATGGGGCGGCAGCGCCCCTCCCAGTGTGAAATGCAGCCTGCGGCTGGTCGCACGCGTGTTGCAGGACATCGGCGGGGCGTCGATGCCTGGTCTGATGGCGGTGTTTCTCTGCGCGGCGGTGGCCCCGGCGCGCAGGCCCGCCACGGCGTGCGTTGCGGCCCTCGGGGTCTGTGCGGTGGGCCTGGTCTATGGTCTGTTCACCGCCTCACTGCGCAGCCCGATGAAGCTCACCGTGCGGGCCGACCTGGTGGCGATCTTCGCATCGCCCTGGCTGACGGTCTGGCTCGTTGCGCACCTGGACCGGCTGCCAAAGGCCGGGTTCAATCCGCCGTGGCGTCCAGCCGGTAGCCAAAGCCGCGCACGGTCTTGATGAGCGCCAGCGCGTGGCCCTCGTCGATCTTGCTGCGCAGGCGGCGCACGTACACGTCGACCACGTTGGTCAGCGGATCTTCGTTGGTGCCCCAGACGTTGGAGAGGATGCGCTCGCGGCTGTACACGCGGCCCGGGGCGCTGATCAGCAGTTCCAGAAAGGCCAGCTCGCGGGCGGTGAGCGCGATGGGCTGGCCGGCGCGGCTGGCCTGCATGCGCTCCAGGTCGAGCACCAGGTCGGCCACCTGCAGGGTGCTGGCGCGCGGGCGCTGCTCGCGGCCCCGGCGCAGCAGGGCCTCGATGCGGGCCAGCAGTTCCTCGAAGGCGAAGGGCTTGGTGAGGTAGTCGTCCGCCCCCAGGCGCAGGCCGTTGACCTTGTCTTCGGTGTTGCTCAGCGCGCTGAGCATCAGCATGGGCATGTGGCGGCCTTCGGCGCGCAGGGTCTGGCACAGCTCCAGCCCGCTCAGGCCGGGCAGCATCAGGTCCAGGAGCAGCAGCACGCCGGGCTCGGCGCTGCGCGCCAGGGCCAGGCCTTCGGGCCCGGTGCGGGCCAGCTCCACGCGGTAGCCCTCGGCCTTGAGGCCGCGCACCAGGAAGTCGGCCACGCGTGCGTCGTCTTCCACCACCAGGATGTGCTTGTTCATGTTCATGCCAGCGCTCCCTGCTGTGCTCCCACCTGCGGGGCACCCTGCGGCGGTGGTGCCATCACCCGCGGCAGTTCGATGCGCACCACCGTGCCCTGCTGGGGCACGCTGGTGATGGTGATACGGCCCTGGTGCACCTGCACGATGCCCTGGGCGATGGACAGGCCGATGCCCGTGCCGTCGGCCCGGTGGGCGCGCGCCCGGCGCCCGCGCACGAAGCGCTCGAACACGCGGGGCAGTTCGTCCGCGTCGATGCCGATGCCTTCATCGCGCACCACCACCGCGACCACACCCACCCCATCCGCCCCGGCCACGCCTTGCAGGCCGATGCGCACGGTGGTGCCGCGCGCCGAATAGCGCACCGCGTTGTCCAGCACGATCACCAGCGCCTGGCGCAGGCGGTCGGCGTCGGCCAGCACGGTGACCTGGCCGGTGGGCAGTGCGCCGCTGCCATCGCCATCCCCTTCGGCGCCGTCCAGCAGCCATTGCACCTGCACACCCTGCGGTGCGCCCAGGGCGGCGGCCTGCTCTGCGGCATCGCCCAGCAGGGCGCGCAGGTCCACCGGGGCCGGGTGCATCACCAGCTGGTCGGCCTCGGCCTTGGCGATGAGCAGCAGGTCGTGGATGACGCGGGTGAGCTGGTCCACCCCGCCCACGATGCGCGCCAGGGTCTGGCGGTACTCATCGGCCGGCTTGTCGCCACCGCGCAGCGCGATCTCGGCTTCGCCGCGGATCGAGGTGGCGGGGGTGCGCAGCTCGTGGCCCAGGTCGGCAAACAGCTGGCGGCGGCGCTGGTCCAGGCGCTGCAGGGTGTCGTGCGCGGCGCTCAGCTCCTGGGTGCGGGCCTGCACCGCGTCTTCCAGCCCGCGGCGCGCGGCATCGGCGCGCGCACGGTGCTGCTGCAGCTCGGCCGCCATGGCGTTGAAGTGCTGGGCCACGCGGTCGAATTCGTCGTTGGAGCCGGTGGCCACGCGGTGGTCCAGCGCCCCGGCCTGCAGGGCCTGCGTGCCTTCGAGCAGCCGGTCCAGCGGGCGCTGCAGGCGCCGCTTGAGGTGCAACGCCAGCACCACGGCCACGGCCAGCGTGATGAGGGCCATGCCGATGGCCTGCGCACGCAGCACGTCGAGCCCGCGCTCGGTGGCGGCGCGGGCTACCGGCACGGCCGCGCGCTGGTGCGCGATGGCACCGTTGATCAGCTCGCGCAGGTCGCGCCCGCGCGCCATGTCGAACACCTGGGTGAGCTCGCCCCACAGGGCCGGAAAGTCGGCGCCCTGCTCCAGCGGCACCAGCTGCGCCAGCCGTGCCTCCACTGCCTGGATGTTGTCGCGCAACAGCTCCGTCACGCCCACGAGCTGGGGCACCTCGGCGGGCATGCTCACGCCTTCGCGGCGCACGAGCTCGGTCCACAGCGCCAGGTCGCGCCGCACCAGGTCGTCGAGGTTGGCGGCGCTGGCGACCATGCTGGCCACCAGGCGCTCGCGCTGTTCGGGCTGGGCATCGGTGTCCATCAGGCGCTGCATGGCCCACACGCGCAGGCGCTGCTTGTTGGCCGACAGGTCCAGCAGCTCGGCCTGGATGTCGCTGGCCAGCCGGCTGTGCTGGGCGTAGTCGTTGACGCGGTTGGCGCCCCAGTACACAAAGGCGGCCTGGATGCAGACCAGGGCCACCAGGGCAGCAAAGGCCAGGGAGAGTCGTGCGCGGTACATGGGGGCGAAAGGCCTGGTCGGGAGGCTCGGATTATGAAGCCTGGCAGGCGCGCCGGCGGTGCGTCCGGCAGGCTGGGCACGGGGGTGACGTACCCGGCCCAGCCATCCATCGATCAGTTGCCGGTGAACGGCAGCGACGAGTGGTGCACCACGATGCGCAGCTTGCCCGCATCGTCCTTGACGAAGGCCCAGGTCTTGTCCACCGTGGTCACCTTGCCGGCCTTGTCGGTGAACATCACGTTGCCCATGGTGTTGGCCGAATCACCGGCGATGAACACGGCGGCATTGGTGATTTCGCACTTGGTCCAGCCCTTGAGGGCGAAACCCGTGTCCTTGGGGTAGGCCGGGTTGCCGCCCACGAAGTAGGCCAGCGCGCCCTCGCGGGTGGTGCGGAAGGTCTGCGGCGTGGTGGTCAGGGTCGGCTTGAACAGCACGGCGCCCATCTGGTAGCCGTAGGCGGCGTCGATCACCTTCTCGGCCAGCGCCTTGGCTGCCACCGGGCCGCTGGCGGTGTGGGTGGTGCTGATGTCGACAAGCGCCTTGCACCAGGCCTGCTGGGCCGCCAGCACTTCGCTTTCGGAAATGGCGTGGTTGACGACCGGGCCCTTGGCGGCGGCAGGCACAGCGGCGGCGCCCACCAGGAGGCTGGCGACGGCGATGCAGATGGATGTTTTCATGGTTTTCTCTGGTTGAAATGGTTGGTTTCCCCCGGCGGCCGGATGGCTGCCTGGGGGACCTACAGTTCACCAAAGCGGTATGGATGCGGCCTGAATGCCGCATGAAAAGGCCGTGAGCAGAAGATGAACGCGTGATGAACGGCCAGGGCAGCCGTCGTCCGCCACCCGCCTCCCGGTGACGACTGGCCTCAGCCCTGCTGCACCCGGTTGCGCCCCGCCTGCTTGGCCGCATACAGCGCGGCATCGGCGCGGCCATAGATGCGCTCGGCGTCCTCGCCCTCCACCAGCGTAGCGGTGCCGACGCTGATGGTCACGGGCATCTCGGGCCAGGGACCGTCTTCCACGGCTCTGCGCATGCGCTCGCCGACCTCGTGGGCGCCGGCCTCGCCGGTGCTGGGCAGGATGACGGCGAACTCCTCGCCGCCCACGCGGGCCACCACGTCCACCGTGCGGGCGCAGGCCTTGAGGTGGCCGGCGATGGCCTGCAGCACGCGGTCGCCGCCATCGTGGCCCAGGGTGTCGTTGACGCGCTTGAAGTGGTCCACGTCGAGCATGAGCAGGCTCAGCGGCGTGCCGCGGCGCTGCACGATGGCCAGCTCCTGCGCCATGTGGGCGTCGAAGGCGCGGCGGTTGCGCAGGCCCGTGAGGGGGTCGGTGGTGGCGAGCTCCTCGAGCTTCATGTTGAGCTCGGCCACGCGCTGGATCTGCCCGACCAGTTGCTGGTTGACGTTGGCGGCATGCTGCAGGGCAACGCGCAGGCGGATCTCGCGCAGGGCGGACTGGCCCAGCTCGGTGAGCACATCGATGTCCTGCCCGGTCCAGTGCCGCGGCGCGAAGTCGAGCGCGCAGAAGGTGCCCAGGGCGTCGCCCTCTTCCGTGAGCAGCGGCACGCCGGCATAGGCGCGCACACCCTTGGCCTTGACGCCGGGCAGGTCGCGGAACACGGGCAGCAGGGTGGCGTCTTCGATCACCAGGGGCTGCCTGGAGGCAGCCACGTAGTGGCAGAAGGTGCGCCCCATCTGGTCGCGGCTGCCGCCGGGCGTGGCCACGCCAGGCCCCAGGGCGGTGGTGCTCATGTGGAAGTCGCGCGCCCGGTCCAGCAGCGAGACGAAGACCACGGGCGCGCCGGTCAGCCGCGATGCCAGGCTGGTGAGGCGGTCAAAGGTCTCTTCGGGCGGGCTGTCGAGCAGGCCCGTGCGCTGCACGGCGTCCAGACGCCGGGGGTCGGACAGCGCGGTGTGGATGCTGGCGTCGTCCGGCGGGGGGGAGAGCACGAGGTCCATGGCGTGGGGTACCTGGAAGTGGTGGACGAAAGGTACATCATCGCCACCCGCTGCGGGCGCCTTGTAGGGAAGACCCTGTCACGGGCCGTCGGCCGATGCCGCGTACGTCGCTGCCGGTATGCCCCCGAAACGCGGCCCGCCCAGCGTGGCGCCTTCGAGCGATTGGCCGCCGTTGAGCGCGTTGTTCACGGCCTGCAGCAGGCCGCTGCGGTCGGTGACGGTCTGGAATTTCAGGCGCGGGCCGGCATGGAACATGCGCTGTGCGGCCAGCAGGGCCGCGACAAAGACCGGCTCGCGGGTGAGGGGAAAGTCCACCCACTCGCCAGCCGCATCCTGCACCGAGAATTCGGTGGGCAGCTGCAGGGTGGCGGCGGGCTCGACGTGCGAGACCAGCACCAGGCCAAAGCCTTCGGGCACCACGTCGATGAGCCGGCGTGCCAGCGTGGCATCGCCGCCCGCAAGGGCCAGCACGGCGGCCTCTATCTCAGCAGCGGACAGTTCGGGGTTGCCCAGGGCATCGATGGCCTGCTCGACCAGGGCGGTGATGTCTGGGTCCATCACTGCTGGCGCGGCCGGATGGCCACCAGCACGTTCTCGCCCTCCACCCGCTCGGCGCGAAACTCCACGCGCGCACCGGGCTGCAGGCCCTTGAGCAGTGCCGCATCGCGCACCCGGTAGGTGATGGTGGAAAACGGAATCTTCACGCCCGGCGCCACCTTGATGTGCGCAAAGGTGTCGCGGCTGCCCTGCTCCTGCGAGACGGCGCGGAACTCGCCGTGGGTGTAGATGGTGGCAGGCTCGGCTGCTGCTGCGGGGGCCGTCGCCTGGGCCAGGGCAGCCACCGGCAGGCAGCACAGCAGCGCCGCAGCGGCGGCCAGGGAGCGGAGCGTGGGCAGGAGGGGTGTGGCGGTCATGCGAAAAAGCATACCGCACACCGCCGCCGGATACCAAGCGGGCAATGTCCACTGCCCATGCGGGCAAGGTCCATTCATTTGCACAGGCTGCTGTCGCCCGATACCGCCAGCTCGGTGACCTTGGCGATGGCCCCGTACTTGCCGGCGGGGCCGGCCTGGTCGTGCTTGCGCACCGACGCCTTGACCCGAACGGGTGCCACCCACAACGGTGCATCGCCCTGCAGCGCCTTGATCTGCGCCATGACCTCGCGGCTGACCTCGACAAAATAGATCTGGTCCGGGGCCGTGCGCAGATCAAACCGGCCCGGCCCGACCGCCATGCAGCCCGACAAGGTGTCTGCCGCCATGGTGCAGCCACTGGCCGCGGCCGCAACAATCACGGCGGGAATGCGCTGGATGAGGTTCATGCAATGCGATGAAAGGGTGACACGCTACCAGACTCATTGCCCGGCAGGAGGTTCCGCCGTTCTGCCAGCCCCCGGGCGGAAAGACGGCCGCGCCGCCAGCGCAATCCCCAGCGCCGCCACCACCAACGCCGCCGCCACGCCAAAGGTGGCCTGCATGCCCGCCGCCACCGCGCCAGGCTGCACCATGGCACCGCCCTGCCCGCCTGCGCCCCAGGCGAACACGGCACCCATGGCCGATGCACCGGTGACCAGCCCCAGGTTGCGCGACAGGTTGAGCAGGCCGGACACCACGCCGCGCTGCTGCGGCTGCTGCACCGTGGCGGCCATCACGGCCGTGTTGTTGGCGGCCTGGAACAGCGCATAGCCGGCGGTGACAACGGCCAGCGGCAGCACATAGCCGGCCACGCCCAGGCCTGCCGGCAGCAGCGCCAGCGCAGCCGAGCCCACGGCCATGGCGATCAGCCCCGCCCGCGTGGTGCGCTGCGTGCCCAGGCGGTCCACCAGCCGGCCGGCCGGCACCCCCGCCAGCGCAGAGACCAGCGGCCCGCACGACATGGCAAGCCCCACCTGGGCAGTACCCAGCCCCAGCGCCCCCGACAGGTAGAACGGGCCCACCACCAGCGTGGCCATGACCACGGTGGTGACCAGCGCGCCCATGGCAAAGCCGGCGCCCAGGGCCGGGCTGTTGAGGAACAGCGCCAGGGGAACCAGCGGTGCGGCGCCATGCTGCTCTGCCCGGCGCTGCGCGCCAATGAACAGCGCCAGCCCCAGCCCGGCACCTGCCAGCAGCGCTGCGTTCAGCGCACCCCACTGGCCCCGGCCCAGCGTCATGGCCAGTGCATAGGCGGCCAGCGTGACGGCCAGCAGCAGCATGCCCACCACGTCGAAGCGCGGGCGCTGCACGCCTGCACGGGCACTGTCTGTAGGCAGGTAGCGGCGCGCCGCCCACCATGCCGCCCCGCCCAGCGGCAGGTTGATGGCAAACAGCGCCGGCCAACCCCAGCCCGCGATCAGCGCCCCGCCCAGCGTGGGGCCCAGCGCCGTGCCCACGGCCGACATCGTGCCCAGGAGGCCCATGGCGCTGCCGGTGCGCCCTGGCGGCACGGCATCGGCCACCAGGGCCATGGCCAGCGCCATCATGACGGCAGCACCCAGGCCCTGCACGGCGCGCGCCGCTACCAGCCAGGCCAGCGACGGCGCCAGGGCACACAGCGCCGAGGCCGCGGTGAACAGCGCAATGCCCGCTAGCAGCAGCCGCTTGCGGCCCCACAGGTCGCCCAGGCGCCCCACGCCGACCACCGCGGTGGTGATGGCCAGCAGGTAGGCCAGCACCACCCACTGCACCTGCTGGAATGTGGCGCCCAAGGCCTGTGCCAGCGTGGGCAGGCCCACATTGGCGATGCTGGTGCCCAGTGAGGACAGGAGCATGGCCAGCGACAGGCTGGCCAGAACGCCGCGTGGCGTGGCGGAAGATGAAGACGGGTTCGCAGTGGTGGTGGTCATGGTGCAGCGGCAGACAACTGATCGATGCAGTGAGCGTAGGCATTTGCCAGCCATGGCGGAAGGCGCAGCATTTGCATTCAATCAGTGCACCAGACGCCATGCCAACCCATAATGGCGAGCGTATGTCCCGCCCCGACCTGAACCTGCTCGTCACCCTCGATGTGCTGCTGACCGAAGGCAATGTGGCGCGCGCCGCCAAGCGCCTGCACCTGAGCCCCTCGGCCATGAGCCGGGCGCTGGCGCGGCTGCGCGAGACGGTGGGCGACCCGCTGCTGGTGCGCGCCGGCCGCGGCCTGGTGCCCACACCCCGGGCGCTGGAACTGCGCGAGCGCGTGGGCCAGCTGGTGCACGACACCGAGGCGGTGCTGCGCCCGGCCCGGGCGCCGGACCTGGCACAGCTCACGCACGTCTTCACGCTGCGCACCAGCGATGGCTTTGCCGAGACCTTCGGCCCGGCGCTGATCGCCCGCGTGGCGGCCGAGGCGCCCGGCGTGCGCCTGCGCTTCGTGCAAAAGCCCGACAAGGACAGCACACCGCTGCGCGATGGCGAGGTGGACCTGGAGACCGGCGTGCTCGGCCCCGCCATGGGGCCCGAGGTGCGCGTGCAGGCGCTGCTGCGCGACCGCTTCGTGGGCGTGGTGCGCATGGGCCACCCGCTGGCGGGCGGCCGCATCACGGCCAGGCGCTATGCCGCGGGCCGGCACATCGCCGTGTCGCGCCGCGGACTGGACCAGGGGCCGGTGGAGCAGGTGATGGGCCCGCTGGGCTTGGTGCGCGACATCGCCACCATCGTGAGCGGCTTTGCCACGGCGCTGGCGCTGGCCCGCGCCACCGATCTGATCGCCACCGTGCCCGAGCGGCACACCGCCGGCCTGCGCGCGGGCCTGCACACCTTTGCCCTGCCCGTGCCGGTGCCCGAGATCACCGTGTCGCTGCTGTGGCACCCGCGCCTGCATGCGGACCCGGCGCACCGCTGGCTGCGGGCACTGGTGCTGGAGGTCTGCGGGGGCGCTGCGCCGACCTGAATCGCTGCGCGCTACAGGCTGTCCAGCGTGCTGCGCAGGTGGCTGGCATGCCCACGCAGTGCCTGCAGCTGCGGGCCCTGCATTTTGTGCAGCTGGCGGTACACCATGCCCAGGCGCAAGTTGCTGCCCAAGGTGGCTTCGTGGCGGGCAAAGAAGTCCCAGTACAAGGCGTTGTAGGGGCAGGCGCGCTCACCCACTTTCAGCTTCTTGTCGTAGTGGCAGCCCTTGCAGTAATCGCCCATGCGGTCGATGTAGGTGGCGCTGCTCACATAGGGCTTGGTGGCCAGCAAGCCGCCGTCGGCAAACTGGCTCATGCCCACCGTATTGGGCAACTCCACCCACTCGAAGGCGTCGACGTACACGCCCAGGTACCAGCGGTGCACGGCGGCAGGGTCCAGCCCGGCCAGCAGGGCAAAGTTGCCGATGACCATGAGCCGCTGGATGTGGTGGGCGTAGGCACCATCGAGCGACTGCCCCACGGCATGCTGCAGGCAGCGCATGCGGGTGTCGCCGCTCCAGAACCACTGCGGCAGCGGGGTGCTGTGGCCCAGGGCGTTGCGCCCGTCGTAGCCGGGCATGTGGGCCCAGTAGATGCCGCGCACGTACTCGCGCCAGCCCAGGATCTGGCGGATGAAGCCTTCCACCGCCGCCAGCGGCGCAGTGCCGGCCTGCCATGCGCCCTGGGCGCGCTGCACCACCTCGCGCGGGTGCAGCATCTTGGTGTTGAGGGCGAACGACAGCAGCGAGTGGAACAGGTGCGGGCTGCACGTGCTCATGGCGTCTTCGTACTCGCCAAAGTGCGGCAGCGTGGTGGCGATGAAGTGGTCGAGCCCGGCCAGGGCCTCGGCCCGGTTCAGCGGCCAGCGCAGTTGCGCGGCCTGCGGGTTGCCAAAGCTCTGCACACCGGCGGCCGTGATGGTGGCCCACAGGGCGCTGTGGTCGTGCACGGGCCGCGCGTCGGGCGGGGTGGCGGGCGTGCCGGGCCAGGGCTTGCGGTTGTCGTGGTCGTAGTTCCACTGGCCGCCTTCGGGCTCGCCGGCCTCGTCGATCAGCACGCCATGCCGGTGGCGCATGCGGCGGTAGAAGTGCTCCATGAGCCACTGCTTTCGGCCCGCAAACACCTCGGCCACCTCGCTGCGGCTGGTGTAGAAATGCTCGCTGCCCACGGCCTGGGTGGCAAAGGGCTGCTCTGCGCACCAGTGGCGCAGTTGCTCGTCGAGCCGCCACTCGTCGGGGTGCTGGTACTCAAGCCGCTGTGCGCCGTAGCGCGCCATGAGGGCGGCCAGGTTGCCGGGCAGGGACTGGCGGTTGCTGGCGTCGTCGATGGCCACGTAGCGCACGCGGTGGCCGGCGCTGCGCAGGTGGCGCGCCAGGTCGCGCATGGCCGCAAAGATGGCGAGGATCTTTTGCGCGTGGTGGAGCACGTAGTCGGTCTCTTGCCGCACCTCCATCAGCACATAGACCACGCCGGCATCGCGCGTGGCAAACCAGCTGTGCCCGGGGTTGAGCTGGTCGCCCAGCACCAGGCGCAGGGTGTGGGCCGGTGCGGGCTCGCGGCTGCTCATGCCGTGCCCCACAGGCGGCGGTAGCTGCCGTCGGCATCGTGCTCTTGCGCCTGCTTGGCGGGGTTGAAGCGGCGCCCGCCGCGCGGATCGGTGCCGCGCCCGGCGATGTAGAGCCAGTTGCCCTGGTTGCTGTAGGGGTCGTAGTCCAGCAGTTGCGATTCGAACCAGGCGGCGCCCGCGCGCCAGTCGCCCTGCAGGTCGTGGATGAGGTAGCAGGCTGCCACCTGGCGCAGGCGGTTGCTCAGGTATCCGGTGGCGGCCAGCTCGCGCAAGGCGGCGTCCACCAGCGGCTCGCCGGTCTGCCCAGCGCACCAGCGCGCAAGACCGGCCGCGTTGTGGGGCGCCAGCGCCTGGGCCGAGAGGCCGCGCGCGCGGTACAGGGTGCGCCCGTGCTGCAGGTGCAGCAGCCGGAAATAGTCGCGCCACAGCAGTTCGAACCACAGCCAGTAGGTGCCCTCGTTGGCTCCGTGCGCGGCCTCGAACCGGCGCAGCGCGGCCATGGCATGCCGGGCCGAGAGCGCGCCCGTGGCCAGCCAGGGCGAAAACTTGCTGGAGTAGCCCAAACCCGTGAGCCCGTTGCGGGTGGCCTTGTAGGTGTGGGGGTGCCCGCTGGCCAGGTACTGCTGCACATGGGCCAGTGCGGCGGTTTCGCCCCCATCGCAGGCGGGGGTGCCGTAGGGGAAGGAGGAGCGCACGTCGCAGCCGGCGCCCTCACCCGCCTCCACTCCGTCACCATGCCCGCCCTGCCGTTGCGCCGCACCCACGGCACCGGTCGTGTGCAACACCTCTTGCCACGCTGCATCGGTCAGCGCTGCGGGCGGCGGCAGCAAGGCCGCAGGCGCCGGCAGCGGCTGCGGCGGCTGGATGCCAGCCTGCTCCACCGCCTGCCGAAAGGTGGTGAACACGCCGGGCAGGGCCCCCACAGGCCACGGCAGATCACACGGCTGCAGCAGGCTGCTGTGCCACACGGTCTGCACCTGCAGGCCGGCTGCGCGCAGGGCGGCCACCTCGGCCTGCTCTTGGGGGGCGGCAATTTCTTCACACACCACGGTGGTGGCGCCCACGGCGCGGGCCAGCACGGGCAGCACGGCGGCGGGCAGGCCCTGGCACTGCCGCAGCGGGTTGCCCAGCCCGGCCATGCCAGCCGCCAGGTCGCGCAGTGCAGCCCCCTCGAAGGCACGGCGGTGCGGGCCCCGGCGCGCAAAGCCCCAGGGCGTGGTTTCGTCGGCCACGGGCTGGCAATGCACGGGCACCAGGTGGGTGGCGCCGCCGCCCAGGGCAGCGGCCAGCGCGCCCGGGTCGTGCAGGCGAAGGTCGCGGCGCAACCAGAGGAGCACGGTGGGGCTGGTGCTCATGGCGTGCCGCCGGATCGCTGGCGCCCGTTGCGGCAGCGGTCAGAGCAGTACTTCACCTCGTCCCACACCTTCTCCCATTTCTTGCGCCAGGTGAAGGGCAGGCCGCAGTGCAGGCAGACTTTCTGCGGCAGGTCGTGCTTCTTGCGCATGCGCATGGGGGGCGATCGGTGACACGGGGCCATCAGGCCGGCCACAGTGTGGCACTCATGGCTGCGGGTCGGTGCGTTGCTGGCTTACCCAGATCAGCGCCTGGGTATCGATGCCCAGCGCACTGGCGCGGGCGACGAGCTGCTCGCGCACACCCGGGGCCAGTTGCTTGCTGCGCGACAGGATCCAGCAGTAGCTGCGATCAGGCCCCACCACCAGGGCCCAGCCGTAGTCGGCATCGAGCGCAGCGACGTGGTAGCCGCCATAGAACGGCCCGAAGAACGATACCTTGAGCGAGGCGGTCTGCGCATCGCCCGTGAACAGCGCCTTGCCCACGGCCTGGCGCCATTCGCCGCCCTGGCTGCCCTTGGTGGTGTCAAAACCCCGGTTGAGCACACGCACGCTGCCGTCCGGCTGGCGCTGGTACGTGGCGCTCACGTCCGTCATGCCGCGCTCGAAGGAATGGTCGAGCCGCGCCACCTCGTACCAGCGGCCCTCGTAGCGCGCCAGGTCAAACGGAGTGACGGGGGGGATGCCTGCCGGCGGGGCGGTGGATGAACAGGCGGCCAGGACCAGTGCCGTGGAAGCGAGCAAGGCCAGTGCGGCGCGGCGAAGCCAGGGGGATCGGTTGAGGAGCATGGACAATGAACGCAAGAAAACCGTGCAGCCTCCGGAAGCCCGCTGCACATGGCTTCCGGGGGTCTGCGCGGAGGATGTGGCCAGACTACTTGGGCAAAAGCACCCGGTCCACCGTATGCACCACGCCATTGCTGGCAAACACATCGGTGCCGATGATGCGGCTGGTGCGCAGGCTCTGGTCGGTGATCACGAGGCTGGGGTTGACCGTGAAGCTCTGGCCCTGCACGGTGGCGATGGCGGTGTTGACGGGCACCTCGGCCTTTAGCACCCGTGCCGGCACCACATGGTAGGTGAGCACGCGGGTCAGCAAGGCGGTGTTGGCCAGCAGCGCCTCCTTGGTCAGGCCCAGCTCGGCCAGCAGCGCCGCAAAGGCGGCATTGGTGGGCGCGAACACGGTGAACGGGCCAGGCCCTTTCAGGGTGGCCACCAGGCCGGCGGCGGCGACCGCCTCGACCAGGATGCTGAAGTCGGGCACGGCCATGGCAGTGGCCACGATGTCCTTGTCCGCCGGCAGCAGAACGCGGTCTACAAGGTGCACCACGCCATTGCTGGCCTGGATATCGGTGCTGGTGATGCTGGTGACGCGGTTGCGGCCATCGGTGATCTTGAGGCCGTTGGCAGACTCGATCTTGAAGAAGCCGCCCGACACTGGAGTGATGGCCTTGCCCAGGGGCACATCGGCACGCACCACCCGGCTGCCGAGCACATGGTAGGTGAGCACGGCGGTGAGCAGGGGCTTGTTGGCCAGCAACGCCTCCTTGCTCAGCCCCAGCTCGGCCAGCAGTGCAGCGAAGGCGGCGTTGGTGGGTGCAAAGACGGTGAGGCTGCCCGTGCTCAACGTGGGCGCCAGCCCCGCGGCCACCACGGCCTCGACCAGGATGCTCAGCTCCGGGGTGTTCTGCGCCAGCTCGACGATGTTGCGCTGCGGTTCGTCGTCGCTGCCCCCGCAGGCCTGGAGCACGCTGGTGCTGGCCCCCAGGGCGGCGGCCAGAAGGACGCTACGGCGGTTGAATACAGTGTTCATGGGAATCTCTCCTCGCTGTCAGACAGTGGATGAAAAGAGAGGGGGTCTGCCTTGCAGGCCCCCTTTTGCATGGGCGCCGCCCGGTGCCTGTGCACGGGCAGGCGCGCAAACGACGGGCCGCTTACTTGGGCATCAGCACCGTATCGATGGCGTGGATGACGCCGTTGCTGGCGTTGACGTCGGTGGCGATGACCTTGGACTGGTCGACCATCACGCCTCCACTGGTGGCCACGGTGATCTCCTGGCCTTGCACGGTCTTGACCTTGCCGGCCTTGACGTCCTTGGCCATGACCTTGCCGGGCACCACGTGGTAGGTGAGCACCTTGGTGAGCGCGGCCTTGTCCTTGAGCAGGCCGTCGAGCGTGGCCTTGGGGATCTTGGCAAAGGCTTCATCGGTGGGCGCAAACACGGTGAACGGGCCGGGGCCCTTGAGCGTGTCCACCAGGCCGGCCGCCTGTACGGCAGCGACCAGGGTCTTGAAGTTGCCGGCCTTCACGGCGGTGTCGACGATGTCTTGCGCCATTGCGCTGAAGGTGGCGCCTGCGGTAAGGGCCAGGGCAACCAGGGTCTTTTTCATGATTTCATTCCTCAATCCAGGGATGGAACTCACACGCCAAGATGGGCGCGACCGGATTGTATGACCGCTTGGTAATTATTTCTACTATTTAGTTTTATTAAAACCAATTGGTTTCTTTCGGATACATGAGCGCGTTTTCAGTGCCCTCCAAAGATCAGCGATTGGTGCGTGGCCGCGCCGGCCATCGTGCCGTCGCCCACCGCCAGCGGCAGCGAGCCGCCCTGGCGCGCCGCATCGCCGCAGGCATACACGCCGGGCACGGTGGTGGCCTTCATGAAGTCGGTCTTGATGGTGCGGCCCAGCGGGCCGTCCTCGAACTCGCAGCCCAGCTGCGCGGCCACGGGGCTGGCCACCTCCACGCGGCTCAGGGTGAACAGGCCGTCCTGCGGGACCAGGCGGCCATCGCGCATCACGATGTCCATGGCGCCCTCGATGCGGTCGATGAGGCCGCGCTCCAGCGCCACGCCGCGCGCCTGCAGCTGGGCCATCTGATCGGCATCGGGCTCGAAGGCGCCGTTGAGGAACAGCGTGGCCTGGCCCCAGTCGGGCAGCATCAGCGCGACATGCATGGACATGGGCGACACACCCAGGGCACCCAGCCGGCCCTGGTTGAGCTCGTAGCCATGGCAGTACGGGCAGTGGAACACATGGCGGCCCCAGCGCTCGGCCAGGCCGGGCACCTCGGGCAGGTGGTCGATGACGCCGGTGGCCAGCACCAGGCGGCGGGCCTCGATGGCCTCAACCGCACCATCCACCTCGATGCGAAAGCCCTGCCCTGCCCGCTCGGCCGTGGTCACCTGGCCCTCGCGCCACTGCACGGTCGGGTAGGCCATGAGCTGCGCGCGCCCCTGGGCCGCGATGTCGGCAGCGGGCGTGCCGTCCTGCGTGAGAAAGCCGTGCGAGTGCTCGGCAAAGCGGTTGCGGCGCTGGCCGCCGTCCACCACCAGGATGCGCCGGCGCGCCCGCGCCAGTTGGGTTGCGGCGGCCAGGCCGGCATAGCTGCCGCCGATCACGATGGCGTCGTAGTGCATGTTGGGTTCCTTTCACGAATCACGATACTTTTGAAGTTTCATGATAGCCCCGCAAAGCATTTCATGCAACTTACAATGATTCAAGACCACAAAAGGACCCCACCTTCATGCGCAGTGACAGCCGCCTTTCCCGCATGCTCCACGTGCTGCTGCACATGGCCCGGCACGATGCGCCCTTCACCTCCGAGCAGATCGCCACCATGCTGGGCACCAACCCCGTGGTGGTGCGCCGCACGATGGCGGGCCTGCGCGAGGCGGGCTATGTGCGGTCAGAAAAAGGCCACGGCGGCGGCTGGACCATTGCCTGCGACCTGCAAGAGGTGACGCTGCTCGACATCCACCACGCCGTGGGCGGGCCGCACCTGTTTGCCATCGGCAACGGCAGCGACAACCCCGAGTGCGCGGTGGAGCGCGTGGTCAATGCCGCGCTGGACGACGCGCTGCGCCAAGCGGAGGCGCTGCTGATTGCGCGGCTGGGGGCGATTTCATTGGCGGACCTGGCCAAGCAGTTCGATGCGGAGTGCGTGGCGAAGGGGTGGACGGGGCATGGGGCTGCGGGGCATTGAGGGCGGGCTTGGGGAGTGACACGCAGGGCAATGCCCGACTCTCCTGAATGGCATCTGCCATGGGCCTAGACTGAGGCACAGGGTTGCCGGCTCCAACCGTACACCCCTGCCCTTCCCGCCATTTGCGGGGCTGCATTGTTCAGGACCGCACGATGACTACCACTACCGGACGAGAAAAAGCCCTTGCCGTACTTCAGACTGCATGCATTTGCATCGCGGTCGAGCTGGCCATTGTGCTGCTGCTGGGAGCCCTCACGGGCTCGTACCTGGGCGCATTGGGGGTATCGCTCGTCATCCTGGGCCCCGCATCCCTGTGGCTTGCTCCATCTGTGTACGGCCGCCTGCTCCGCACCCAGCCCCAAGTGGGGGCAAAGGCGTAAGCGGAGAGATTGCCACGCGCTGGCAACAAGTCCGATGCAAACCCGTCGCCCCGTCCAAAGGGTCGTTGAAGTCGATGGAGCCAGCTACAGCTGGATGGTTCGGCGCGAACCTCAGTGGTCTTCAATGCATCGGCATAGCCGCAGCTAGGTGTCACTTCCGGCGTTCCTCGACCGCCACCTGTCGGCGTGAAATGCGAGGCCGAGCCAGGCAAGCGGGCGCTGCGAAAGACCCTGGACGCACGCATGCACAATGCAGGCACAACAGGGAGGAGCGATGGACATCAAGCGCAGGGATCTGGCCGCATGGCCGTTGGGATGGGGGTTGCTGGCATCGGGCGCAGCAGTGCATGCGCAGGCCGTTGCCACGGACCCGCACGCATGGCTGGAGGATGTCGATTCGGCGCGCGCGCTGGAGTGGGTCAACGCACGCAACAGCGAGGCGATGGCGCTGATCGAGCGCCAGTCGCATTTCGCACGGCGCCGCAGGGATGTACTGGCAAGCCTCTCGAATCCGGCGAATATCCAGTATCCCACCCGGCACGGTGACCACCTCTACAACTTTTACCGCAGCGCGCGGCAGCCCCACGGCATCTTGCGGCGCACCTCGCTGGAAGAGTTCTCGAAGGAGCGGCCTTCCTGGCGGGTGCTGATCAACTTCGACGACCTGGCGCGCGACGAATCGCGGAACCTGGTCTACACCGGCATGGCCGTGCATGCACCGACGCAACGCGCGCTGATCTTTCTGTCTTCGGGCGGCGAGGACAAGGTCGAGATGCGAGAGTTCGACCTGGAAAACCGCGCCTTCGTCGCGGGTGGCTTCAACCTTCCGGCGGCGAAGATGACGGCTGGCTGGTTCGGCGCCGACGAGGTGCTGGTTGCGGCCGATTTTGGACCGGGCACCACCACCAGCAGCGGCTACGCGATGACGGCGCGGCGCTGGAAGCGTGGCACGCCTGTGGCCGCCGCGCCCGAGCTTCTGCGCGGCCAGGCTTCGGATGTGTCGGTCTCCGTCCGGTCGGGCGGGCGCGACGGCCTGCCCCCCGTGGCGCTGGTGCGGCGAAGCAAGCAGTTCCACCAGACGGAGCGGCACCTGCTGCACCTGGACGGCACGCTGGCCAAGATCGACGTGCCCGATGACGCCGATGCCTGGATCGAGCGCGATTGGCTGCTGGTGCTGCTGCGCACGCCCTGGACCACGAGCGGCCGCACGTTCAGCGAAGGCAGCCTGATCGCCGTGGCGTTGCCACAGGCCACAGAGGCGACCCGTGAGCTGCACCTGCTGTTTGCAGGTGAGCCGCGCAAGCGCCTGGCCTGGACGGATGCGGTGCGCGACGGCATCGTGATCGCCTCGGGTGAGGACATGCGCCCCCGCCTGACCTTTGCGCGCTGGGACGGCAAGGCTTTTGCGTTGGAGCCGCTGCCTGCGCCCGAAGCGGGGGTTTTGCACGTGCGTGCCGACCAGGGGGCAAAAGACAACCGGGTCTGGCTGACCACCCAGGCGCCGGTCACCCCGCAGGCCCTGGCCTTGGTGGATGTCTCCGCGCCGCAGTCGTGGCCCGCCCCCCTGAAAACCCAGGCTGAGGCATTCAAGGCCGATGGCATGGTGGTGCGCCAACTGCAGGCCCGCTCGAGCGATGGGACGATGGTCCCCTACACGGTGATCGGGCCCGCACAGCCGGCCGCCGACGCGCCCGTGCTGCTGTACGGCTATGGCGGCTTCGGCATCGCGCTGGAGCTGGACTACCAGCGCATGCCGGGCATCAACTGGTTGCAGTACGGCGGTGTCTATGTGATGGCGCATATCCGCGGCGGGGGCGAGTTCGGGCCGGCCTGGGCACTGGCCGCAAAGGGCGCAGGGCGGCAACGCGCTTTCGACGATTTCATCGCGGTGGCTACGGATCTGGCGCAACGCGGCATCGCGCAGCCCGCGCGGCTGGGCATCTACGGTGCCAGCAATGGCGGAGCGCTGGTCACGGCGGTGATGGTGCAGCGCCCCGAACTGTTCGGCGCCGTGGTGTCGAGGGTGCCGCTGACGGACATGCTGGGCTTCTCGAGGCTGTTTGCCGGCGCATCCTGGATGGAGGAATACGGCGATCCAGACAAGCCGGCCGATCGCGAATCGCTGGCACGCTGGTCGCCCTACCAGAATGCCAAGCCCGCGAGTGAGGCGGTTGCCTACCCCCCGATCCTCTTTCTGGGCAATCGCAACGATGACCGGGTGCACCCTGCGCACGCACGGAAGATGGTGGCACATCTGCGGGCGCTGGGCCATGCCAGGGTGTGGCTGTATGAAGAGATCGCCGGCGGCCACTCGGGGCGGACCGACCCCAACATCCACGCGCGAAGAGAGGCCTTGCTCTACAGCTTCCTGTTCCAGCAACTGGCTCCCAAGGCTTAGAACCTGTTCAAGATCTTTTTGATGGGCCAGGCCAACGGGACCATCCGGGCATGCGACGAGGCACGGACGGCCGATCGGCCGCCTGGAAAAACCGGATGACGACTGGCGTTGAAAAGGTGCGGCTGCCGGTCACGCCAACGGCTGCTGCTGGCGCGGCGCATGCACCGCCATCAGCTCCACGACCCAGTCGATGAACACCCGCAGCTGCTTGCTCACATAGCGGTTGGGCGGGTAGGCCACATAGAGCGGCATGGCATCGATGCGCCAGTCCGTGAACAGCGGCACCAGCGCGCCGCTGGCCACATGCTGCCGGGCCATGTAATCGGGCAGCCAGAGCGCGCCCAGCCCCGAAAGCCCCGCGGTAAGGTAGGCGTTGCCGTCGTCGATGGCAAGCATGTAGCGCCCGCCGACCTGGGCCGTCTCGCGGCCCTTGCGCATGGCATAAGGCAGGTCCCCGTCCCACCGGTAGCGCACGATGCGGTGGCGCGGGTCGCGCAGTTCATCGGGGTGCCGGGGCGTGCCGGCCTGTGCCAGGTAGGCCGGCGCGGCATACACGCCCAGCTGCAGGTCACCGACCTGGCGCGCTACCAGGCCCTGGTCGCGGATCTCGCCGCCGCGGACCACGCAGTCGACGTTCTCGCCGATCAGGTCGACCTTGCGGTCGCTGGCGCCCATGTCGAGCTGGATGTCGGGGTAGCGCGCATGGAACGCGGGCAGCGCCGGCACCAGCAGGATGTTGGCCAGGGGGCTGGGCACGTCCACGCGCAGCAGGCCGCGCGGTGCCGTGGGGGCACCGGGCAGGTTGCCCTCGATGTCGTCGAGCTCGGCCAGCAGGCGCACCACCCGCTCGTAGTACGCGGCGCCATCGGTGGTGACGTTGACGCGGCGCGTGGTGCGGTGCAGCAGCTTGAGCTGCAACCGCGCCTCCAGCTGCTGCACCAGCTGGGTCACCGTGGTGCGGCTCCAGCCCAGGTTGTCGGCCGCCCGGGTGAAGCTGCCCGACTCGACCACCCGCACAAAGGCCCGCATGCCGTCAAACCTGTCCATGCAAGTTCTCCTTGGATTGTCTGCATTTTACAAACAGTGATGCAGGAGATGGTGGCTTTATCCAAACAATCGCCAGGACTACAGTGGCTCCATCAACCAACCCATGGAGCCCCCAATGAGCCAGCGCAAACCCATTTTTCCTGCCGATCGCCACGATCTGTATGCCAACCACCGGTATTCGGCAGCCATCCAGTCCGGCGATCTGCTGTTCGTGTCCGGTCAGGTCGGCAGCCGCGGCGACGGCTCGCCCGAGCCCGATTTCGAGGCCCAGGTGCGCCTGGCCTTCGCCAACCTGCAGGCCACCCTCCAGGCCGGCGGCTGCACCCTGGACGACATCGTGGACGTGACCACCTTCCACACCGATCCGCAAAACCAGTTCGAGACCATGATGGCCGTGAAGAACGACATCTTTCCGAGCGCCCCTTACCCCAACTGGACGGCGGTCGGGGTCAACTGGCTGGCGGGGTTCGACTTCGAGATCAAGGTCATCGCGCGCATCCCGGGTTGAAGCGGGCGGCCATTGCACAAAGCCGCGGACCAGGGCATGCTGGCGCGCCGCTGCATGGCTGCGGCTCCAATCCAAGGGACACCATGACCACCTCGACCGGACGAACGCTGCTTTCCCTGTCTGCCACCACCGCTGCCCTGCTGGTGCAGGTGGCGGCCACCACTGCCGCCCATGCGGCAGACCTGCCGCCAGTACCTCCACCGCCACCGCCCGCCCCCACCCGCCCCGCGAGCCAGCCGGCTGCGCAGGCACCGGCGCCGGCAGCGGACAGGCTGGCCCAGGCACGCTATTTCACCCGGTCGCTGCAGTGGTCCGCGGCGCTAGATGAACTCCGGCGTGTCAACGACACGGCCAGCGCCGATTGGCACAACCTGATGGGCTACACCCTGCGCCACGGCAAGGCGCCGGACCTGGCCGCGGCCGGCAGGCACTACGACGAGGCGCTGCGCATCGACCCGCGCCACCGCAACACGCTGGAGTATTCGGGCGAGCTGTACCTGGTGAAAGGCCAGCTCGGCAAGGCGCAGGCGCGACTGGCCACGCTGTCGGGAGAATGTGGCGCCAGCGGTTGCCAGCAGCACGCACAACTGCATGCCGCCATCGAGCGCTACAAGGCGGCGGGCAACCGGTTCGTGCCGTCGACCTGGTAGGCCGGCAAGGGCCGACCTGGCGGTTCAGAGCAGGCCCTCCGGGCCACCAGGGCGAACCCTTAGCGCCGCGCTGGTATTCTGCGCGGGCGGCCCCCTCCGCATTCGGGACACCCACCGCTCGCACCACCCATGGCCCCAGACACCCACCTGCCCGCCCTGATGGCGCGCGTCGCGCTACAGGACCGCGCCGCGTTCAAATCCCTGTACCAGGCCACCTGCGGGAGTCTGTTTGCGGTGGCGCTGCGTATATTGAGGAATGAGAACTGGGCAGACGACGTGCTGCAAGAAGCCTACGTGAACATCTGGCACAACGCGGCCGCGTACAAGCCAGGTGCGGGCGCGCCGATGACCTGGATGATCAACATCGTGCGCAACAAGGCCATCGACGCGCTGCGCGCGCGCAAGGCCGAGCTGGCGCTGACCACCGACCTGGGCGACGAGGCCCAGGACGCCCGGGACGGCCTGGCGGCCGATGCCGCGCACGGGCCCCAGCAGCTGCTGGACGACAGCCTGGTGAAGGCGAAGATCGACGGCTGCATGGGTGCGCTGCCGGCCGCGCAGCGCCAGGCGCTGGCGCTGGCCTACTACCGGGGCATGGTGCACACCGAGATTGCCCAGGCGCTCAATGCCCCGCTGGGCACGGCCAAGGGCTGGGTGCGGCGCGGCCTGGAGCAGCTCAGGGCCTGCCTCGAAGCCGCGGGGGTGACGCAGCCATGAACTACCTGCTGCCCGAACGCCTGGACCGGCTGGCCCGCGAGTACGCGCTGGGCACGCTGGCCGGCCGCGCGCGGCGCCGCTTCGAGCGGGTGCTGCAATCATCCCCCGCCGCAGTGCAGGCCGTCGATGCCTGGCGCCGGCGCCTGGCGGTGCTGGACCTGTCCACTGTACCCCAGCAGCCGCCCGAGGCGACCTGGCGCGCGATCGAACAGCGCCTGTTCGGCACGCCCCAGCCAGCACAGGCAGCATCGGCCTGGCAGCGGGCGGTGCAGGCCCTGCTGGGCGTGCTGTCGGGGCGCACCATCGCGGGCGCGCTGGCCGGCCTGCTGCTGTGCGCAGTGCTGGTGCGCGTGGCACCGGGCATGCTGGGCCTGGAGCCCCGGGCCGATGCGCTGCCCGCCAGCTATGTGGGCCTGCTGCTCGATGGCGGCGGCAAGCCCACGCTGGTGGCCAGCTCGCGCCGCCAGGGGCGCCAGCTCACGGTGAAGCTGCTGCAGCCGCTGGCCGTGCCTGCCGGGCAAGTGGCCCAGCTGTGGGCCCTACCCAAGGACGGCGGCGCCCCCTTCGCGGTCGGCGTGGTGCCGGCCAGTGGCTCGGCCCGCATCGCGTTGCCCGACAGGTCGGAAAAGCTGTTCTTCACGGTATCGCAGCTGGCCGTGAGCTTCGAGCCCGCGCCGGTGCAGGCCGGGGGGGCGCCATCGGGGCCGTTCGTGCTCACGGGGCATTGCGTCAAGGTCTGGTGAGGCAGGCAGCGAACCGCAAAAAGATCTGCCTCCCCGGGATCCGTCTGCCCTCTTGTGTCGTAAGTAGCTTCGGTGCCCTTTGTTTCACCGCTTTCACCGACCGCTACTTGAAGAAGGAAGAACGCCATGACCACATCCCCGAGCGCACGGCTGCTGCCCACCTTGTCGGCCACCATGCTGGCGCTGCTGCTCGCCCAGGCGGCGTATGCCGCCGACCACCCGCCGGTGTTCCCCGCACGCCCCGCAGCGCCTGCCGCGGCCCCGGCGCCCGCCCCGGCTGCGGACAAGCTGGCCCAGGCACGCTACCTGACCCGGTCGCTGCAGTGGCCGGCGGCGCTCGACGAGCTCCGGCGCATCAACGACACGGGCAGCGCCGACTGGAACAACCTGATGGGCTACACGCTGCGCAACAGCAAGGCGCCGGACCTGGCCGCCGCCGAACGGCACTACGACGAGGCACTGCGCATCGACCCGCGCCACCGCAATGCACTGGAGTATTCGGGCGAGCTGTACCTGATGAAGGGCGAGCTCGACAGAGCGCAGGCGCGCCTGGCCACGCTGGGCAGCGAGTGCGGCGCCAGCGGCTGCCAGCAGCAGGCCCAGTTGCAGGCTGCGATCGAGCGCTACAAGGCGGCGGGCAACAAATACGTGCCGTCGAACTGGTAGGCCGCCTGCTTCAACACCGCCCTTCTGGTGTGCCCTCCAGCTCGCCGAGCTTGTCCACCACCAGCGCGATGAAGGCCGAGACTGCCAGCGGCAGGTGCCTGCGGCTCGGGTACAGCACGGTGAGGCCCTGGCCCTTGCGCTGGTACTGGGGCAGCACGGGCACGAGCAGGCCGGCCTGCACGTCGAGCCGGGACATGCCGGCGGGCAGCAGCGCAATGCCCAGGCCGGCCACGGCGGCGCGGCGCAGGGCCTGGGCGGTGTTGGCGCCAAAGCGGCCGGTGGCCTGCGGCACCTCGTGCACGCTGCCATCGGGCCCCACCAGGCGCCACGTGCCGCTGCTGCCGGCATGGCTGGCCACGACGGCATCGTGCCCGGCCAGGTCGGCCAGCGTGGCGGGAACACCGCGCGCGGCCAGGTAGGCGGGGCTGGCCACCAGGCCGTCGCCCCGGGCGCCGAACAGCTGGCGGCCCACGTAGCCCGAGTCGCCCACCTCGCCGCCGCGAAAGGCCACGTCGATGCGCTCGGCGATCAGGTCGGAGCGCGCATCGCTGAGCACGAAATCGAGCCGCACACGCGGGTGCGCGGCCAGGAAGCCGGCGATCCATTCCATGGGAAAGAAGTCGAAGAAATCCGCCGGCACCGCCACGCGCACACAGCCGGTGGGCTCGTCGCTGCCCAGGCGCAGCTCCTGCCCCGCCTCCTGCAGGCCATCGACCGCGCCCGCGCAGCGCTCGTGGAAGGCCTCGCCCGCGCTGGTGAGGGTGAGCTTGCGGGTGGAGCGCTGCAGCAACCGGGTGCCCAGCTGCGCCTCGAGCTGCTGCACGCGCCGGCTCACGGTGTTGGGCGGCTGGCCCAGGCGGCGCGCGGCCTCGGCAAAGCTGCCGCTGCGCACCACCTGCACGAACAGGGCGATGTCGTTGAGATCCAGCGCGGCGGTGGTGGCATCGGTGGCCATGGATATCTATTAAAAATGGATGAGTTCAATCCCATTGTGCCATCTAGTCAATCAATGGGGTGCGCCCTAACCTTCATGGCATCGGGGCGCACAGCCTCTTCACGAACCCACCAGGAAGGAAAGCACCTATGACAATTTCCCATTTGCCCCACATCGGCATCGTGATCGGCTCCACGCGCGAGGGCCGCTTTGCCGACAAGCCGGCGCAGTGGTTCCACGGCATCGCCAGCCAGCGCACCGATGTCTCTGCGGAGCTGGTGGACCTGCGCGACTACCCCATGCCCTTCTTCGATGAGCCACTGTCGCCCGCCTGGGCACCGGTGAAGAACGAAGCCGCGCAGCGCTGGGCGCAGAAGCTGGCCACGCTCGATGGCCTGGTGGTGATCACCGCCGAGTACAACCACGGCCCCACGGCCGTGCTCAAGAACGCGTTCGACTATGCGTACAAGGAGTTCGCGCGCAAGCCCATCGGCTTTGTCGGCTACGGCGGCGTGGGTGCGGCGCGCGCCGTGGAGCAGTTGCGCCTGGTGGCCACCGAGGTGCAGATGGCGCCCGTGCGCAATGCCGTGCACATCGGCATGGCCGAGTTCATGGGCATCTGGCGCGAGGGCAAGGCTTTTGCCGATTACCCGCACCTGGCGCAGTCGGCCAGCGGGCTGCTGGACGACATGGCCTGGTGGGCCCAGGCCCTGAAGACCGCAAGGGAGGCTGTATGAGCATCGACTTGGCAGAAGCCCCTGTGGCCACGACAACCCGCGCCATTGCCTACCGCACGCGCGGCAGCATGCACGGGCCCATCACGCGGCTGGTGAGCCCCGGCGACGTGGGCGAGTGGATCAAGCCCTTTGTCTTTCTGGACCTGTTCGCATCGGACTCGCCCGCGGCGTTTCGCGGCTTTGGCATGCACCCGCATTCGGGCATTGCCACGCTGACCTATTTGATCGACGGCGCCATCTCGTACGAGGACACCACCGGCAAGAGCGGCGCGCTGAGCGCCGGCAGCGTGGAGTGGATGCGCGCGGGCAATGGCGTGTGGCACACCGGCGCGCCCGTGGGCGATTCGCCTTCGCTGGGCTTTCAGCTCTGGGTGGCCTTGCCCGCCGCACTGGAGAACGCACCCGCGCTGAGCCAGTACCTGGCGCCGCAGGAGATCCCGCAGGCCGGCCCGGCCCGCGTGCTGCTGGGCAGCCATGGCGGGGTGCTGAGCCCCATCGAAGCGCCCTCGCCCATGGCCTACCTGGCCGTGCAACTGCGCGATGGCGAGCACTGGCGCTATGTGCCGCCCGCCGGCCACACGGTGGCCTGGGTGGCGGTGGCGGCCGGTGCGCTGAACGCCGGGGGTGCCGTGGATACCGGGGAGCTGGCCGTGTTCGAGGAGTCCGAAGGCGCCATCGACTTCACGGCCCGGGGCGACACGCACTTCGTGCTGGGCTCGGCCGCCAAGCACCCGCACGAACTGGTGATGGGCCGCTACTCCGTGCACACCAGCCGCGCCGCGCTCGCGCAGGGCGAGGCGGAGATCCGGCGCCTCGGCACGCAGTTGCGGCAAGAACGCCGGCTGGGTTAGCTCAAGCGCATTCGGCAACCGGCCGGGTCGCAGCCACCGGGCTGCGCCCCGACCAGACCACCAGGGCCAGGGCCATGACGGCCAGGCCTGCGCCCGCCAGCATGACACTGTGGTACCCCAGGCCGCTGCCCAACACGATGGCGCCCGCAGCCGCCCCGATGGCGTTGCCCAGGTTGAAGGCGCCGATGTTGATCGACGATGCCAGGCTGGGCGCCTCGGCCGCGGCGCGCATCACCTTCATCTGCACCGGGGGCACCAGGGCGAAGGCGGCCGTGCCCCAGACCACCAGGCCGATGGCCGCACCCAGCTTGCTCGTGGCCAGCCAGGGGAAGACCACCATGCTGGCGGCCACCAGCAGCAAAAAGCCCACCAGCGTCTTGTCGACGGAGCGGTCGGCCAGCTTGCCGCCCACGGTGTTGCCAATGGTGAAGCCGACGCCCACCAGGGCCAGCAGGCCCGTGATCTCGCCCGGCGTGGCGCCCGAAAAGGTCTTGAGCACGGGGTTGATGTAGGTGTACAGCGCGAACATCGCGGCCGAGCTGAGCACCGTGGTCATCAAACCCACCACGACCACCGGCCGGCGCAGCACGCGCAGTTCCGAGCGGATGGCGATGGGCGCCTGCATGGCCTGGCCCGGTGGCAGGGCCAGCCGCAGCGCAGCCATGGCCAGCACGCCCAGCGTGGCGATCACGGCGAAGGAGGTGCGCCAGCCCAGGCTGTCCGACAGCCAGGTGGCCGCCGGCACGCCGCCGATGTTGGCCAGCGTGAGCCCCAGGAACATGGTGGCCACGGCGCTGGCCTGCCTGTCGCGCGGCACCAGGCTGGCCGCTACCACGGCGCCGATGCCGAAGAAGGCGCCGTGCGTGAGGCTGGTGACGATGCGCGCCACCATCAGGCTGGCATAGCCCGGCGCCATGGCCGACAGCAGATTGCCCAGCGTGAAGATGGCCATGAGCAGCACCAGCGCCCGGCGCCGGGGCCAGCGGCCGAGCAGCAGCGTCATGAATGGGGCGCCCAGGGTCACGCCGATGGCGTAGGCCGACACCAGCATGCCGGCCGAGGGGATGGACACATCCACGCCCTTGGCAATGTCCAGCAGCATGCCCATGGGGCCGAACTCGGTGGTGCCGATGCCGAATGCGCCGATGGAGAGTGCGGCCAGCGGCCACGCAGAGGACGAAGTATCTGGCGCCGATTCGGCCGGGACAGGGGATGGTTGGGCGTGCATGGGATTCAGAGAGGGTTGCGGGTTTTCCCGGATGGGCTGATTGTGGGCAAGCAGTCTTTCCCAGTAAAGTGGACAATCAAGAAAATACTTTTCTGGATTTCGGGAATATGAAGGCAACGCTGGAAGAGGTGGAGGTGTTTCTCGCGGTGGTGGACACGGGCTCGCTCACGTCTGCGGCCGAGCACCTGGGCCAGCCGGTGTCCACCACCAGCCGGCTGCTGGCGCGGCTGGAAGAAAAGCTGCAGACCACCTTGCTGCAGCGCACCACCCGTCGCCTGCACCTGACCGACGAGGGCTGCGGCTTTGCCAAGGACGCCCGGCGCATCCTGGAGTCGGTGCGCATTGCCGAAGACCGGCTCATGGAGCGGCGCGGCCGGCCGTCCGGCCCGCTGCACGTCGACGCGGCCTCGCCCTTCATGCTGCATGTGCTGGTGCCGCTGCTGCCGGCCTACCGCGCGCAGCACCCCGAGGTGGAGCTGGTGCTGCACAGCAACGAGGGCTTCATCGACCTGCTGGAGCGCCGCGTGGACCTGGCCATCCGCATCGGCGAGCTCAAGGATTCCACCCTGCACAGCCGGCTCCTGGGGCACACCCGGGTGCGCCTGGTGGCCAGCCCGGGCTACCTGCTTCGCCATGGGGTGCCCGAGGACGCCGATGCCCTGCGGCGCAACCACGAGTTGATCGGCTTCATCCAGCCCGACGTGCTGAACGTATGGCCGCTGCTGGCCGGCGACGGCCAGCCCCTGCGCATCGAGCCGACCATCATGTCGGGCAGCGGCGAGACCATCCGGGAGCTGGCGATCGCAGGCATGGGCATCGGCTGCCTGTCGGATTTCATGACCGCGCGCGACCTCGCCGAGGGCCGCCTGGTGGAGGTGCTGTCCCAGGTGGTGATGGCCAAGACCAAACCGGTGAGCGCGGTGTACTACAAGCAGTCGGCGGTGTCGGGCCGCATCGCCTCGATGGTGGGCTACTTGGCAGACGCGATGCGCGCGCCGGAGGCGCTGTGGGCCGGAGAGCGCGGTCAATGACCCCCTGCGTCTGCGCAGGGTCTCGCAGCAGATAGTGCGCAGGCTCTCGCGCCCCGGCTGGCCAGGCCCGCCACGGTGCCGGCCGCCGCCGCCACCGCGAGCATGGCCGCCAGGTGTGCAGCCATCGCGGCCAGCACATCCAGCAGCACGGGGCTGGTCCACAACGCTGCGCCCTGCCCCGGTGCCGGGCCGCCCAGGCACAGCGGCGCCAGCGCGGGCACCAGCATGAGCCCCGCACCATGCAGCAGCGAGACGAGAAAGCAGCCCAGCGCCAGGCCGGCATGCACCGCGGCATGCCGTTGCCGCCATTGCCTTGCCGCCAGCCCTATGGCGGCAAGGCCCAGCACCCAGGCCAGGGCCTGCGGCAGGGCCAGCCCGCCCAGCGCGCCCGCCAGCACCCAGGCCACGGCGGCCGCATGCCCGGCCGCCAGGGGCAGCAGCATTTGCAAGGCATGGGCCCGACGCGTGGCGGCGACGCACCCGTGCAGGGCGCCCATGCCCGCCATGGCGAGCCAGGGCCACAGCGCTTCCATGGCGGTGCCCCCGTCAGGCCTGGGCGTGGCAGCAGCCGCCGGCCGTGGCGCCCACCGCTTGTGCCGTTGCTGCCAGCGGCGATGGCGCGGGCTGGAACGGCGCGGCGCCCTCGTAGCGGTCGTGGTGGCGCACCCAGTCCATGGTGTACTCGGGGTTGGGCTCGTTGCGGCCCACGGGGGTCAGGTCGACCAGGGGATAGGTGCCCATCATCACCTCCACCCCGCGGCCGTAGGTGGAGTAGGTGTGGAACACCTCCGCCCCCTCGCCCGGCTCCTTGTGGAACACGCTGATGCCCGGCGCCTCTTCGGCCGGAAAACGCTGCACCGTGTAGTTGTAGGGCACCTCGCCGCGCGCCACCTGATCGGTGCTGAAGCTCACGCCGAAATCGTGGTTGAAGTCGCTGCCGTGCGACGACACCCAGTGGAAGCGCCAGCCCATGCGCTGGCGAAAGCGTTCGATCTGGTCCAGGGGTGCGCGGGACACGACGACCAGGGTGATGTCACGGCTCGCCAGGTGGATGTTCATGCCATCGATGTGGTCGGCCATGTACGAACAGCTCGGGCAGCCCTGCTCCCACCCGGGGACGAACATGAAGTGCTGCACCAGCAGCTGGCGCCGCCCGTCGAACAGCTGGGCCAGGGTGCGCGGGCCGGCGGTGGTGTCGAAGGCATAGGCCTTGTCCACCCGCACCCAGGGCAGCGCGCGGCGTTCGGCGGCGATGCGGTCCTGCTGGCGCGAAAGCTCTTTTTCGCGCAGCAGCAGGGCCTGGCGCGCGGCCAGCCATTCGCTGCGCGGGACGACGGGGTGGTGGGTGGGTGTTGTCTGGGTCTCGGTCATAAGGTGCTCCTTCACGGGGTTGTCGAACAGGGGCCCATGCGGCGGCTCCAACTGCCCGACATGGGGCAATTGCTGCACAGGGTTTTGGTGAGATGAGGGAGAGCGGGCCGCGGCTGGCCCGCCGGGCGCTATGCCGCTTTGGAGCGGCGGACGGCGCGGACTTTTCCGCTTTCGCCACCGCCGGCATAGAACAGGTCGGCGCCGTCGGATTCGAGCCCGCTCACACCCGTGCCGGCGGGCATCTGCAGGCGCTCAATCACGGCGCCGCTTTGCGGGTCGATGCGGCGGATGTCGCTGGCATCGCCCTCCCAGGTGCCGTGCCACAGCTCGCCATCGACCCAGGTCACGCCGGTCACGAAGGCGTTGGATTCGATGGTGCGGCGGATGGCGCCGGTGGCGGGGTCGATCTGGTGGATCTTGCGGTCGCGGTACTGGCCCACCCACAGGCTGCCCTCGGCCCAGGTGAGGCCCGAGTCGGCGCCCTTGCCGGGGGCCGGGATGGAGGCCACCACGGCGCCTGTGGCCGGGTCGATCTTGTCGATGCGCGACTCGGCGATCTGGTACAGGTGCTGGCCGTCGAACGCCATGCCCGCATCGCAGGGCAGGCCCAGGGTGCGCGTGGTCTCGCCACTGGCGGGGTCGAAGGCGACCAGGCTGGCACCCGTGGCGGCCCACACGCGCTGGCCGTCGTGCGTGACGCCGGCCACGGTGCGGGCACCGGCAAAGGGGCCGTACTCGCGCACGATCTCGGCGGGGCGGGCGGGGACGCCCGTGGGCGCGGTGCGGCTGGCGCTGTCGGGGCTGCAGTCGGTGATGGGCATGGGGTACTCCTTTGGGGTTCGACCCCGGCTTGTGGGGGGCGATGGATGAACTCTATTCAAATGAGCGAACGCCAGGGAGTAACAAGATTGTCGTGAATCCCGCCAGGGGCGGGGCCAGCCAACGCTGCGTGCGTGCTTGGCCGATGGAGCGCACGCGGCCTTGCGCCTGCAGTTCGGCCAGGGCGCGCTGCACCGTGCGCTGGCTGTCGCCCAGCGCCAGCGCCAGGGCCGAGGTGGACCAGGCCGCACCGTCGGCCAACAGTGCCAGCAGCGAGGCCTGCTCGCCCGCGATGGGCGGCGCCAGCACCACCACCTCGCGCCCATCCAGGGGCCGCAGCGCAAAGCCACGCGCCGTGGCCTCGATGCGGGCCCAGGGCTTGGCCAGCGCACGCAGGCGGCCCAGCTCCACGCGCAGCCGGGCACGGTGGGTTTCGTCGGCCTCGCGCGTGCGAAAGGCGCTGGCGATCAGCGCATCGCGGTCCGCATCGCCGGGCCAGGCCTGGGCCAGGGCATAGGCCAGGGCAAGCAGGATGGGCCGGCGCGCGAGGGACAGCCAAGTGGGGGCCGCACCACCGCCCTGCCCCTCTGGCGCCTCCGCCGCCCCAGCGCCCAGCCGGTGCCGGCAGGCATCGACCACCAGCAGATCCGAGGCGAGCAGCGCCGCCACCTCGTCCAGGCGCAGCGGCTGCTCTTGTGCGGCCCCGCCATCGCCCGACAGCAGGCGCCGCGCTGCGGGGCGCTGCAGCGCGGTCAGGGCTTCATCGACCTCGACCACCAGTGCAGGCACGCGGGCATGCGCGGCCGCTTCGCGCGCCTGGGCCAGCGCATCGCGTGCCGCGGCCACGCGCAGCGAGCGCAGGGCCAGCTCGGCCCGGGTGAGCCCCGCCACCGCGGCCAGCGCGGGCGGCATGCCCGGCTCCTGCAGTTCGATGGGGGCCAGCAGGGCCGCGGCCTCGCCCAGCCGGCCCATCAGCAGCCATTGGCGCGCCGCGATGAGCCTTGCCTGCAGGGCGTTGGCCCGGTCGCCGCGCACCGCCAGCGCCGCCGCAGCGGCCACCAGGACATGCGGCGGGCCGTTCAGGTCGCGCTGGGCCAGGGCCACCTCGGCCTCGGCCACCACGCAGCGGGCGCGGGCCAGTTCCTCGTGCGCGCCAAACCCCTTGGCCGCGCGGCGCAGCAGCTCACGCGCCCGGGGGTGCTCGCCCAGCTGCGCCATGGCAATGCCGCGCAGCGCCAGCGCAGGCGGGTCATCGCGCAGGGCCACCCGCTGCAGCGCGCCCAGCGCATCGCCGGCGGCAAGCGCACGGGCGGCGGCGGTGATCAGCGAATCCATGGTGCGGCAGGCTACACGAACGTGGGTCTTGTATTTTGTTTCCAAGGAAACTACACTCGCCAACGAAATAGTTTCCCAAGAAACAAATCATGAAAAAAACCAACCCGCCCAGCCCCCTAGAAGCCCACCTGGGCTACTGGATGCGCTTTGTCTCCAACAAGGTGTCGGCCGGGTTCCAGCAGGCGGTGGAGGCATCGGGCGTGTCCGTCACCGACTGGGTGGCGCTGCGCACATTGTTCGACGCCAGCGATGGCGGCCCGCAAGGCGCGGCCACCCACGCCACGCTGACCCAGGCCCTGGGCATGACCAAGGGCGCCGTCTCCAAGGTCGTGGCCCGGCTGGAGGACCAGGGCCTGGTGGCACGCGCGGGTGCGCCAACGGACGCGCGCAGCCACACCCTGTCGCTTACCCCGGCCGGCCGCGCCCTGGTGCCCGTGCTGGCCGCCAAAGCCGAAGCCAACGACGAGAAGTTCTTCGGCCACCTGCCCCAAGCCGAGCGCCAGCAGCTGGCGCGCCTGCTGCAGGAGATGGTGCGCCTGCACCAATGGCAGCAGGTGCCGCGCAGTTGAATCCAAGAACCCATCCCTGAAAGACGCCCATGAACGAAACGACCATCGCCACCATCGAACGCTGCGCCCAGGCCTCCAAGGACGGCACGGCCCATTTCGGCGCCATCGTGCAGGCCCTCACCGGGGCCGGCGTGGAGGCGTATTTTGCGGACTACCGCAGCGAGGCCACCACCTACTACCTGCCCAGCGGGGAGACCCATGCCGTGGCCCTGCCGCCACCGCCAGCCACGCCCATTGCCGAGGCCTTCGACGCTGCAGGCATCCAGGCCGCCATCCGCGGCGCGCAACGCGGCGAGGTGATGTACCCGGAGTTCCTCACGCTCTCCCGCGCCGCGGGCTGCGTGGGCTACATGGTGTGTGCGTATTTCGGCTCTCTTGGACATGTAGTTCGGCACCGTGGACACAGAGTTCGGCACCGGGAGCATAGAGCGGCAGATGGCAGATGGCAGATGGCAGACAACCCATCGTGGAGGATAGTGGGGACGGTGGGCTAAACTTCCGCTATCGACCAAGAGCCGTCTTTCGACGAGGTGAATCCTGTCGCAGCAATAGCTTGCTTGAGGCGGCTCTGAACTCGCACCCACCTTTCGCCAACTGCTCAATCTGAGAGGCGCACGTTCTGTACCTGCGCGCCCAGCTTAAGGTACAGCAGCCCGTCTGCCCCCATCCACCAGGCGCTCGCCTGCGATGGCACCTGGGCCGCCGGGCCCGTGGGCAGCACCCACTGCGGCACAAGGTGCCATGGCTGGCCAGCCAGATTAACGGTGAAGGCGCCTTCGCTCGATGCAGGCTGTAGCACCAGCGTGGCGCCGGGCACCGCCGCCGCAAAGATCGCCTGGGCCTGCGTGGGGTTGAGCAGCGATGGAAACAGCCATTGCCGCGTACTGCCGTTGTTCTGCAAAAAGATCCGGCCTTGCCCGTCCACGCCGATCTGCGGCGTGCCGCTGGTGGTGGTGCCACCGCCCGTCCAGTCGGGCCGCAGCACATAGGTATGCCCGCCCGTGCGCAGTTGCAGCACGCCTTCGGCGCCCAGCTTCAGCGTCGCATCCGGCAAAGCGGTGGTGACCGCGCTGGCCAGGCCGGCCAAGTCCGCCACTGCGGGGGCGAAGTGCACCACTACCCCGCCGCGCACCCAGCGCAGCAGGCCCAGGGGAGTAAATGACAGGCCATCGGGCAGCGTGGCATCGATGGTGATGGGCAGGGTGGGCAGCAACTGGAACACCAGGCCACCATCGCGCGCCAGGTAGACGCCGGAGGCGGCGACTTCAAGGCCTTGCGCCAGGTTGCCGCCGGACAGGCGCGCCAGCGCCCCGTTCAATCGGGCGAATGCTGTGTTGTCCACCGTGATGGATGCTGGCAGGCCCGCAAAAGCTATGGCATCCCCCGGCTGCCGGGTGTCGCCCTTGAGCGAACCCAAGGTGATCGAAGCCACGGCACCGGCCGCATTCACGGCCAGCCGCTCGCCCGCCTGCAGGCCCATGCTGCCCAGCGCTGGCAGGCTGCCAAGGGGGGCGTTGAGCGAGCCCACCAGCACAGCCACCGCCAGCGGCTGGGCCTCGATGGTGGTGTCCGCCACGCCCGAGCGCAGCAACACCGGCCCCGCCAGCGCCATGGGCTGGCCCACGCTGGTGCTGGCCATCGATGCCCAGCCCTGCAGCACCGTGAGCACCAGCACGGTCTGCCCATCGGCGCGCGATACCTGCAGCTGCGTGCCTGGCGTGGCCTGCACCTTCAGGGGCTGGCCGTTGGCGGTGATCTGCAGCATGACCGGCGTGGTGCCCGTGCCGGGTAGCACGATGGTGGCACCGGCGCCGCCGGGGCCGATCACGATGGGCCGCGATGGATCGGTGATGGTGGTGATGGCTGGCGTGTCGATGGGCAGCGCGCCCGGGCCGGGGTCGTCTGCGGGTGGCCCGACGACCACCGGGGCCGTGGGCGTGACGGCCAGGCTGGCGCTGGAGGCAAGGCTTTCGCCCGCTGCGTTGGTGGCCTTCACCGTGAAGGTGTAGGGCGTGCCGTTGGCCAGCCCCAGCACCGTGCAGGTGGTGGGCAGCGGGCTGCCGGTAGTGACCGTGCAGGTCTTGCTCGCATCCGCCACTGCCACCGCGGTGTAGGCGGTGATGGTGCTGCCACCATCGCTGGCCGGGGCAGTCCACGCCACTGTGGCCTGGGCATTGCCCGCGCTGGCGGTGACCGCGGTGGGGGCACCGGGCACCCCCGCGCCTATGGAAAACAGGCGCGACTGGCTGGGTGCCGCCGCGAAGTACGCGCCATCGCTGCCCGCGCCGCCAGCCTGGCGTGCCTGCACACCGCACAGATAACCGGACTTGCCGGCCAGCACGGTGAGCGTGGTGCCGCTCACCGTGCACACACCGGGTGTGAAGGATGCAAACGCCACGGGCAGGCCGCTGCTGGCGCTGGCCGACAGGGTGGCTGAGGCGCCCGAGGCAGGTGCCCCTGCCGCTGTAAAGTCGATGGACTGCGCTGCGGCGATATGCGTTGGTACCTCGCGGTCAGCCGTGCTGCCGTTGCCCAGTTGGCCGGAACCGTTGAAGCCCCAGCATTGCAAGGCCCCGGCCGTGGTCAGCGCGCAGGTGTGCCGGATCCCTGCCGCAATGGCCGCCACCCCGCTGGCCAGGCCCGTGACGGGCTGGGGCGTGGTTTTGTCGGTGGTGCTGCCATCGCCCAGTTGACCGTAAAAGTTGAGGCCCCAGCATTGCGCGGCCCCGGCCGTGGTCAGCGCGCAGGTGTGCTGGTACCCTGCCGCAATGGCCGCCACCCCGCTGGCCAGGCCCGTGACGGGCTGGGGCGTGCTTTTGTTGGTGGTGCTGCCATCGCCCAGTTGGCCAAAATTGTTGGCGCCCCAGCACTGCAGGGCCCCGGCCGTGATCAGCGCGCAGGTGTGCTGGTACCCTGCCGCAATGGCCGCCACCCCGCTGGTCAGGCCCGTCACGGGCTGGGGCGTGCTTCTTTGGGTATTGCTGCCATCGCCCAGTTGGCCGCTAAGGTTAGCGCCCCAGCACTGCACGGCCCCGGCCGTGGTCAGCGCGCAGGTGTGCTGGCTCCCTGCCGCAATGGCCGCCACCCCGCTGGCCAGGCCCGTGACGGGCTGGGGCGTGATCTTGCTGGTGGTGCTGCCATCGCCCAGTTGGCCGCTAAAGTTGTCGCCCCAGCACAGCAGGGCCCCGGCCGTGGTCAGCGCGCAGGTGTGCTGGTTCCCTGCCCCAATGGCCGCCACCCCGCTGGCCAGGCCCGTGACGGGCCGGGGCGTGCTTTTGTTGGTGGTGCTGCCATCGCCCAGTTCGCCTGCGGCGTTGCGGCCCCAGCACAGCACGGCCCCGGCGGTGGTCAGCGCGCAGGTGTGGTTGCCCCCTGCCGCAATGGCCGCCACTCCGCTGGATAGGCCCGTCACGGGCTGGGGCGTGGTTTTGTCGGTGGTGCTGCCATCGCCCAGTTGGCCGAATAAGTTGTAGCCCCAGCACTGCACGGCCCCGGCCGTGGTCAGCGCGCAGGTGTGCTGGTTCCCTGCCGCCATGGCCGCCACCCCGCTGGCCAAGCCCGTGACGGGCTGCGGCGTGATCTTGTCGGAGGTGCTGCCATCGCCCAGTTGGCCTTGGCCGTTGAAGCCCCAGCACTGCACGGCCCCGGCCGTGGTCTGCGCGCAGGTGTGGTAGTACCCTGTCGCAATGGCCGCCACCCCGCTGGCCAGGCCCGCGACGGGCTGGGGCGTGCTT
>NZ_JBWKPP010000019.1:115712-139539 GCF_059418305.1 Acidovorax sp. GW821-FHT09B03
CCAGCACAGCACGGCCCCGGCGGTGGTCAGCGCGCAGGTGTGGTTGCCCCCTGCCGCAATGGCCGCCACTCCGCTGGCCAGGCCTGTAACGGGTTGGGGCGTGGTTTTGTCGGTGGTGCTGCCATCGCCCAGTTGGCCTTGGTCGTTGCCGCCCCAGCACTGCACGGCCCCGGCCGTGGTCAGCGCACAGGTGTGCTGGTTCCCTGCCGCAATGGCCGCCACCCCGCTGGCCAGGCCCGTCACAGGCTGCGGCGTGCTCTTGCTGGTGGTGCTGCCATCGCCCAGTTGGCCGGAAAAGTTGAGGCCCCAGCACAGCACGGCCCCGGCCGTGGTCAGCGCGCAGGTGTGCTGGCTCCCTGCCGCCATGGCCGCCACCCCGCTGGCCAGGCCCGTCACGGGCTGCGGCGTGAGTCTTTGGCTGGTGCTGCCATCGCCCAGCTGGCCGTTTCCGTTGTAGCCCCAGCACAGGACGGCCCCAGCGGCTGTCAACGCACAGGAGTGGTTTGTCCCTGTGGCCATTTGCTGAACAGGCTGTCCCAGCACGGAGGCAGGTTCAGGCGCCTGTGCGTGGGCAGGCAACACTGCCATCAGCCAGGTCAGCAACAACGCTTGCGCCCATCGGAACCCCATGGCAAACCAAGAAAGCCTGTGACGGCGCGGCGCAGTGAAAGTGGCGTGGGTGTCCATGGAAGTGGCCTTCTGGTCGAATCAGGGGGTAACCGGGCCCTGTGGGACGGGTTACCTGGGTGCGGCTGCGAATCTAGAGGCTTTCACGCCGCCTGTCTGTCCTCAGAACTGATGACAGACAGCGGGGCGCCGCTGTCGATAATCTCGGCCATGCCTGCTGCCCCCGACGCCGCGCCCGAGCCTGCACCCCTGCCGATGCCCGCATCCACCATCCGCGTGGGCGTGGTGGAGGACGACGCCAAGACCCGCGCCATCCTGGAGCGGGCGATTTCGGCGCAACCCGACATGCACCTGGTGCTGCAGGCCGCCAGCCGCGCG
Source organism: Acidovorax sp. GW821-FHT09B03 (assembly GCF_059418305.1). Taxonomy (NCBI): domain Bacteria; kingdom Pseudomonadati; phylum Pseudomonadota; class Betaproteobacteria; order Burkholderiales; family Comamonadaceae; genus Acidovorax; species Acidovorax sp. GW821-FHT09B03. The sequence goes on from NZ_JBWKPP010000019.1 coordinate 116,718, forward strand.
CAGGCGCTGGCGCTGCTGCCGCGCCAGGCGGTGGACGTGCTGCTGGTGGACCTGGGCCTGCCCGATGGCTCGGGGCTGGACGTGATCACCGCGGCGCGCCAGCAATGGACCGCGTGCAGCGTGCTGGTGAGCACCATCTTCGGCGACGAGATGCATGTGCTGCCGGCCATCGAGGCCGGTGCCATGGGCTACCTGCTCAAGGACGCCACCGCCCCCGGGCTGGTCAACGAGATACGCAGCGTGCACGCTGGCGGCAGCCCCATCAGCCCGATGGTGGCGCGCAAGATCCTCGCGCGCACGGCCTTGCGTCAGGCGCCGCGCGAGGTGCAGGCCGAGGCACCCGCGGTGCAGGAGGTGGCGGCACCGCCGGCCCGGCCCACGGTAACGCTGTCGCCGCGCGAACACGAGGTTTTGCTGCGCGTGAGCAAGGGCTTCACCGCAGAGGAGACCGCCGCAGCCCTGGGCATATCGCACACCACGGTGCTGACCTTCGTGCGCCGCATCTATGCCAAGCTGGAAGTGCGCACCCGGGCCGAGGCCATCATCGAAGCGCAGCGCCATGGCTTCCTTGCGCACTGAGGCCCGGCTGGCGGACCATGCCGGCGGCCGCATGGGCCCCTGGCTGGCCGCCTGCGGCGCCCTGTGGCTTGTGTCGGGGCTGCTGATTCTGGCGGGAAGTGCGCCGGCTGGCCCAACGCACACGCCATGGCGCATCGATCAGGCCGTGCTGCTTGAGCAACCCGGCGCCGGGTGGGATGCTCCGGCCTCGGTGCCACGTGAGGCGCTGGACGTCACCGCCGGCAAGTCCGTCGCGCTGCCGCACGCGCGCTCGCGCTCTGTCGCCGAGACCGCCGCTTCGCTCAGCACGCTGCCACAGGTGGTGTGGTACCGGCTGCCCGTGCCGCAGGCGTTGCAAGGCCCCGGTGCGGTAGCCGCTGCGCTGTACCTGCCGCGCTGGCAGACCATCGGCAACGTGGCCGTGTACGTTGACGGCGCTCTGGTGCTCGGCACGGGCGAGCAGGGGGGCAGCCGGGTGTGGAACAGCTTCAACCAGCCGCTGTGGGAGCCCCTGCCTGCAGCAACGACAGGCGCAGCGCCGGCACACGGCACCACCGCCACCGGCCCTGCCACCGCGCCGCGCGAGGTGCTGCTGCGCATGGCCAGCCAGGCCGCAGTGGGCGGCGCTGTGTCCAGGGCGTGGATCGGCCCGGTGCCCGAGCTGCTGCCCGCCTACCGGCTGCGCACCTGGCTGCAGGTGGACCTGCTGGCCATTGTCTCGGCGGTGTACGTGGCGCTGGGCCTGATGGCGCTGGCTGTATGGTGCGTGCGCCGCAGCGACACGCCTTATCTGCTGTTCTTTGCCGCATCGTTGGCCCACGGGCTGCGCATGGTTCACTTCACCCTGGGCGACCAACCGCTGCTGCTGCCCGAGGCCTGGTTCGGCTGGCTCACGGTGAACGCGCTGGGATGGTCGATGGTGTTCATCTACCTGTTCATCCTGCGCGTCCACGGGCAGCGCCGGCCCCGGCTGGAGCGCGCCATGGTGCTGCTGCAATCGGGCGCGACGGTGGTCACTTTGCCCCTGCCCTGGCTGCTGCAGATCGATGCAGTCCTGCCGCTGGCCACTGCCGCTGCGATGCTGCTGCTGGCCGTGGTCGTCGTCTCCGGGAGCCGGGTGGCTTGGAGCGCGGGCACGCTGACGGGGCGGATGCTGGCCGTCTGGATGCTGCTTTTCATCCCCGCGGGCGTGTACGACCTGCTGCTGCAAAGCTATGTACTGGACACCGGGCCCCCGTACCTCACGCCCTACACCTCCATCGGCGCGCTCGCCGCCTTTCTGGCCATCGGCTACCGAAAGTACGTGGGCGCCATCCATGGTGTGGAAGTGGCCAACGCCGAGCTGGAGCGGCGCCTTGCCGCCCGCGAACAGGAACTGGCTGCCAGCTACCAGCAGTTGAGCGCGCTGGAGCGCCAGCAGACGCTGGACGCCGAGCGCCGCCGCCTGATGCAGGAGATGCACGACGGCATCGGCTCATCGCTGCTGAGCGCATTGCGCATGGCGCAGGAGAGCCAGCTCACCGAAGCCGACATGGCCCGCGTGCTCACCGAATGCATCGAGGACCTCAAGCTCTCCATCGACTCGCTGGAGCACGCCGACACGGACCTGCTGGGCCTGCTGGCAGCGCTGCGCTTTCGGCTGGGGCCACGCCTGCAGGCTGCCGGGCTCACGCTGCACTGGCGCGTGCAGGACATACCGCCCCTGCCCTGGCTGGACCCGCAGAGCGCGCTGCACATACTGCGCATACTGCAGGAAGTGCTGACCAACATCGTCAAGCACAGTGGGGCGCGCGCCATCGAGATTGCCACGGGCACGCAGTCCGGCTTTGTGATGGTGTGGGTGCGCGACGATGGCCAGCCCTATGCCGGCCCCGCACCCGACACGCACTCGGAACGCAGCCTGGGCAAGGGCCTGGCCAACGTGCGCAGCCGGGCGCTGGCCATTGGCGCCGAATACGCTTGGCAGATGGTGAATGGGCCGCTGAACGTGCAGTACCGCAACACGTTCAGCCTGAGCCTGCCCCTGCAAGCACCGCGCCGATAGAAACGGTTCTGTAGAACCGAGAGACGATTGGCTGATTCATGCACGGGGGGGTGCAAGTTTCAAGATGCATTCTGACCGAAAGCGGAAGTCTAGCTGGTCACGCTTTTGGGCTGTATCACCCAAGATGGCGACACAGCGAACTTGAACAGACGCTCATCGTCAGCGACCTGGGATGGCCACGAGCGCCGATCTGTGTGTCCAGTTCCAGCCGCTCCCGCTGTCCAATTCAATTCGCGCCCACTGTCCAGCGGCGACCGAAATACGCATGGTGTGGATCGCCGGGCGGCATGTGAGCTACTTCGGACGCAAGGGGGAAGTGCATGTGGAGCGGTTTCCGGATGCGCCCTGAGCGGCCAGGCTGGGGGATGACCCGGGCCTACAAACACACTGGAGGACTGGGGCATTTCTCCGTGCTGGCGAACACGCCCAGGTTGTCGGCGATGAGCATCTGCTCAGCTTCGCTGACTCGCCTTCTTGGGTGACACAGGGCACGGGTGCAACCAGCCAGACTGCCGCTATAGGCCAAAAGCTGCCATTTGGGGAGTGAAAAGTTGACGGCCGCTTCAGGCTTAACTGAGTCATTCGGTGATGGCTGCGTCCAATCGTTGCGAGGCTCGTTTGCGGTCAGCTAGTCTCCACAACAGCGACCTTTGGCACAAAACGCGGGCAGGTTCATGTCCTGTCCGGAGCACTAAGGGACGAGTGAAACGAGCCATGCGACAGCCGCGCAGGAAGTCGTCTCTGACACCTTTTATTGAAACACGCACACGCCCGATGACTGGCTTTTGGCCTGGTACATCGCGGTGTCTGCGGCGCGCAGGTAGTCGTCCACCGTCGCCAGCCTGGATGCACTGCTGACAAGTCCAATGCTCGCGCCACTGATCACGGTGTGTTCGCCGACCACATAAGGCGCTGCGAGGGCGGCGGCGATCTGTTGAGCGCGGTTGCTGGCCTCAGCGGGATCAATGGACTCCAACAGCACATTGAATTCGTCACCACTCATGCGGGCGACCAGATCAACCGCCCGCACGCAGGATTCGAGCCGCCGCGCCACCTGCTGCAACAGCCGGTCGCCCACATGATGCCCGTAGTTGTCATTGACGGCTTTGAACCCGTTGAGATCCAGCAGCAGCACGGCGAACATGGTGGTTCCATCGCGTGTTGGCACGCCATCACCATTCGCAGCCTCGTTCTGGTGCAGCGCCATGAGATTCGCGAGGCGATCACGGAACAACGGCCGGCCGGGCAAGCTGGTCAGCGCATCGTAGGAACTGCCACGGTCAGCCAGATCGCTCAACGAGCCCGCTATGCGCACCGCAACGCCGTCTTCAAACTCGGCGAGCCCGCGCCAATTGACCCACATCAGCCGTCCAGCCGCGTGGAACGCGCGGAAATCCACCGAAAAGTTCGGGCTGTTCCCCGACAGATGCCTGCGGTAGGCCGCCTGCACGCGCACGCGATCTTCGGGATCGATGAGTTGCTCCAGAAAGCTCCATCCACCGTCGTGTACATGATCGCCGCTACCCAGCCCGACGATCTGGTGAAAGCGCCCGGACACATGCAGGGCGTCAGTTCGCAAGTCCCAGTACCAGATGCCGTCATTGGATCCAAGGGTCGCCAGCGAATAGCGGTTTTCGGAGCGCAACAACTCAAGTTCGGTGTTCTTCTGCTGGGTGACGTCGATCATCAGGCCGATCATGCGGTTCGGCCGCCCCGGTTCGACCACTGCACGGCACAGATCGCGCACCCACACGACCTTGCCGGATTTTGCAATCAGCCGATAACTCATCTCGTAGGCATAGCTTTGCGTCGCGTTGTAGGCGGCATCATCGATAAGCAGGGCCTGCGCCAGATCATCGGGATGCACATGCGCCCGCCAAAAGCCCGGGTCAGACCGCCACTCCTCCACGGAGAAACCGAACAACCGTTCGACCTGCGGGCTCAGGAAAGTATTGCCCACGCCGATTTCAGCTTCCCAAACTACGCCATCAATGGTTTCCAGTAAGCGCAAAAAGCGCTGGCGAATCTCCACCAGCACCTGCTCGGTGACCTCGGTGATCTCGATCAGGACACCCTGGCGGCTGATCACCCGCTCCGCCGCATCCGTCTCCGGGTGGAGTTTCAGACGCACCCAGCGATAGTTCGCGTCGGCAAATCGCAACCGGAACACCGGCATGCCCGAGCGCATGGTGCCAATGTCGCCAGGATGCACAAATTCAAGCAGGGACCTGCCGAGCGCTGCCTCCACCGAATGGCCGGTGAGCGTTGTCCACGCCGGATTCAGGTAAGTGATCTCCCACAGCGCATCGGTCTGCACCACCGCCTCGGGTAGCAGTTGCAGTAGTTTTGCGGACGGCGTGAGAGGGGTAGGCATGCAGGGCTGTCGCGAAAAGGGAGTCAGGTGAAGCCGACGGATAGAAAAATCAACCACACCATATCAAGTATGGCAGGGGTTTTGGGCAGGCTCGTGCCCCAAAGCTGCCAGTCACCTCTTCCGGAAAGCGGTCGCCCAACGTTTGGGCAGAGCGGACGCCGATGCAGGCCATGAAAGAGTGGTACCAAGAGCACCCGGATCTGCTCCACAAGCGGCCATATGATCGTTCCGACGACCGTTGCGCTCAGCGGCTGGTCCCGGAAATCGGCGGATGATGCCTCAATCCTTGAGGCTCACGCCCAAGGCATCTAGCTTCTTTGCGTATGCGTCCCGGCGTTTTGCCGCCTTTGCAGCTGCGTCGACGGCTGCCTGGATGGCCTTCGGCCCCTTTTTCGCAGCAGCCTTGATCAATCCGGACTTGTGGGCAGCATCTGCCTCGGCCCGCTTGAAAGTAGCGACGATTTCTAAATCGGCAACAGATGGACTCACAGGTGTGCCCTTAAAGCTTGATGTCAGTGCGAAGCAACGCTGTTCTCAATTCGCGGGTAGCTGGTTTTGAAACATCGATGCCTTGAACCGCCAGGTCGAACGGTGAGCCAGGTTTGATACTGGTTGGGAGTATTTTTTTTACGGGATTCGTACTGGGGTACTTGCCACCAGCAGCACACATACGAACGGAAAACCCGAATTCGTCGAGCACCCCTTTTGCGTATAACTCCGCCAACTGCTGAAACGAAACGAATGTTGAGCACTTCACTTCTTTATCCCCCAGCTTACGGACGCTACGTACGATCTCAAACTTACCAAGAGAATCCCGTTGAGTATTCGTAAAGGGATGCACAGAAAACGTCTCACGAGGTCCTCCATTTTTAGACGCCAGCGTGTGCTCGACGGCGATATCAGTTAACAGCACGTTGTTTTCCTAGCGATTCAATAAGCCACAGTTATAAGAGCCAAATTATCCTCCATCACGCCCCAACGCCCGCTTGCGATTTTCAAACCAGGCTTCAGCGGGGCGATGCCCCTTGAGATGCGAAGTGTTCAACATTGACCGTGTTTGCCTTGCGCCACCCGAAAGCCGGGACCGCGTTGATCCCAGCGATTCTGTGCGCAGGCAACAGAGCGAGGTGTGTCACCCCGCCGCCACGGCCTCGACCTCCAGCAGCCAGGCCTCATCGTAAATGCCGGCGATGATGACCGTGAGCGCCGGCGCATGGCCGCCCAGCGCGCGCCGGCGCGCCTCGCCATTCTCCTGCGCGTATTGCCGCGATGAGAGAAACGTGGTCACCTTCACCAGGTTGGCCACGCCCATGCCCGCGGCATCGAGTTGGGCCCGGAGGTTGGCCCACACCAGGTCGGCCTGCTCCGCGAAGTTGGCGGGTACCACGCCGGCCCGGTCAACGGGGATTTGGCCGCTGATGACCAGCCAGCGCGTGGCGCCCTGCACGTCCAGGGCCTGGGAGTAGCCGCCGGAAGGCGCGGGGGCCAAAGGGGAGTTGACGGGGGTGAAGTGCATGGGTGGATGTCTCCAGCTGCAGCCTGGCCGCATGGGCTCGGTTCATCAGGTCCTCGACCAGCGGATGCTCGCGAAAGGGGTTGAGCCGCAAGCTTGCCACCGGATTGAACGCAATCTTCCGGCCGAACGCAGTGGATCTCACAAAGTGGAGCGTCATGACCTCCCCGTCAGGGTCCACCTCGACAGAGCGCAGATTGGTCAGCAGGACTCGCTCCGTGACCTCTCCACGACGGACCATCAGATGATCTCCGCAGTCCTGCACTTCATCTGCCAAATCGGAGGAAAAGACCATGTCCGTTACCCAGAAGAATGCAATCATTCCGCACGCTTCAAGGACCAACCGCCAGGACAACCCATCCTCCATCAAACGGACAGCAGCCAGTACCAGCAGTCCCGACACGATGATGAGAAAGCGGCCCCACTTGGAACGGGAAGACAAGGAAGAAGACAGTTGTCTCATGAGGCAAAGGTTCGGCGGATCTAAATTTGCTCGTCCCAGAAAGACAGTCCATGGACACGGAAGGTAACCGCGTCACCTTCTTGAAGAGACTCGTCTGCGAAATCCTTGTCCGACAGGAAAAAAGCCGCAGCACCAGCGACTGCAGTCACCACGACGGAACCGCAAGAATCGGAGGTAGCCCTTGCCGAAGCAATCCGGCCATGCACTTGAAATGAACCTTGCTCCTCCAGCGCGACCATTGCCTCCTCAAAAAAATGCGGTGGTGCAGCCCGTTCAAAACCGCTCACCCGCTCCTGAGCAAGCTCCACATACAGCGTTCGACCAAGATACTCCGAAGCGTCATCCCCAAAGGGCACAAGGCGCGCAGCGCCGCTGACCAGGGCCGAGGAGAACCGCACTGGATAGCTGGGCAGCTGCGTGAACCCCAGCGGCTTCATCGCACTGGTATCGATGCTTTCGATAGTGATGTCCATGGTCCATTGTCGCCGGAGCCCAGGCAGGTCAGGTAGAGGGCACCTGAGCCACGGGCCTGGAAAAGATGTTGACCAAACTTCCGTCGGGATCGCGCAGCAGGGCAGACCGGTTGCCCCAGGGCATCACCGTGGCTGGCATGACGATCTCGGCGGCGGCCTCCTCCATGCGTGCCAGTGTGCCATCCACGTCGGCCACCTCGAACTCCAGGATGGCGGACCGGTTCGATGCTGCCGTGGCGGCGCCCTGGTTGAACAATTGCACCAGGCGCTCCTCGGAGATCGCCAGCGTGGCGCCCTCCAGGCGCACCTCGGCAAAGCCATCGGCCAGGCGGGTCGCCGTGGTGCCCAACAGCAGCGTGTAGAACGCGACGAGCGCCTCGAATTGCGTTGTGACGAGGCGGACGGATGCAAACTTCATGCGAAGCTCCTTGCTCAAGAAAAGAAAGGAGCAAGGTTAGAAGGCGGTGCTGCCAGGCTCTGGCAGCAGGCTGTGCCTCTGGGCCCGAGCGGGCTGGCGAAGGCCCTCAAGAACGCCTGGCGCTTGCAGGCGCGCCGCTCGCAGCACAGCACCCGGGGAAACGCGAGGTCGCGCCCGCAGGCTCAACCACCCGAGCGCAGGTACTTCCCCAGAAACCCCAGCACCCGGCGCTCATACTCCTGAGGGCTGTAAGCATGCAGGTCCACATGCCCAGCCCCGTCCACCCGCCAGATCTCCTTGGGCCCGGTCGCCGCATCGAAGAGTTGCCGGGTCTCGGCCCAGGTGGTGTGCCTGTCCTGCGCCCCCGAGGCAATGAGCACGGGCGCCCCCAGCCGGGAAATGTGATCGATGGGCCGCAGGTCGCTGGTCGAGACCCCGGCACGCAGCGGCAGCTGCCACAGCAGGGGACCCGCCAACACTGCGCCCGCAGGGCCCAGCACCGTGGTGAGCCGGTTGGTCACCGCATCTTCGATGGTGGGGTACATGGATTCGAGCACCACCGCATGGGGCGCGGGGGAAGGCAGTGACAGCACGGTGGCGGCGGCGCCCAGCGACACGCCGACGACCGCGATGCGCTCGCCCGGGCATTCATGCCGCAGGAACGCAAGTGCCGCCTGCACCCCCGCCGCCTCGCGCGCGCCAAAAGTGATGCGCTCGCCGGTGCTTTCGCCGTGCGCCTGCAAATCGACCAGCAGGGTGGCATGGCCCGCCCGGTTCAGGAACCTGGCGCGGCCCAGCATCTGGGTGCGGTCCGAGCGCACGCCATGGAGCAGCAGCACGGCCCCCTTGCCTGGCTGCCCGGGAGAAAGCCAGCCCGCCACGTGGCCCGAAGGTGCGGTGTCGATGCGGACCTCGCGCGCTGAGAAATCCGGCGGTGGCGGACCCATCGTGCGGTTGGCAGGGTGGCTGAGCCATTCGCCAACAGCCCCCGCTGCCACGGCAAAGCCCAGCACCAATACCAGGGCGGCCAAAGCCGCTCCGCGCCAGCCCATCAGGTACAACGTGCGAGCGAAGTGGGCTCGAAAACCCGAGGCCTCACTTCGCCCCCTCCACGGAAACCTTCTCGAACGCGGGTTCCTGCGCGATGAGGCCATGGAAGAACCCGAAGCACGGATCGCTGGCACCGGCCATCTTCGCCTTGCCCAGCACGCGCTCCTTGAGCGAGCGGTGCTTGGTCAGCGACAGCACCCATTCGTGCTTGCCGTCCTCGCTCTCATTGGCGGCGGCGCCGACCATGTAGGTGCGGCCCTCCCAGCTCACATGCGCGTACCAGCCCCAGTCTTCGGCGTCTGCGTCGGTCATGTCCAGATGCGCGGGCACGCGCGTGCGCAGCCATTCGAGCAGGGAATGGCCCCGGATGGGATTGATGGGGTTGTCGGGCTCCCGCGAGACGTCGAAGAGCCGGGTGAGGAAGTGGATGGCAGGTTCCATGGATGAACGAATTGGCAAGGGGACGGGCCAGGCACTCGGCCAGCCTACCACCTCGGCACGCCCCCGCAAACCGGATTCTGACCATGCCCCTCAACTCCTGCGGGGCGAATTTGCGTACCATGCCGCCTGCCAAAGAGCCGATCGATCGAGCGAGCGAACACAACAACATCCCAGGAGACTGGCGCCACCATGCAGGCCCAACCCACCACGAGCCCGCCCCAGCCACTGGCAGCGCCTGCCGGCTTGGCAGCCCCCGCCTTCGAGCCCCTGCGTGCCTTGAGCGCCAGCCTGCTGCAGCTGGCCGCCCTGGCGCGCACGGCGCCGCCGGAGGGCCTGCTGCTGCAGGCGCTGGAAACGATGCGCAGCATGCTGGTGGACTTCGACACCGCCTGGTGGGGCGAGGTGTCGGCCGGGCATGCCGATGCGCCGCCGCGCAACTGGCTGCACGGCAGCATCGGCCTGGCCAAGGGCTTTGCCACGGAGTGGAATGCGCTGGCCATGGCCGATGTGTTCGCCCAGCAGTCCATGGACCGCCTGGGCGTGGTGCTGCGCGAGAGCGCCGACGACCTGCCCCCACAGGGCGTGGAGATACCGCCGGACATCGATGCCTTCTGCCGGCGCCACGGCCTGTACCACTGCATGGCGGTCACGGTGGCCATGCCGCGCAGCGGGCTGATGTTCTTCGTGAGCATGTACCGCGGCCCGGGCCGGCCGAACTTCACGGACCAGGAGGCGGCGCTGTTCGGCGAGTTCGTGCCGCATCTGCTGGGCCACTGGCAGCACCGGCTGGAGCAGTTGCAGACGGCGCCCGCAGGCAACGGCCCGTGGGACAGCTATGCGCTGGCCGATGGCGCGGGTCAATTGCTCTTCGTGGGCCTGCGCGTGGGGCTGGCGCTGCAGGCAGCGTACCCGGACTGGTCGGGCACCGCCCTGCCCCCGGCACTGCTGGCGGCCCTGCCGGCCACGTTGCCGGGCAGCCTGGCGCTGGGCCGCGCCTGCCGGCTGCGGCTGGAGGCCTGTGGGCCGCTGCTGGCAATCAGCATCCCGTCGCCCCACGCCGGCAAGCCGCCGCTGGCCCCGCGCGAGCTGAGCGCCGCCACGCTGTACGCGCATGGCCATTCGTACAAGGGCATTGCCGCCACGCTGGGCCTGACACCGGCCACGGTGCGCACCTACCTGCGCAGCGCCTACGCGCAGCTGGGGGTGCGCAACAAGGTGGAACTCGTCGCCGCGCTGCGCCGGCAGTGACAAAGTGGCTACGCCGAGCAACCTGCACCTTGCTTGCAACTGTCGCTGCCGAGGCCAGTGCCCCCGTGCAAGGGCCGCCCCGCCGCACCGGGGGCGTCCCCCTTCAAGGGGGAAGGCGCGAAGCGACTCAGGGGGTGACTGGTACTTTCCCTGTCCCTCTGCATTTGCAGAGGCGTCAAAACACCCACCCGTCCCTATCGTTGCGCCCGGAGCCCCAAGGCTTCGGAAAACCCAAGCAACAACAGGAGACGCATTCCATGCTTTCAACCCCACCGACCGCCGGCACGGCCAGCGGCCGCCCTGCGCTGCTCGCCGCCACCCTGGCCGCGCTGGCCCTCACCGCCTGCGGCGGCAGCGACAGCGGTGCCCCCGCTGCCAGCCAGCCGCTGGCCCAGGCCTGCCCGACCTACCGCACGGCCACCCTGCCCCATGGCGCCAGCATCACCCGCACGGAGCTGCGCGCGGCCGAGGGCCTGCTGCCCGAGGTGTGCATCGTGCGCGGCGAGATCGTCTCCTCGCCCCAGTCCACCATCCACTGGGCGGTGGAGCTTCCCGCAGGCGCGGTGTGGAACGGCAAGACCCTGACGGTGGGCGGCGGCGCGTTCGACGGATTCATCCCCACCGACGACCCGTGGTACCAGCACATCATCGGCGCGTCGGCCCACAGCTACGTGAAGATGAGCTCCGACTCGGGCCACCTGGCGCCCGGCTTTGCCTGGGGCGCGAGCGACGTGGCGCTGCGCAACCATGCCTTCGACGCCAACCACTTCGTGCTGGAGGTGGGCACGGCCATCGCCGCCGACTTCTACGGCAAGCGGCCCACGCGCCGCTACCACATCGGCCACTCCAACGGCGGGCGCTCGGCCCTGGCCGCCACGCAGAACTACCCCAAGGACTACGACGGCGTGGTGGCCATGGAGCCCGCCATCAGCCAGCAGGCGCACCAGACCAACCTGGGGCCCACGCTGCTGCACCACGTCTTCTCGAAACCCGAGAACTGGCTGAGCCCCGCCAAGATCGCGCTGTACGCCAAGGCCGAGACCGCGGCCTGCGACGCACTGGACGGCCTGGCGGACGGGATCATCGGCAACGTGGCCGCCTGCAACTACGTGCCCACCGAGCTGCTGTGCAAGGGCGCGGACAACGACAGCTGCCTGACCGCCGGGCAGATCGAATCGGTGCGCCTGATCTACGCGAACAAGGACGTGCCGGTGACCCTTTCGCAGGGCGCGCGCGGCTACCCTGGCTATGGGCGCGGCGGCGCGGCCACGTCGGACTGGGAGGCCTATGTGTTCGGCCCCAGCTTTGCGGCACGCGACTCGTTCAACTACATGGCCGCGCTGGCCGCGGCACGGCTGGTGGAGGGCAACCCTGCGGCGGACCTGCTCCAGCACGACCCCACCCGCTACCAGGCCCCGTACCTGCGCCTGGCGAACCTGATCGACGCGACCAACCCCGATATCTCGGCCTTTGCCGACAACGGCGGCAAGCTGCTGATCTGGTACGGCATGGGCGACGCCTGCGTGTCGGTGTACCGCACGGCCGAGTACCTGGACAGCGTGAAGCAGCGCCTGGGCGCCGGCAAGGTGCAGGGCTTTGCGCGCATGCTGACCTCGCCCTCCATCGGCCACAACCTGGACGGCCCGGGCACCGACCCGGTGAGCATCGACCTGCTGGCCGCCATGGACGCCTGGGTGGAGCGCGGCAGCACGCCCGACAGGCTGGTGGCCACCCGCTACGAACCCGCCGACCCGCGCGCCGGCAAGCAGACCCCGGTGCTGCAGCGCCCGGTGTGCGAGTACCCGAAGTTCCCGCGCTATGACGGCAAGGGCGACCCGGCCAAGGCGGAGAGCTTCAGCTGCTCCGCCGTGTAATACCCGCTGCGGCGCCGGGCTGCGGTCAGTAACTCGCGCGCAGCGTCACGCTGGCGTTGCGCGGCTCGCCGAAGAAGTTGCTGCGGCCCGTGGTGTACACGCGCTGCCAGTAGACCTTGTCGGTGAGGTTGGTGAGGTTGAGCGCCACCGTCCAGCGCGGGTCGATGCGGTAGCTGATGGCGGCATTGACAATGCCGAAGCCGGGGCGGTGGGTGTTGGTGGTGGCGTTGCCGCCGCTGGCGCTGCTGTAGGCGTTGACGCCTGCACCGACACTCAGCCCATCGAGCAGGCCGTCGTTGAAGCGGTACTGCGACCACAGCTTGACGCTGTGGTGCGGCGTGAGGGCGTTGAGCGGCAGGCCGCCGCTCGACGCGTCGCGCACGTAGCGGTTCTCGTTGTAGGCATAGCCGGCGTACAGGTTCCACTGCTTGGTGATGCGGCCCGAGACTTCGAGCTCCACGCCCTTGCTCTCCACCTCGCCCTGGGCGATGGAGAAGCCGGTGTTGACCGGATCGGCCTGGGCGCGGTTGACCTCGCGGATGCGGTACACGGCGGCGTTGGTGGTCAGCGCCCGGTCGAAGAACTCGCCCTTCACGCCGACTTCGAGCTGCTTGCCCACGATGGGGTCGATCACGCCGCCGCCAAAGGCCAGCTGCGTCTGCGGCGTGAAGGCGTCGCTGTAGCTCACGTAGCCCGAGACCTGCGGGGTGAACGCATAGGTCAGCCCGGCGTAGGGGCTGAGCTTGTGGTCCACCTGGTTGGTGGTCCAGGCGCCGGTGGTGGGCAGCAGGTTGCGGCTTTGCGTGTCGTACCAGCTCACGCGGGCGCCCAGCACCACGGTCAGCGGGTCGGTGATGCGCAGGCGCGTCTGGCCATACAGGCCGTACTGCGAGGTTTCGGACTGCGAGCGCGCCGTGGCCGGGCGGTCAGGGTACGGCACGGCGGAATGGTCGGGCGCGTACACATCCTGCACGTAGTAGTTGGCATAGCGGCCCGAGGTGGTGGCGCTGGTGTTGCGGCGCCAGTCGGCGCCGACCACCACGTCGTGCTTGCGGCCCAGGGCGTTGAAGCTGCCGGTGAGGTTGGCGTCGAGCACGTTCTGCTCGATGCGCGTCTGGTTGAACCACAGCATCAGGCTGGTGCGGCCGTTGGTGGGCGTGACCTGGCCGCTGGGCAGGTACAGGTAGTTGGTGGCCTGGTCGTTGCGGTAGCCGCTCCAGTGCAGGCGGGCGCGCCAGTCGTCGTTGAAGCGGTGCGTGAGTTCGGCGTAGACATACTTCTCGTCCTGCTCGGAGCGGTTCCAGTCCGCGCCCAGCCAGGTGGAGCGCGGCACATCGAGCAGCGCGCCAGTGGTGTACGAAGGCAGGCCGCCGGTAAGCCAGCCATCGACCTTTTGCGCATGCGCGCCGACCAGCAGGCTGGTGGTGGGCGCGAGCTTGAAGTCGAGCGAGCCGGCAATCGCATAACGGTCGCGCTGGGCGCCACTCTGGTAGGTGCCGCCCTCCTGCTTGGCGGCCGACAGGCGGCCCAGGATGGTGCCCGACTGGTTGAGCGGGCCGGTCACGTCGACCTCGGCCCGCTTGGTGGACCACGAGCCCAGTTGCACCGCACCCCGCGCCTGGAAGGCATCCTGCGGGCGCTTGCGCACCAGGTTCACGGCGCCGCCCGAGCTGGAGACGCCGCTGAACAGCGCCGAGGGCCCGCGCAGCAGCTCCACGCGGTCGAACAGAACGGCATCCCACGCGGCGGCGGTGCCCGGTGCGGGCACGCCATCGATCATGTAGTTGTTGATGGCGAAGCCGCGCGACGAGTACGAGGCCGATTCGCTGTCGAAGCGTTCGGAGACGTAGCCCACGGTCTGCTCCAGCACCTCTTCGACGTTGCGCATGTTCTGGTCTTCCATGCGCTGCTGGGTGACCACGCTGATGGACTGGGGGATCTCCTTGAGTTCGGCCGCGGCCTTGCCCACCGTGGCCTGGGTGCTGTTGTAGCGCTCGGTGCCTTCGGTGCTGGTGCGGTCCTGCTGGGCACGCACGGTGACCGGGGGCAGGTTGGTGGTGGTGGCATTGCCGGCGCCGACGGCGGGTTCTGCTGTTGTTTGCGCGCGGGCGGCGCTGGCGGCGAGAAGGGCCATCACGGCCAGCGCCACGGGCGCGAGGGACAAGGGAGATCGGGACATCATCGAAGGCCTGTGGGCGAAGGAAGGTGGAGGAATGCATGCCCCCATCACCGCGCCGACACTGCGCGCATGGATGCGCGGAGCGCGCGCAGCCCAGCCGCTGCACGCAATGGCAGCAAGCGCGGGGTCGGTCATGGGGGAGCGGGATTGGCTGGCTGGCGCGCAGGCGGCTCGCAGAGGCTGCGGGCCACCGGACGACCGCGAAGGGCCGCCGGGCACTGGCTGACAACACGGGTACGGCAACACCGTAACGCGAATCAGTTTTATTTTAGAACGATTTCAAGCGCATGCCGACAACCCCGGGAGGCAAACGGGCATAAGCGCCACGACGGACTCGCCCCGACCCCGGGCGTTGCGCCCGCCTGCTTGCAGGCACCGCACGATCAGCGGACGCGCAACAAGCACTGCACAAACCCGCGGCCACGGTATGTGCCGAATGTGTGCATTGCTTCACGACTGGCGGCACGAATGCGCAAAGCAGGGCCGCTGGGCCAGGGAACGCCAACACAATCGCACCTGCCTAGCGCTTCACACCTCCAACCGGGCTCCATTTCTTGAACAAATCCCCTGCACTCAAAGTCCTTCTCGTGGTCCTGATCGCCACGGCCGTGGTCACGCTGTATGTCGGCAAACGCTGGTACGACTATGTCAGCAAGGCCAAGTCGCCTTATGAAGAAATCGGCATCGCGCTCAACTCCAGGGCACCGGGGCCGCTCAACCGCTGGGGCTGCGCACAGTTGCAGGAGCGGTTTGCCAAGTCCATTCCCCCGTACGGTTGCGCTGCTGGCGATGGCCGGCAGTGGAAGTGACGCGAGCGGCAGGCAGCGCCCGCTCTGCAGCCGAAAAATCCCCTCTCCATCCCTTGAAAAGAGTCACCGTGTTCACCAAACTTCTGGCAGCCTCCGCTGTCCTGGCAGCCTTCACCCTGGGTGCCGCAGGCAGCGCCCACGCCCAAAGCTACAAGCTCAACATGCCGCTGCCCGAGGACAGCGACACCGTTCTGCGGGACATCACCGTCACGCCCAAGGGCACGACGGTGACCATCGTGGTGGGCAACACCAGCGACGGGATCGCGGAGGCCTGCATCCAGCCCAACCACCGCCCCGAGGCGTTCACGCTCAAGGACCTGGACAGCGGGCTGGTGCTCAAGCAGCTGAGCGTGTCGGGCATCAGGTCGTGCGCGAAGGGGATGGAGAGCATCCGGCCCGGCAAGCGCAAGATCGTGAAGGTGCAGTTCGAGCCCCTGCCGGCCACCACGCGCCGCCTGCAGGTGGCCGAGAACAACTGCAAGCAGAAGGAAGACGACGACATGGTGTACTACTGCTTTGCCGAAGTCGTCCTGAAAAGCCCGAAGTAATTCGCGGTTGCCTGCCGCCTGCGCATCGCCAGCCGACACGGGTGGCCAGGCGCCCGGTATCGGGGGCTGCCGCCACGGCAGGCCACCCATTTGTCGCCGCATCCGTGCCAAATGTCACACACCGGCGCCGCCGTTCCAAGTGTTACTTCCTGGCGCAGCCGCAGAGCCCACGCGTCCAGATAATCCGCTGCCATGGAGAGAGGAAAGGGGCGCGCTGCCAGCGCGCCCCCGGGCTCCATGCCGGACCGGAAAAACACACACAACCATTCGCGTGCCTCTATGAACATCCCTTCTGCCCTGCGCCTGGGCCTGGCCAAGTACCTGGCCTATTCGCTGCTTGCGCTGCTCTTGATCCCACTGGCCGCCTACCTGTTCACGGGGTATGCGCAGCGCGACGAGGACGCCCAGTTCATCGCCCGCATCAGCCAGCGCATCGATGCCGAAAAGGGCATGCCCGCGGCCGAAAAGCAGGCGCAAAAGGACTTCTACCGCGCCAACCCGCCCTCCACCATCTGCACCAACCAGGACCCTGAGGTGGCGGACTACCGCGAGGCCCTGTGCGAGACCTACGGCGAGCTGTGGCAGTTCAACCTGGTGCGCCAGGTGTCGCTGTGGAGCATGGTGGCCGGGGTCGCGCTGCTGGCGGCGGTGCTGGGCCTCGGTGCACTGGCTTTCGTCAACCGCCGGCTGCAGTACACCAGCTTCGTCACCGGCTGGCACCTGACCACCTGGGCCAGCGCCAGCTCGCTGGTCGTGCAGGGCGCCCTCGCGGTGTGGCTGTCGTTCTGGGTGACGGCGTTCTTCATGCACAAGTACTGGCCCAAGCTCATCATCCTGGTGGGGATCCTGGTCGCGTGCGGGGTCTTCATGGCGGTGGTGGGCATCTTCAAGCGGGTGCAACTGAACAACGGCGTCGATGGCGAGTTGCTCACCGAGGCGGATGCGCCCCTGCTGTGGGCACGCATCCGCCACATGGCCGAGCGTTTGAAGACCGAGCCGCCGCGCAACATCGTGGCCGGCATCGACGCCAACTTCTTCGTTACCGAGGCGCCGCTCACCGTGGGCAACCAGCGGCTCACCGGGCGCACCCTGTTCGTGAGCATCCCCCTGCTGCGCCTGCTCGACCAGGCAGAAGCCGATGCCGTGCTGGGCCATGAGCTGGCGCATTTGCGCGGCGGCGACACCCAGAGCAGCGCGCTGCTGGGCCCCAAGATCCACCAGTACGACCACTACCGCCACGCCATGCGCGAGGGCGGCCTGACGGCCGTGTTCCTGCCGCTGATCGACCTGTACCGCACCATCTTCGAGGTGGCGCTGGCGCGCGAAAGCCGCGCACGCGAGTTTGAGGCCGACCGCACTGCCGCCAAGTTGGTCTCGCCCGATGCGATTGCACAATCACTGGTGAAGATCGCCGCCTATGCGCAGTACCGCTCCAAAATCGAGAGCGAACTCTTCGGCCAGAACCGCAAGCACGATGCCGCCGCGCTGGGCATTGCCAGCTATGTGGCCCAAGGGCTACCACCCTATGCCGCATCGGCCGACTTCCTATCGGAGATGAAGACGGCCAACGTGCCCCACCCCTTCGACTCGCACCCCGCCATGCCCGAGCGCATGCGCGCCGTGGGCGTGGCCCTGGCCGAAAGCGACTACGGCGCCATCGTCGTGCGCGTGCCGGCCGCCACCTGGGCGCAGCAGATCCTCACGGCCGATGCCATCGAGCAGCGCATGTGGGGCGCCTACGAGCAGGCCTTTGCGGCAGAGCACGAGCGCAGCCTGGCCTACCGCTACGAGCCGGCCAACGACGAAGAGCGTGCGCTGGTGCTGCAGTACTTTCCGCCGGTGCAGTACGCCTTGAAGGGCAGCGACACGGTGACCGTCAGCATCGAGGGCATCGCCACCTCGGCCGATGGCGTGACGGTGGCCTGGGACGCCATCAAGGCGCTGGAATTCAAGGAGAGCACCTGGGGCAATGCCCTGATCGTCACCCACCCTGAAAAAGCCATGATCGGCGCCAAGACCAGCAAGATCAAGCTCGGCGGCCTGAAGAAGGAGAAGGACGCCTTCAACGCCAAGGTTGGCCACTACTGGCAACGCCACCAGATCATGCGGGCGCAGCAGCAGGAGGCCTGAGCGCCAGCAGAAGAAGGCGCGCGCCCGGCATTCAGCAGGCCTCCGACGCGCGCCGCGCGCGCCTGCGCCCCCACCAGATCACCACCCCGGTCACGCTGAGCACCGCCACGGCCAGGCCCAGCACGGTGACCAGAATGCGCCCCGGCAGGCCCGCGATGCGGCCCGAGTGCAGCGGGAACTGCAGGCGCATGAACAGATCACCGGCCGTGCCCTCACCCGGCACGCGCTGGCCGGCCAGGGCGCCGGTGGCACCGTCGAAGTACAGGCGCGGCGGGCCCAGGCCGGGGCGGCTGATGCCGGGCACATAGAAGTCCACGCCGTACAGGTCGAACGCGGGCCGGTAGGTGAGAAAGCCCGGCGGGTCGGCCCAGCCGCGGCGCAGGCCTTCGGCCCGCGCCCGCTCGACGATCTCGGCCCGGTCCACCTGCGGCGGCGCCTGCTGCGCAGGCGCGCGGCGCGGGCGCTCGTCGAAGGGGCTCGCGCTGGTGCGCGAGAACACGTTGACCACGGGCTCCATAACCTCGTCGTGCAGGTTCATGGCCACCGAGGTGACGGCCAGCACGAGCATCAGCACCCAGGTCCACACGCCGCCCGAGCGGTGCAGGTCGAAGTTGACGGTGCGCGCCCCGCGCGACCAGCGGAAGGCGAAGGACTTGCGCCAGGCCCGCCAGCGCGGAAAGGCCAGCCACAGCGCGATGAAGCAGTCCACCACCCAGAGCATGGCCACCGCGCCCAGGAACCACACAGCCCAGTCCACCCCCCAGGCACGCGGCAGGAACAGGGTATGGTGCAGCTTGTACAGGAAAGGCACGATGTCCTGGCTCGCCAGCGAGGCCTGGCCCCAGGTGCGCGTGCCCTGCACCTGGGCCGTGGCGGGGTGCACGGCCATCTGGTCGAAGCCGAGCATATGCGGCTGGCCGGTGGTGGCATCCATGCGCGGCGCCACCATCATCACCAGGGTCTGGCCCGGTGCGGCCGCCAGGGGCATGAAGCTGACCTGCAGCGCGGGGTGCGCGGCCTCCACGCGGCGTGCCACTTCGGTGGCGGGCAGCAGCGGAGCACCGGACGGCGCAGCGTAGTGAAAGCCCGGGTTGAGCCAGCGGTCGAGCTCGTGCTCCCACGCGATGACCGAGCCCGTGAGCCCGGCCATGGCGAGGAACACGGCCATGAACAGGCCGGCCCAGCGGTGCAGGAGTACCAGCAGCTTGCGCATGGCGCTTCAGAACGGAGTGGAGTGAAAGCGGCCGGCAGGCCAAGCGCGTGGCCCGCCCTGCCGGCGCCCTCTCCTTCCCACCCCTTGGATCAGAACCGGTAGGCCGCCGCGACCTTGACCTCGCGCCCAAAGCCCAGCGCGCAGAACTCCGCGCCGCCGCGGAAGGTGTTGCACTGGGTGCGGTAGCGCTTGTCCCCGAGGTTGGTCACGTTGAGCGACAGGCGCCAGGCACCCACGTCGTAGGCGGCCATGGCGTCGAACAGGGTGTAGCCGTCGTTGGTGGGGATGGGGCCGGTGGCGACGCGCAGCTCGCCCACCGTGGCGCTGATGTGGCGCACGCCCAGGCCCAGCTCCAGCGGGCCGCGCTGGTACTTGCCCCAGAGCGATGCCACATGCTCGGGCGTGGCGCCCGGGCGCTCGCCGACTTCGAGTGCATTGTTGCTGCGCGTGACCTTGGCGTTGAGGTACGTGTAGGCACCGATGACCGAGAAGCCCCCGCCCACGTCGCCCGAGCCCTGCAGCTCCAGCCCGCGGCTGCGCACCTCGCCGGTCTGCACGTCGAAGCGCGGGTTGATGGTGGAGGGCGTGCGCACGTTGCGCTTGCGCAGGTCGAACACGGCGGCGCTCAGCGTGTAGCCGGCGCCTTGCGGGGCGTAGCGCAGGCCCACCTCGGCCTGGCGCGCGGTCTCGGGCTCGTAGGGCGTGCCGTTGGCGTCCACGGCGGTCACCGTGGTCAACGGTGGCTGGAAGGCGGTGTTGAAGCTCACGTACGGTGCCAGGCCATTGGGCGCCAGGTAGATGGCGCCCGCGCGGCCGGTGAAGGCGTTGTCGCGCCGGTCCACATGGGTGGTGGTGAAGGCGGTGTTGTTGGCCAGGCGCGCATCGTATTGCGTGTCGATGCGGGCCGTGTCGTAGCGGCCGCCCAGGCTGAACACCCAGCGCTCACCCAGCTTGATCTGGTCCTGCAGGTACAGGCCCACCTGGGTGTTGCGCGCCAGGGCGCGGTCGCTCAGGTAGTTGTTGCCCCAGTCGGGCTGCACGTACACGGGGTTGACCAGGTCGATGGGCGCCACGGCGCCGTTGAGCGAGTGGATGCGCCAGTCGAGCTTGGAGTGGTAGTAGTCGAGCCCGGCCAGCAGCTGGTGCGAGACCTCGCCGCTTTTGAGGCGCGCCTCCAGGTGGGTGTCGACCACCAGGGTCTTCTCGGCGTCGGGCCGCACCATGGCCAGGCGGGCCATGCTGCGCTGGTCGGCCAGGAGGCCGCGGTTGCGCATCTCCAAGCGGTGGTTGCTGCCGTCGAGGTAGCGCAGGTTGTGGCGCACGGTCAGGCTGTCGCTGAAGGAGTGCTCGAGCAGGTAGCCCAGCGACCAGGCCTCCTTGTGGTGGCCCGAGCCCGGGCCGTTGACGTTGATGCGCTCGCTGGCCGGGCCGGCGGGCGTGTTGCGGTAGTAGGGAATGATGTAGCCCGTGTCGTCCTGCTGGTGGTGCGCCAGCAAGGTGAGCGTGGTGCGGTCGCCCTGCAGGGTGATGGCCGGGGCCACGTAGGTGCGGTCGTTGCGCAGGTCGTCCCACTGCGTGCCGGCCTCGCGCTTGAGCACGGTGAGGCGGCCGAGCACGGTGCCCTGCGCGTTGAGCGCACCGCCGATGTCGGCCGTGGCCTGGCGCCGGTCATGGCTGCCCAGCTCCAGCCCCACCTCGCGCTGCATGCCGGCGCGCGGGCGCTTGGTCACGGCGTTGATCAGCCCGCCGGGCGCCGACTGGCCGTAGAGCACCGAGGCCGGGCCGTGCACCACCTCCAGCCGCTCCAGGCCATAGGGCTCCAGGTTGGTCATGAAGCCGTTGTGGATGAGGCGCATGCCGTCGCGGTACAGGCCGGTGCCGGTGAGGTAGAAGCCGCGGATGGAGACGTCGTCGTCGGTGATGCCGTAGTCCGCCGGGCGCACGCCCGCGCTGTAGCGCACGGCCTCGGCCACGCTCGATATGGCCTGGTCGCGGATCTGCGCGGCGGCGATGGTGGAGACCTGCTGCGGGGTTTCGAGCACGGGCACGTCCATCTTGGTGGCGCCCGCGCCGCGCGTGGCGCGGTAGCCCTCCACCGGGCCCCACGCGGCCTCGCGCTCGGCCGCCACGCGCACGGTGGGCAGCTGGGTGTCTGTGGACGAGGTGCGGCCCGCCGCTGCGGGCGCAGGCGCTGGCGCGCCGCGGCGCAGCGTGTAGCCGCCACCGTTGCGCGGCACGGCTTCGAGGCCGCTGCCCACGAGCAGGCGGGCAAAGCCTTCTTCGACCGCCGCCACGCTGCCCTGCAGGCCGGGGCTGCGCAGGCCTTCGGTGAGCGCGGGCTCGAACGACAGCGTGACGCCGGCTGCACCGGCATAGCGCGAGAGCGTGGGACCCAGCGGGCCGGCGGGGATGTCGTAGCTGCGCGTGGCGGCCTGCGCCGCCGTGCCGCCGGAAGCGCTGGTTTGCGCCCAGGCGGCGGGCGATGCCGCCGCCGCGATGGCGATGCCCACGCACAGCGCATGCGCGGCACGGGCCAGCGGCGTGGCGCGGTTGGTCAGCAGCGGGGCATCTTGGTGTAGCAGCGGGGTGCGTCTGCTCGGCAGGTGGTCAGCATCAACGGGCGCCATGCGCGTCCTCCTCGGGTTCGTTCGGGTTGGGTTGGAGTGGCAGGAACTGGCTTGATCGATTGATCACCAGCGCCTTCCAAACCATGCCGAACGGTTCCCGAAAAAGGGACACGCTTTTGAAAACTATTTTTTGGGGGGGTGCGCATGCACCTGCCCTGCCCTGCCCTGCCCTGCCCTGCCCTGCTCCGCTTGCTCAGGCCATGGCCATCGCGGGTTCCTGGCGCTGGGGTGCTGGCGCCAATTGCTCGTCCACCCAGCAGCCGTATTCGGCCGATGCCTGCAATGGCTGCACCACGAGCTGGGGCAGCGTGTAGGGGTGCTGTTTGCGCAGCAGCGCCATCAGCGCGGGCATGGCGCTGGCGGCGGTCTTGCAGGCCACGCGCAGCTCGCGGCATTCCTCGAGCGCGCCTTCCCAGTGGAAGTAGGCGGTGATGGGCTCCACCTGCACGCAGGCGGCCAGCCGCGCGTGCAGCACCGAGTGGGCAAGGCGCTTGGCCTCGGCCTCGGTGGCGACCGTGGTGGTGACCATGAGGATTTCGCGGGGGGCGGCTGTGGCTGTGGCTGTGGCTGCGGTGGCAGTTGCAGTTGCGGTTGCCGCAGCCGTGGCCTCTGCGCAGGCGGTGCTCGTTGTCGTCGTCATCAACATGCTTGTCTCCCGGGGGGCGCTGTGATGGAGCTGGGTCGGGGAGTCTGCCACAGGTAGGGGTTGGGGTCTAGTGCTCCTGGCCCTGGTCTATTTTGGCGCTGGCTCTGGGGCGATGGTTGATTTGTGCTTTGGTTGAGGGCGGGGGCCGGGATGTGCGCCCGGCGGCGCAGTAACTTTCTCTTGCGTCGCCAAGAGAAAGTCACCAAAGAGAAGG